>NZ_JBDPLY010000058.1:0-15453 GCF_039871695.1 Actinomadura sp. B10D3
TGGCCATCGCCCTGGCCGACCTCATGGGCTGGACCAACATCGCCGCCGCCAACGACCACTACCGAGCACACCCCGACCACGCACTTCAACTACTCGATCTCACTACCTGAGAACGCATTCGCCCTGCCCCTAGGGTGCTTTCGCAGGTGAGAGGCTCCCCGATCGACTTCCATCGACCTTGATCGACTGGTCTGGTGTGCCTGGGGGTCAAGGGGTCGTGGGTTCAAATCCCGCCGTCCCGACAAGAAAGCAGCGCCTGACGGCCCGGAGGCAACCGCCGCCACCGAGACCCGAGCATCGTTCGATGCCTGCGGACAAGGTCGGCCACGAACCCGCGGGCCGAGGGGGACAGATCCAGCGCAGCACGATAGAACATCAATAGGAGCTCCTGGTGGTCAAGGTGGTCGCAAACCTCGACCTACCACGAGCTCTTTCGATTACCGACGCGCCGCGCGGCCCACGATCAGCCTGTGATCTGCAAGATCAGGATGGAATCAGCTCAGAGCCAGGATCAACGTTGCATGAAGACCCACGTGATGCGGCAGCCGCGCATCGCATACTTTGGCTGCACTCTCGCCTTACAGCCAAAGCATTCTCCACTTCTGCCGACGCTGGCGCGTCACTTCACGGGCACTTTTATTCTGAACAGTTTCTCTGCATTTCGGAAAGCAATCTTTTCCTTGGCTTCGCGTGGCAAATCGACTCCGCGGAACCAGTCAGTCTGCTCCTTTATGTCCGCGAACGGGTAGTCGGTTGCGAACATCACTCGATCCACGCTTATGTACTTCAGCAGGAGAGCTATGTGATCCTGATTGATGGAGTTCAGCTTCAACAACGTGGGAGTCGAAAAGGTCTCCTCCGTGCCGATGAAGGGCAGGTCCCGGTCTCGCGATGCAATGTCCGGAGTCTTGTCCGGAGTCTTGTTCCCGTCCGCTGCCGAAACGGCGGCATACGCGGACAAGCCGGCACCAGCGCCAAGTGCCGTGGCAGCGGCTAGAAAGCCGCGGCGTCCCATGGACTTCATGTCAGTCTCTCTTCAGGTGTTTGTCAGGTCGAGGAACCGCTCGCCGGCGCGCAGCGGCTGTGGTGGAGCTGACAACCCGCCCGCGTGCGCGTTGTGCGAGCCGGCCGCGGCGGGCGCCGCACTGTGGTCGGCGTGCGACCCGCGGGCGGCGACAGCGAACGCCGTCGCCAACGACCTGGTGGCCGTCCCGAACCTAAACCGCCCGGGCGGCGCTTTCCCTGACGGCGCTGCGTCGACTGCCATCACTAGCCTCCTACATGCGGGTTGCATCGCTTACCTGGATGCCTACTTCCTACCGAGCGAACCTGAGACGAACGTTAGAACCCGTCCTTAAACCGTCGCGGTGCAGAGGCCGGTTGCGTCCACGGAGGTGGGTATGAGTTTGACCTGGTCAGAGGGCGTGGCGTCGTGACGTGAGACGGCCATCGCGTGATCCTTCTAATCGACCAAGATCAGAAGGAGAGGAACGCGATGGCCGTGGACAACAGTGTGGACCCTTCGAGCTGGCTGGCCGAGCAGATCAGGGCGTGTGAGCCCGACGTGTTGCGGTCGATGGTCAAGACGATGGCCGAGGCGCTCATGTCGGCCGAGGCCGATGCGGTCTGCGGCGCCGACTATGGGACCCGCTCGGACGAGCGGGTCAACCGCCGCAACGGCTACCGGGTCCGGGACTGGGACACCCGCGCCCGCACCGTGGAGCTGGCGATCCCCAAGCGCGCACGCACTACCTGCGCAACCTGCTGACCAGGGTGCCCAAGTCGGCGCAGCCGTGGGTGGCGACGCTGGTGCGGACCATCTTCGACCAGCCCGCCGCCGAGGAGGTCCACGCCCAGCACGCCCGGGTCGTCGCCCCGCTGGAGGCCAAGCACCCCGACGCGGCCGAGCACCTGGCCGAGGCCGAATCCGATCTGCTGGCCTTCACCGGCTTCCCTCGGCAGATCTGGCGGCAGATCTGGTCGAACAATCCCCAGGAGCGGCTGAACAAGGAGATCCGTCGGCGCACCGACGTGGTCGGGATCTTCCCCGACCGGGCCGCGATCGTCCGCCTCGTCGGCGCCGTCCTGATGGAGCAGACCGACGAATGGACCGAGGCCCGCCGCTACATGGGCCTGGAGTTCCTGGCCAAAGCCCGCCTTCGAGTGGTCGAGGGCAACACACCCGACCCCGAGATCGACCAGCGAGACTCACCGCTTAACCTGCAGAAACAGGATCACGCGAAGATCAACTCTTACACCACTCCAGTGGACGTGATCGTGTGATGCCTGCGCAGGGCGTCTACGGCCTGGCTCGGCAGCTGCAGCGTCCGGCGGGACTTGTCGGTCTTGGTATCGCCGCCAGCGCGCACGAACCGCCACACGTAGACGGCGAACACGTCGCGGTCGAAACCCGCCTTGGCCACCGACCGCCACTCGGCCGCGTCGTCGACCCACGCCACGACGTGCGCCCACCGCAGCGCCGGGCCTCTTCGGTGCGGACGCCGGTCAGCAGACTGACCACGACGTAGGCGTGCAGTTGCGAGGACTGGGCCGCCTTCAACACGGCCCGGGCCTGGTCGAGCGTGTAGCAGTAGCCCGCAGTTCGGGCGATGAACACGCGCCCGACGGCCATCGTGTTCTCCTCTCTCAACCGATTCGCCACCCCGCAGTGACAACTTCCCCGTAGGCCTAACTCGCCGTTCGCTCCACGCTGTCCGGGCGACAGCTGGCATCCCCGCTGGACGCCTGCCGCGCCCATGAATCCTGAGGAGCCGGGATCTCGCGCATGCGGCGCAGCGGTGAGGCGGCCACCCAGATCACAGAGGTGACCAGGCCGGTGGCTCCGACGGCGACACCGGTGCGCAGACCGAGCCACTCGCCGGCGAGGCCGCCGAGGAACGTGCCAACGGCGACGACGCCGAAGGAGATGGTCCGGTAGGTCGCGGTCATCCGGCCCAGCATGGGAGGCGGAGTGACCGCCTGGCGGACGCTGGTGGCGACCACACTGGACAGGGCCACACCCATGCCGTTGAACAGGAAGGCGGTGACGAGCAGCGGGATGGTCACCGCGGACCCCGCGGGAGCGAGCGGGACGAGCATCAGGGCCAGCACCTCGATCACGATCGGCCAGAGAACTGCGCGGCCGACGCCGAGCCGTCGGGTGACGGGGCTCGCCAGGATGGAGCCGGCCAGTGCCCCGATCGCCCCGGTGGACAGGATCAGGCCGATCGCGCCGGCGCCGAGGCCCAGAACGCGGATGGCGAAGAGCGGGAACAGCACCACCATCCAGTTCGAGAACAGGTTGTACGAGGCCGCCGTGCCGATCAGCGCACGCAGCAGCGGGTTTCCCAAGGTGACCCGCAGGCCCTCGCGGATCTGGCCCTTCCGGGTCGCGGGCGGCTCGGGCAGTGGTTCGCGCGTCCGGATCAGGAGCAGGCTCAGCGCGGACAGCGCGAAGGTCACCGCGTCGACGACCAGCGTGATCGGAGCCGTCATCAGCTGGACGAGGACTCCCCCGACACCCGGCCCTCCGACCTGCGCGGTGGACTGGCTCGCGGTCAGCCGGCTGTTGGCGCCCACCAGCTGCGCGGGCGTGACGATCGAGGGAACGTACGACTGGTAGCTCACCTCGAACAGCACCGTGGCCGTACCGAACGCGAACACGGCGGCGAGCAGCAGCGGGACTGTGAGCAGGTCCAGCACGGCGAGGACGACGATCCCGGCCAGCAGGACGGCACGCACGGCGTCGGCCGCGATCAGCACGGGAAGCCTCCGCTTCCGGTCGATCCACGCTCCGGCCCAGAGGGCGAGCAGGGCCCAGGGGAGCCAGCGGGCAGTGCCGAGCAACCCGACCTGCGCCGCCGTTGCGTGCAGGCTGATGACCGCAGTGAGCGGCAGCGCAAGCTCGGTGACCTGGGAGCCGAAGAGGGAAGCCGTCTGCCCTGCCCAGAGCTTGCGGAAGTCGCGGTTCACATTCTAACCCTTCAGAAGGATATGAGTGGTTAGACAGTAAGATTTGGACTTATAACCGGTCAACTCAGGGTTGGTGGTGAGACTCGGTGGGCTTCGCGTTCTCCTTCGTGGGCGGTGCGCTCTGCCTCGACTTCGTGAACACCGTGAGCTGGCACCTGGCCGAGCGGCCTGTCGAACATCTGGAGCGCTACGGCGACCTGGTGGCGTGGGCCCTGCAGGCCGAGGTGCTCGACGATGAGCAGGCAGGACGGCTCCTGGACCGCGCCGTCGAGGATGGCGGAACGCTCGGCCGTGCGCTGGCACTGCGGGAGGCGTTGTTCCGCACGTTCAGAGGTGAGCCGACCGAAGGGGATCTCGAACGGATCAACGAGGTGCTGGCCGAGGCCATGGGCCGTGCCGTCCTGTATCCGGCCGGGGCCGGGCTGACCTGGGGCTGGCCCCACGCCGAACCCGAGCCCCCTGCCCGGATGCTCTGGCCGGTGGTGCGCTCGGCCGCGGAACTGCTGTCCTCAGCGCAGGCGGACAAAGTCTCGATCTGCGCGGGCGGCGACTGCGGCTGGCTGTTCCTGGATGCCAGCCGCAGGCGCCGCTGGTGCTCGATGCGCGGCTGCGGCAACCGCGCCAAGGCCGCCCGGTACTACGAGCGGCACAAGTAGCCCGCCTAGTACTGGTCGTGCCTGGACACCGGAGGGATCACCTCAACGAGTCCGTCAGGCTCGCGCGGGAGCCATCGGATGGACCTCGCGAGCCGTGCCGTTCAAGAAGACGCCCGGGCCATGGGTGTTATCGAAAGCCTTCCTCGGGGACTGCGTCCGTCTAGATCACCTGCGCTCCCGCGCGGTGGTCTGGGCGGTATGTGACGTGACTGGCTGAGCGTCGCTTCCTGGCCCGCTGTTTGTCGTGTCCGATTGGCCCGAGCATGTCGGTGTTCGGGTAATCGAAACGCCCCTCGTACGGCCGGCTGTCTGGGCCGTACGAGGGGCGTTGTGGTTGGTGGTGCTCTGCTGATGGCGTGATGGCCCCGCCCTGACCTGCAAGAAAAAGAAACCGCTGCAGGTCAGGGCCAACGTGGTCGGAGTGACGGCCGGTGGGACCGGGGCCTTGTCAGGCCGTTTTGGATTGGCCGCCGTCGATGATGTAGTCGGCGCCGTTGATGTTGCGTGCCTGTCCGGAGGCCAGGAACAGCACCAGGGCGGCGACCTCGTCCGGTTCGGTGAGCCGCCCGGTGTTGAAGCCCGCCTTGGCCGGCAAGCCGGCCAGGAGTTCGGTGACGGTGGTGCCGTTGGCCGCCGCCAAGGTGGCCCCGATGCCGGTCTCGCTCTCCCAGGCCGGAGTGCGGGTCGGCCCCGGCGAGACGCTGTTGACCCGCACGCCGCGCGGCCCGAGTTCCTCGGC
The DNA here is from genome assembly GCF_039871695.1 of Actinomadura sp. B10D3. Taxonomy (NCBI): domain Bacteria; kingdom Bacillati; phylum Actinomycetota; class Actinomycetes; order Streptosporangiales; family Thermomonosporaceae; genus Actinomadura; species Actinomadura sp. B10D3. The sequence continues at coordinate 5,368 of NZ_JBDPLY010000058.1, forward strand.
CAGTGCCTTGCCCAGGTTGGTCAGCGCGGCCTTGGACGTCCCATAGTCGACCGTCGGGGGCTGGGGAAAGCGCCCGCGGATCGAGGAGACGTTCACGATCGCTCCTTGGCGTTCCAGCAGGGACGGCAGGGCGGCGCGGATCGCGCGTACGGCGGAGAAGAAGTTGACTTCGAAGGTGTGCTGCCACTGCGCATCGGTGATCGCGCCGAACCCGTCCAGCCGCGCGTCGAAGGCGCCCACGTTATTGATCAACACGTCGAGGCCGCCGAGCATGTCGACGGCTTGGCGTACCGCCTCACCCGGGCCTTCGCCGGTGGCCAGATCCACCGGGACCGGGTGCGCTCCGGCGGCCTTGAGCTCCGGGCTGATCGTGCGGGCCACTCCAGCCACCCGGGCGCCCTGGGCGATCGCTCCGGTGGCGATGGCCAGACCGATCCCCCGGCTCGCTCCGGTCACCATGAGTGCTTTTCCTGACAGGGACATGATGATCTCCATCTGTAATGATCGTTCGAAATTGAGGGTAAAAAAAAATCGCGTTCTACCTCACAGGGTGCCCACCGTCGCGTCCACCACCTCCACCAGTTGCCGTCGGTCGGTGGCGGTCTTGCCGAGCACGCGCAGTCCATAGACGGCGTTCAGGACGAACCGCGCCAGCGCGCTCGCGCTACGCTCGGCAGTGATCTCACCGTCTCGCTGGCCACGTTCCAGGGCCGCCGTCAACGCCCCCTCAACCCGGGCGAAGGTACGCCGCACTATGGCGGTGACCTCCTCATCCTTGCCTGCCAGTTCGATCGCGGCGTTCACCGCCAGGCATCCCCGCCGTCCGGGATCGCCGAGTTCGGCGTCGATCACCCCGAGCATCAACTCCCGGATGTGCTCCTTCACCGGCCCGGGCTCATCCAGCAGCGCGATATCGGCCTCGGTGTTGCGCTCCAGATACCGGCGCAGCGCCAGCTGGTATAGCTGGTGCTTGCTGGTGAAGGCGTTGTAGAGGCTGCTGCGCCCCAATCCGGTGCTGTCCACCAGGGCCTGCGCGGATGTGGCGGCGTACCCGTGCACCCAGAACGCCTCCATGGCGGCCTCGAGCACCCGCTCTTCGTCGAACTCCCGCGCCCGCGACATGATGATCACCGTACTTCATTAGTAACGAACGTTTCAAATCGGCATGCAGACTCGCGCAGGTCCTCGGCAACACCCAGGCAGCCCCTTCTCCGCCGGACCCACCGACGGCGTGCGAGGAGCGGCCGGTTCAGGGGCTGCAGAGTGCAGCCCCTCTGTGGAACTGCAGGCCGCCCAGACAGCGTGGAGGTGGCGATGCCCTGCTTAAGCACCAAACATCGACTTAGCGCCGGTGCATGGTCTGCAGCTACGGACGCTCCTACTCTGTCGCGATGTACATGCTGCCCGAGCGTCACGGTTGCGGCCGTCCTGGCCCCGGGAGCCGCGATATGACCAGAGCGACCTCATGCTCGTTGCCAGCCTGGGCGATGAGCGCCGAGCCGGAAGGGGTCGCGTTGCTCCGACTGGGGCCGACAGAGTGTGTCGGCGTCACTCATGAACGCACGATGGCTTGTTCGAGCAGGTTCTGAAGGGCGCGCTGCTGCCGGATGGTGAGGCGAGCCAGCGGTGAGTCCTGGACGAGGAGTTCGAGGAGCCGCTCACGGAGGGCGTGGCCCTCCGTGGTGAGGACGAGTTGCTTGGCGCGACGGTCGGTGGGGTGCGCTCGGCGCTCGATCAAGCCCCGTTTTTCGAGCTTGTCGACGATGAAGGTTGCGTTGGAGGGCTCGCAGCTCATGCGTTCGGCAAGCTCCCGCATGGTCATCGGTCCGGTCATCTCCCGCAGCGCGGTCGCCTGGGCCGGAGTGAGACCCAAGCTGACCGCGCGTTCGCGTACGTGGCCGGCGATCTGCTGGGCCAGTCCGTTTACCAGGCCGCACAGTTCCCGCTCGGCGATGGCCGGCGGTTCTGGGGACGTGGTCATGTGCCTCATCCTAGCAAGTCCATCAAGTCAGCACATTTAAACCTGAAATATTTCAAGTTTGACTGTTTCAAGCTTGATCCTTATGGTGGCCTGGCCGCCGACGATGCGGCGATGACCTGACCCCGAAGAAGGGAAACGCGACCATGGCGAACTCGGCGGTCGACCAGGACGAGCGGCTGCGGCGGCCAGCGCGGATCCGCTCGGTATGGCTGGGCGACACGAGGGTGTCCTTCGTGCCGGACGGCGCTATCCAGGGCAGGCCGCGCAGCTGGCTGCCGGACACCACGGATGAAGTCTGGGCCGCCCACCCGGAGTACCTGGATGCCTCCGGTCATCTGGTGGCGAGTATCGGTGGGCTCTTGGTGGAGAACAGCGACCGCGCACTGTTGATCGATGCCGGGTGGGGGCCGGTGACACTGCCAGCCGAACCGGGAAGCCCCAACGGCGCCGTTCACGGTGGCGCGCTGCTGGACAGTCTGGCCAAGCTCGGCCGCAGGCCGGAAGAGATCGAGGCAGTGGCCTTCACCCACCTGCATATCGATCACCTCGGCTGGGCCTGGCATCCCGCTCCGGGCGGTGACCAGCCTGTCTTCACCCAGGCCGAGTATCTGGTGGCCGAACCGGAATGGGCCGAACGCGACCTATCTGCGCAGGGCATCACCGAGGAGGAGGCCACCGCGCTGACACCGCGCGTGCGTACGGTGACGGACGGGCAGGAGGTCTTCCCTGGCTTGCGGGTCCAGATCACCGGTGGTCACACGGCCGGGCACACGCAGTATGTCATCACCGGGGGCGGAACCCGGCTGATCGCCTTCGGCGACGCCCTGCATTCACCGATCCAGGTGGACCACCCCGAATGGTCCTGCCTCTACGACCATGACCGTGCCCAGTCCGCCGAGCATCGTCAGCATCTCCTTGCCGAGTTGGAAGAGCCTGACACGATCGGCTTTGGCATCCATTTCGCCGATACGGTCTTCGGGCAGGTCCGCCGGGACGGCGACGGCTCCGCTTGGCGCCCCCTGGACGTCTGACCCGTCCCGAGATCGACCACGACAATCACCTGCGGCCTGTCAACCCACTTGCCCACGGCACGGCAGTGGCCGGGAATCATCGCGACCGCGTGACCGGGACAGTGGCCGGGGATGCCCGGTTTCACCGTCGGGGCGCCGGTCCCGGCACTCGAAGCAGGCTCGCACATCGTTCTGGTCCTCCCAGCGTACGGCTGGCGGCCCGCTCTGCTTGTCGCGGGCGGAGTTGGCGCGTGGGGCTCGGGCGGCGACCTCGACGCAGGCGGATACCCGGTGCCGGATCGTGCTGGCATGCGCCCAGCCCGGTGCCTTCCACACGCATGTGGCCGCCGAGTTGGATGTCTCGCCGCCGACGGTGGCCAAGTGGCGCCGCCGGTTCATCGAGCACGGCCTGGCCGGGCTGGCCGGTGAGCCCCACCGTCCACCCTCGATCCTGCTGGACAAAGTCCAGGAGGTGGTCACGCTCACCCTGGAACAGACCCCGCCCGGCGCCACGCACCTTCAAGATCTCCACCGACCCGCTGTTCGCGAGGGAAGGTGATGGACGTCGTCGGCCTCTACCACAATCCGCCCGAGCGGCGCGCTGGCCGCGATCGACAAGGCCGTGCCCTTGGAGGGCACCTGGTCTACAACGAGTTTCAGGCACAGAACACTAGCCGAGGACGTTGTTCGGGTGGTCGTGGTCGAGTGTCCGGAGTCGTGAGAATGCGGCCAGGTCGATGCTGTTCCCGGTGGCGCGGCAGTTCACCTGGACCGGGTCGCGATCATGATCGTGGCCCGTTTCGCAGGCGTTGATGAGCGTGGCCATGAGGTGGCCCGCCACGGGGGCGAGCTTGAAGCCGTTGCCGCTTGTGCCGCACGCGAGATAGAAGCCGGGGAGCAGGCTTCGGTCGAAGATCGAGGTCCAGTCAGGGGTGACGTCGTAAAGAGCGCCGAGTCCGTTCGGCCGGGCGGGAACCGCGAGCTCGGGAAGCCGGCGGGCCACCCGGTAGACCTGTCGTTCGTAGACGGCCATGCTCGGTTCAGAGCCGAAACTCTCTGGATCGTCCACCCATTCGAGCGGGTCGCATTCGGGCTCGATGCTGCTGATATGGACAAGGCCGCCTGCCTGGGGACGGAAGGCCGAGCCAAGGTCATGGTCGGTGACGAAAACGCCGCCCCCGTCGATGGCGAAGTCGCGCGGAGCGGGGATGGTGTGCGTTTCGACGCGGAGCGGGCGGCTGCGAACCCGCATGTCACCCGTCACCCCGGCGAGCCGGTTGATGGGGTCGGACGCCGGCCCGGCGACATTGACCACCACCTGGGCGTCGATGCTCCGTCCCGAGGCAAGGACGACCCCTCCGACGCGATCGTCCTTCCGTGTCACCGCGGTGACGCGTTCGCGGAAGAGGAACCTCGCGCCGTGAAGGCGGGCGGCTGCCATGAGGTTGTGGGCGGCGAGTTGGGGGTCGTCGATATAGCCCGCGTCCGGTGTGAAGTATCCGCGGAGCTCCCCTTCGGCGGGCCGCCAGAACCGGTCATCGTCGATCGGAGCCGGCGGACCATAGCCGGCCGGATCGATGGCCGGGAAGCGGACCCGGATCTCGTCCGCTGTGAGCTTCTCGCAGGGAACCCCCACCTCGCCGAGCAGCTTCAGCACGGGGGACGAGTCCGTGCCCGGCGCGTCGAGTACGAGTCCACCGGTCCGGATGAACCGCGCGTTGCCACGGCCGTCCTCGGCCCCGAGGTAGTCCTCCCATCGAGTCCACCAGTGGTAGGACTCCCAGGCGGCGGTGACGCTGTCGCGGCCGGAGTAGTGGAAACGGATGATCGCCGACGAGGCGCCTGTTGAGCCCCCGCCGGCGGCGGCCAGGGCGTCCACGACGACGACCTCGCGACCACCGCGGGCCAGTTCGAACGCCACGGCGCAGCCGATGATGCCCGCGCCGATGACCACCGCGTCCGCGTGCATCGCGCCGTCCTCGATCCTGAGAGAACCTGCCGCCGGTTTCGTACCGGCGCCTCACACGCTAACGGCACGAACGTTTCACGGCAAGGCGCCGCCAGAATATTCGTTTCGGAAGGCTATTCGCCGTCGGTGAGGGCGCCCATCGTCTGCCAGAGATCCTCGACCGCCTCCAGATGCTTCGCGGCCGTCTCCCGGCGCTTGCCGGCGACCGCCGCCACCAGGGCGTTGAGCAACGCGAGTGTCGCCACCTGGCTGTCGAACGGCCCGGCGCCGGCGACGCTGACCGGGAACGTCAGGTCGGCCGTGCGTGCGAGCGGGCCGATCCGGCTGTCGGTCAGCGCGACGACCTTCGCCTGGCGCTGTCGGCTCAAGCCGGCGGCGAGCAGCACCCAGCGGTCGTAGCGATGGAAGTCGATCGCGACCAGGACGTCGCCGGGCTCCGTCCGCGCGAGTTGCCGCCCGACCTGGAGCTGGTTGCCCTCGATGAGGGTGACGCCGGGGCGCAGCGAGAATAGCTGGTCCACGGTGAGCGACGCCACACCTCGGGCGCAGTCACCGGGGCAGAAGTAGACATGCCGCTCCGGGTCCGACAGCAGCGCCACCGCCTGGCCGAAGGTGCGGCTCTGCACTCCTCTCAGCGTCGCTTCGACGTTGTCGGTCTCGACGGTGAGCGCGCGTGCGAGATCGTCGCCCTCGGGCGGCCGCCGGATGCGCTCGGCGGCCGGGCCGAGCCGGGCCGAGAGTTCGGCCTGGACGCTCTCCTGAAGCCCGATGTAACCGTCGAAACCCAGCTTGGTGGCGAAGCGCACGACCGTGGCACCACTGGTTCCGGTCAACCGCGCGAGACCGGCCACGGTCCCGAACGCGATCTCCTGGGGCCGTCCGAGCACGACCTCCGCGACGCGGCGTTCCGCCGCAGTGAGTTCGTCCCCATGCCGGGTGATGCGCTCCTCGACGCTCATGTGAGCAACTGTTCCATATGCGTTGACCGGCCAACCGTGGCCCGTCGCGGCTGTTCCGCATCCGAAGGGCTTCGGGAACGTCTCTTTCATTGCAGCTTGTTGACGGAATGTTCGTTTCGATGTGTACTGCCTCATGCCTCACTCGTCCGTGGAGCAAGGCGGCGTCCGCTTCGCGGCTGAGAGCGGACGCCGCCGAAACGGCCCCGCATGAGGCCGAACAGCCCTGCATGAGATGGAGGCATCGTGGTCGTACGTAGCTGGACCGGTTGGACCATGAGCGGCAAGGCTGCGGACTATGAGCGGTACATGCACGAGGTCGCGCTTCCCGGGTATTCGGAGGTCGCGGGGAATCTCGGTGTTCTGATGCTGCGCCGGGAAGTCGACCACGACCTGACCGAGTTCACGATGGTCACCCTGTGGGACTCACTCGACAGCATCCGCCGCTTCGCCGGTGACGACCCGTCCGTGGCCGTCTTCTACAGCCGTGACGACGAGTTCCTCGTTGAGCGGGAGTACACCGTCAAGCACTACGAGGTCTACGGCATGAACCCGCTGCCCGGCGCAACTCCCTGACGAGCCGCAGCCTTCAAAGCCGTAGTACCAATCGTTGGAGTGCATGTGAGCGCTACTGATGTCCTTCGGGCCCACGACGACATCTTCGTCGGTGGCAGCTTCATTCCATCCGCGTCGACCGAACGAATCCCGGTCGTCAATCCCGCCACCGAGCAGGTCATCGCCACCGTCCCAGCGGGCGGCGTCGCTGATGTGGACGCGGCGGTGGACGCCGCGCATGCGGCCTTCCCCTCCTGGTCGGCGACCTCCGTTGAAACGAGGATCTCCCTGCTCCGGGCCCTTCAGGACGCTTTGCAGAGCAACAGCGGGACCATCGCCGACACCATTGTCGGCGAACTGGGAATGCCGATCGACGCGACGAGCGATGTCCAGGTCAACGATCCCGCGCTGATGCTCGGCGGCTACGCGGACGCACTACCGGCTCTGCCGCTCGAAGAACGCCGAAACCGGGCACTGGTACTGCGCGAGCCGGTCGGAGTCGTGGCCGTCATCACGCCGTGGAACTATCCGCTTTACCAGATCGTAGCCAAGGTCGGTGCCGCTCTCGCCGCCGGCTGCACCGTGGTCATCAAGCCGAGCGAGCTCGCCCCGTTGAACGCCTACGAGTTGGCCCGTGCGGTGAACCACGCGGGACTTCCCCCGGGCGTGCTGAACATTGTCATGGGACGCGGTACGCCGGTCGGCGAGGCACTCGTCTCCCATCCGCTCGTCCGCATGGTGTCGTTCACCGGGTCGACCCTCTCGGGCCGCCGGATCGCCACGCTGGCCGCGGCGGCACCCAAGCCGGTGACCCTGGAACTCGGCGGAAAGTCCGCGACCATCGTACTCGATGACGCCGACCTCGACTCGGTGATTCCGAGGGCCGTCGCCGACTGCTTCCGCAACGCCGGGCAGACGTGCTCTGCCCGCACGCGCCTGCTTGTGCCGTCAAGGTATGTGGAACGCGTCGCCCTGCTGGCCAGGTCCGCGGCGGAAAGGGTCCGGTTGGGCGCCCCCACTTCGCCGGGCACTCACCTCGGCCCATTGATCTCTGCCGAGCAGCGCGAGAAAGTGCGCGCCTTCATCCGCACGGGGCTGGACGAGGGCGCTCGTCTGCTCACCGGGGGCCCTGAACAGCCGGCCAGGCAGCCCCGCGGGTACTACGTGCGGCCGACGGTCTTCGACCGGGTCACCAGTGACATGACGATCGCCCAAGAAGAAATATTCGGCCCCGTTCTCGTCATCATCGCCTACGAGGACGACGACGACGCGATACGGATCGCGAACGACACCCGCTATGGCCTGTCCGGCGCCGTTTGGTCCGCCAAGCAGGAGCGAGCCATCGCGGTCGCTCGACGAATCGACAGCGGCGAAGTCTATGTGAACGGCGGAAGATTCAACATCGCCGCACCATTCGGCGGCACGAAGGAGTCCGGCTATGGCCGCGAACTGGGCCCGCTCGGAATCCTGGAGTTCACACAGTCGAAGGCCATCCTCACCTAGAAACCCCTGATCAAGGTCCGACCTCAGCGATGCCATGACGAACTTGAAGACGCGGAGGGCTGTGTGCACGGAGAGGCCGGCATGCCGCCACCACGCGTTCGCGATGCTGACGCTCGGGGCGGCGCGCACCGTCCAGGCGGTCTGGGGCGTGCTTGCACTGCTTCGGGTCATCGTGCATTTCATCGGTTCCCATCTCGCCCGGCGGACCGCCCTGAGCATCGCACACCGGCTGCTCCGACTGCCGAACCCCACCGCGGTCCGTCCGGCCACCGCGGCGGACCTGGTCTCCCTCGCCGCAGATCTGCGCCGAATCCTGCGCGCCGACCTGCTGCAACTCGACACAGCGCTGCCGTCCGGACCCGTCTCGGTCGAGGCGTCCCGCGCGGGCATCGCGCCTATTGATCGCCGACCCGCCGGGCCCAGGGACTCCGGCCGTCCCGTACGAGTGTCACGGCACGACTTGCCGGACGGCTGGCGGGCCGCCGTGCAGATCTCGCTGTGTGCCCCGGACGGACGCGATGCCGGACGGTTGCTCCTGGGCTGGACCGGCTCGAACGGCCGGTACGCGGCCCGCCGAGCCACCGGTCGAGAGATGAGCGAGGCATTGACCAGCGCGGGCCGGGTGCTGGACGGCTTCTGGGCCGACGCGTGGGAGGCGCATGGGCTGGAGCGGGAACGCTCTCGTCTCTCTGCCCTGGTCGAACACTGCGGCGTCGCGCTCCTGGCCATCCGGCCGCCTGGCCGGGTCATCGCCTGGAACGCTGCGATGGCTGACATGACCGGTCTGCAGGCGGCGGATGCGATCGGCAGGCGGACCGAGGAACTATTCGTCCTGACGGCCGAGGACGGCACCATGACATCCCTGGCCGATGGCTCACCCGGGACCGTCCAGATGACCACGGCCACCGGACGCTCCCTCCGTGTGGAATTCTCGTGCTCCCCTGTCATGAGCGACGCGGTTTCGGAGTTCCAGACCGTCGTGGTTGTGGACGTCTCGGCCAGATGGCACCTCGACCGGATGCGGCAATTGGCCGTCGCCACGGCCCACCATGAACTGCACGGCCCGCTCACCATGATCCACGGACACGTCCAACTCCTCGATCCGACGCTTGCCGGGGAGACCGAGAGGGACTCCCTGACGGCGATTCATGACGCGGTCGAGATGATGTATCACGTCATCACCGACCTGGTCCTCCTCTCCGAGACCGACCCGTCAGCGCGCCTCGCGACGAACGAGCCGATCGATGTCGCCGCTGTTCTGCGCAGGACCTTGCTCGGCGTCCCATCGGTGGCGGCGCGCACAGTGATCGACTCACAGTCCGGCATCACCGTGTACGGCGATCCGGTACGGCTGCGACAGTGCCTGCTCCTGGTGCTCGGCAACGCCGAGAAGTACGCGCCCGACGGAAAGATCACCATCACGGCGCGCAGAGACGGTGCCTACGGCGTGATCGGCATCGCCGACGAGGGGCCGGGCATACCGCCGGGCGAACGCGACCTGGCGCTCCGGCCGTACTACCGCTCGGCCGCCTTCCAGGACCTGCCCGGAACCGGTATAGGGCTGCACATCGTGCAGGAGATGATCTCGGTCATGCACGGCCGGATCGACCTGGCGGCGACACCATCCGGCGGCCTCCAGGTCACGCTCCACCTACCCCTGACTCCATGGGATGAGATGGAGTCATCGCAGCCGCCATAACCCTGACCCACACACGGTGGCTCGGGTGAGGAAGACACGAGCCCGCTCCGGAGTGAGGGTCCGGCCTCAGCTCCGGCTCGGCCCGCAGAATCGCGATGTCGGACAGGCAGTCCCCGCCCTGCGCCAGCGTTATCGCCAGGTCCGCGATGACCTTTCCCGGATCATGGATCGTCCGCGGCCTGCGCCAGCGTTCCAGACCGGTGGAAAGCGCCTGGTCGAGGCCAGTCGCACGAAGCATTCCAGTCAAATGCAACCGGTTGGCCCTGGGAACGGTCGTCGGCTATCGGCTCCAGGCGAGCATGCGGATCGGGTCTTCGAGCATGTCGCCGACGTCGCGCAGGACCCGCGAGCCCAGCTCGCCGTCGACGATGCGGTGGTCGAACGAGAGCGACAGCGTGGTCACCTTGCGGATC
>NZ_JBDPLY010000059.1:0-13136 GCF_039871695.1 Actinomadura sp. B10D3
GACATCTTCCACGCCGAGATCGCCGGCAAGAACGCCGCCGAGACGGTCAACGACCAGGCCTGGCTGGAGAACGACTTCATCCCGACCGTCGCCAAGCGCGGCGCCGCGATCATCGAGGCGCGCGGCGGGGGGGGGGGGGGGGGGGGGGGCGCCCCCCCACCCCGCCCGAGATCCACGCCGCCGCGGGGGCGGACTCGGCGGAGCGGCGCGAGCGGGTCGAGGCGCTGCTGTCGGCGTTCGCCGACCGGCGGTTGCTGACGCTGCACGAGAACGGCGTCGAGATCGCGCACGACGTGCTGCTCACCGGCTGGCCGACGCTGCGGCAGTGGCTCGAACCCGACCTGACCGCGCAGGCGGTGTACGACCGGCTGGTCGAGGACGCCGATCGGTGGGCCGAGAACCACCGCGATCCCGCGTTCCTGTACCGGGGCGCTCGGCTGCTGTCGGTCGGGGACGTGCGGCAGCGCTGGGAGCGCGACCCCGACAGCTTCCCGCCGCCCGGCTCCACCGTGACGGGGTTCGTCGCGGCGTCGGCGTCGGCCGCCAGGCGGGCGAGCCGCCTGCGCCGCACGGTCATGGCGGGGCTGGCGGTCCTGACGGCGGCGGCCGTGATCGCCGCCGTCGCCGCGGTCGACGCCGCGGGCGACGCCGACCGGCAGCGCGGCCTCGCGGTGTCGCGCCAGCTGGCGGCGCAGAGCGAGATCGCCGACGACCCGGTGCTCTCCGCCCTGCTCGCGGTGGCGGCGTGGCGGATCGCCCCGACCCCGGAGGCCCGGTACCGGATGCTGGACGCGGCGGCGCGTCCGGCGCGGGCCGTCCTGCCCGGGTTCGGCAAGAGCATCTCCGACACCGAACTGGCGGTCGCCCCCCGCGGCTCGGTCATCGCGATCGGGAGGGGCGACACCGGCGTCGTGCAGCTGTGGGACACCGCGAGGCGCCGGCGGCTCGGCGGCCCGATCACCCAGCGGGGGAGCAGCTGCATCGCGGGCTTCGACGTGGCCTTCAGCCCCGACGGGAAGACCCTGGCCGTGCTCTGCCAGATGACCGTCCGGTTCTGGGACGTGGCCACGCGAAAACCGTCGGGCGGTCCGCTGAACACCGAGGATCCCGACGAGCTGCTCGGGTTCGCGCACGCCATGGCGTTCAGCCCGGACGGACGGATGCTCGCCACCTCGACTTACGAGGGCACCACCCGGCTGTGGGACGTCGCCACCCGCGAGCAGATCGGCCCCACCCTCGGCACCCCCGACACGAAGTCCGGCGGCCACGCCATCCGCGCGGTGGCCTTCACCCCGGACGGGAAGCACCTGATCACCGCCGGGGCCGACGGCACCGCGCGGCTCTGGGACACCGCGACGCGGCGCCGGGCCGGAAAGGCGTTCACCGGCCACTCCGACGACATCGACGACCTGTCCATCAGCCCGGACGGGACGACCCTGGCGACCGTGAGCAGGGACAAGACCGTCCGGCTGTGGAACATCGCCACTCGCGAGCAGATCGGCGCCGCGCTCCGCGGCCCCGGCGACGGACGCCCCTTCTCCAGCGTGGCCTTCAGCCCGGACGGCACGAGGCTCGCCACCGCCGGAGAGGACGGCTTCCTCCGGCTGTGGGACACCGTCGCCCACCGGCAGGTGGGCCCGGCGCTGAACGACCAGCGGCTTCCCGTCCGCGCGGTGGAGTACGGACCGGACGGCAGGACCCTGGTGGCCATCGGCGCGGAAGCCGAAGCGTGGCTGTGGGACGCCCGGGTCCACCGGCAGCTCGGCACGACGATGCCCAGCCTGTCCGCCGTCGCCTTCAGCCCGGACGGCAAGACCCTCGCAGCCCCGGGTCCCGGCGCTGGCGCCCCCGGCACGACGGAGGCCGACCGCGCGGCACGGCTGTGGGACGTGGCGACCCAGCGCCAGATCGGGGACCGCCTGGAACCCGGCGGCCCGCCGTCCGGTCAGAACACGGTGTTCGAGATCGGCTTCGCGCCGGGCGGGAGGACGCTCACCACGGTGAGCGCCGACGGCGTCATCAGGGTGTGGGACACCGCGACCCAGCGCCAGATCGGCCCGCCCGTCGACACGGGCAAGGAGGGCTGGGCCATCGACCTCGGCCCCGACGGCCGGCTCATGGCCTTCCGCACCGGTGGCGTCATCGGGTTCTGGGACCTCGCCGGCCGCCGCGAGGTCGGCCCCCGCATCACAGTCCCGGGCGGCGCCGACTCGATCGAGACGATGGCGTTCAGCCCCGACGGCACCCTGCTGGCCATCGCGGGCGAAGACCGCGCCGTCCGGTTCTTCGATGTGGCCGCCCGCCGCCAGACAGGGCGCGCACTGCCGAACGCGGTCGGCGGAGGCTTCGCCGTCGACCTGACGTTCTCCCCGGACGGCGGAACCCTCGCCACCTCGCCGGGCGACGGCACCGTGCGGCTGTGGGACGTGGCGCGCCGCCGCGAGAGCGGAGCCGCCCTCACCGGCCACACCGACGCCGTCTACACGACCGCCTTCAGCCCGGACGGCACCGTCCTCGCCACCGGCTCGCTGGACGAGAGCGTGCGGCTGTGGGACCTGCGGACACACCGCCAGATCGGGCCGCCGCTGACGGGCCATACCGGATCGGTCACGGCCCTCACCTACAGCCCGGACGGGCGCACCCTCGCCAGCGTGGGCAACGACCAGAAGGTGCGGCTTTGGGACGTCGCCGTGCCCGCCGACCCCCCGGGGACGGTCTGCGCGGGCGCGGGCCGATCGCTCAGCCGCGCCGAATGGAAGCGGTACATCCCGGACGAGCCTTACCAGCAGATATGTCCCTAGGCATGTTCTTTCGCGGGTTCCGGCGGCGGACCGACAGGCCCGCCCCGGAGCTGGTCGCGCTGTTCCGCTCGATCATCGACGAGGGCAGGCGGGTCCACCCGATCGCGGGCGACTTCCTGGAGCACTTCATGGACGGCGCCGGCGCCTCCCGGACGCTGTCGCTGCGCTGGCTGCGCTCGTTCAAGGCGATCCGGCGGGCCGAGCGCAAGAATCACCGCCGGTTCGAGCGGCAGCTCGAACGGGAGGCGAGGAAGCTGGGCGACGGCTCCTCGACCTGGGTGCGCGACCACTGGGACGCCCGGATCAACGCGTTCATCGGGACCGAGTTGTTCTACGTCAGCCGGATGAGCCTGCTGCGCTCGGAGGGCTCGTTCACGCTGACCCGGACGGGATCGGAGACACAGGTGTCGGGCACGGTCCGCCACCATTGGTTCGACCCCTATGACTGGGATCGCGGCCGGTGGGTGTACATCCCCAAGCACGGGTTCGTTCCCATCGCGGTCGGCCGCGAGCTGGTCGACGTCGACGAGGCGCGCAACTTCCTGATGGAATCGCGCCATGTGCAGACCCTGGAGGGCACCGTCCGGGAGCGCGGCCGGTGGCGAAGGCGCGGCAGGGCGGAGTTCGAGTGGTCGCTGGTGAGGACGGAGCGGCGATGACCACGGACCGGTCCGATCCACCGACTCCCCCGGGCCCGCGCGAGGGCGGCACGACGGAGGACTTCGTCCAGTCGCTCGTGCTGCTCCGGCGGTGGGCCGGCGAGCCGTCGCTGAGCAGGCTCCGCGCCCTCGGCGGCCAGACCGTCTCCTCCGACGGGACCACCATCGACGCGCTGCCCAAGAGCACGACGTCGCACGTCCTGCGGCAGGCCGGCAAGCTGCCCCGCTGGGACTTCGTGAAGGCGTTCGTCACCGCCTGCCTCCGCAACGGCGACCATCCGGCCGAGCTGATCCCCGGGGAACTCCGGCGCTGGCGGGCGGCCAGGGACGTGCTCGCCGGTTCCTCCACCGGCCCGGAGCCGGAGGAGCCGGCGGCGCGGGTACCGGCACCGCGGGAGCCGGCGCCGCGGGAAGAACCCGCGGTGCGGGACGAACCGGTGGCGCAGAGGAGCGCATCGGAGGCGCACGTGACGGTCGGCGCGATGGTCCAGGCGGGGACGACCATCGTCCGCGCCGAGCCGGACCAGGCCGTGGAACTGCTGGCGCGCCGGGTGGTCCGCGAGGAGGACAGAGCACGCAAAGGCCTGCTCGGCGGCTACAGCATCGCACCGGTCTCGTTCGGGCGGGACGCCGAACTCCCCCGGGACGACGACGAGGCACCGGACGGCCTGTCCGCGATCGGCCGCTTCTTCACCGGCCTGCCCTCGAAACGCCTGCTCGTCGTGGGCGAGTCGGGGGCGGGCAAGACGGTCCTCGCCATCGAGCTCGTCCTGCAGCTCCTGGAGTCCTTCATGACGTCCGGCGGGCAGGCGGACGGCCACGCGATGGTGCCGGTGCGCCTGAACGCCGCCCGGTGGACGCCGGGCACCCCGTTCGAGTCATGGCTGGGCGAGCAGCTGGCGCAGGACTTCGGGCTCTCGGCCGGCGACGCCGAGCGGCTCGTGCGGGACCGCCGGGTGCTGCCGGTCGTGGACGGCCTGGACGAGCTGGACCCCGACCCCGCCACCGGCCCGCCCCGCCGCGCGATCGGGCTGCTCACCGAGCTCAACCGGTACAGCGACTTCTCCGGGCGGCGGCCCGGCGCGGCCGTGGTGACCTGCCGGGCCGACCGCCACGCCGAGCTGTCGGAGGCGCAGGCCGGGCTCGACGGCGCGGTCCGCGTCCACCTGCACGACCTGACCATCGAGCAGATCGACACCTACCTGCGCGCCCGCTGGCCGGAGGACCACCCGCACCGGGCGGGACGGGACGGCGTCCTCGCCGCCCTGTCGGGCCCGGCGGGCAAGGCGGTCCACACCGCGCTGGCCACCCCGTGGCGGCTGCTGCTGACCGCGACCGCCGTGGAGTCCGGCGCCGACCCGGCCGAACTGCTCGGCGCCGACCCGGCCGGCGATCCGCACACCGAGGCGGCGCGGATCACCCGCAGGCTCCTGGACGCCTACATCCCCGCGGCGACCCGGCTGACGCCCCGCACCACCCACGGGGACCCGTACCGTCCCGAGCAGGTGCGCTCGTGGCTCGTGCGCCTGGCCGCTTACCTCCAGTGGCAGGGCGCCCAGGCGGACCGGCCGCCGTCCGGCCTGACGGCGATCGACATCGTCCCGCACCTGCTGTGGCCGATCGGCGGCCGGCGCCGCATCCAGGCCCTGCACGGCCTGTGCTGCGCGGTCCTCGCGGTCGTCGCGATGCTGGCGTTCTGGACGGGCTCGGCCGTCGACCGTCCCGGCGACCCGCTCGGCGGCCCCGTCCCGGAGGCAGGGCTCACCCTGGCGCTGATGGCGGGCTGGGTGGTGACCGCGACCGTCCTCGCCCTGTCGCCGTGGCCGACCGCGACCGGCGGGCGCACCAGCGTGCCCTACCGGCGGCGCGTGACCGGCGGCCTGCTCGGCGCCCTCGCCGGCGCCCCGGCCGGCGTGCTGGGCGGCCTGGCCGGGTTCGCGCTGACCGGCGGCGAGGTCTTCGGTCCCGCCTTCGCCGCCGCCGCGGGGGCGACCGGCGGCACCGTGTTCGGGGCGGTCATCGGGCTGACCGCGATCGGGCGGCGGGGAGCCGAGCGCATGACCGTGCCGGAGGCGATCCGCGCCCAGCCGCTCACCCTGCTCGGCTTCGGCCTGTGCGGAGCCCTCACCGGGCTGCCGCCGCTCCGCCTCGCCCACGCCGGCCCGCTCCCCCTGGCCGCGGGGGTCGCGGGCGCGTTCGCGCTGGCCTTCGCACTCGGCGTCACCTTCAAGATCGCCACGGGCGGCTGGAGCAAGGACGCGGAGCTGGCCCACCCCCGCGAGGCCCTGCACCGCAACCCGATGATCGGGGTCGCGTTCGGGCTCACCGGCGGCGTCGCGGCCTTCCTGGTGTTCCTCATGAACCAGGACGTCCTGACGTCCCTGGCCTGCGCGCTCGTCGGCGGCGTGGCGTTCGGCCTCGCCTTCGGCGCGATCGCCTGGTCCCGCACCATGATCGGCCTGATCGTCGCGGCCGCCCGCGGCCTGCTCCCGCTGCGGCTGTGGGCCTTCCTCGACTGGGCCTGCGAGGCGCGGCTGCTGCGCGTCAGCGGCGCCACCTACCAGTTCCGGCACCGCGAGCTCCAGGACTACCTCACCACCGCGGCGGCCACCGGAGGCGACCGGCCGCGCGGCGGCGCGCACGACCGTTCGGTGCCCTGAACATCGCCGGTCGTCGCCAGAACTGTCACCGTCGCGCCGATGCCGCGATGTCCCCCTCTGCGGTAATATCGAACGTATGATCGAACGCAACGGGGTACTCCCAGCCGCCGTCACAGCGATCACCAGCTCCCCCTCCCACCAGCGACCCGTCGTCATGATCACCCCCGGTGCGGACGGGCTGCCCCAGGTCTGCGTGCCCGACTGGGGCGAGCTGCGCGCCGTCGACGACCGGCGCCTGCGCGTGGCGGTCTGGCCGACGGACCCCACGGCGGTCAGCCTGGACGGCGGCGCGCCCGTCCTGCTGATCGTCACCGCGATGTCCGAGGTCTTCCTCGTGCGCGCCACGCCCCGGCGGCTGGTCAACGCCGCCATGGTGTGGGCCCACTACGAGCTCACGATCACCTCGGCGCGGATCGCCGACCGCGGCACCTCCCCGCGCCTGGAGCCCGGCAGCGCCGAGGCGGGCGAGGAGTTCCTCGCCGCGGGCCCGGCGAGGACGGACGATCCGCTGCGGAGGAAGGTCGCGGCGTTCCGGGCCCGCCGCCGCAGCGCGCGCGGGCGATCCCCCTGGGCCGCGCCCAAGGGGTCCGGAGGGCGGGGCGAACATCGTTGCACCGAGGGCGCGCGCCGCTGACGGAAGGGAGCGCGACGACGATCAGCGATCGGCCGGCGCGGCCCGCGGTCAGTCGTCGAGGTCGCGGCTGAGGCGGTGGAGGCGGAGCGCCAGCTGCACTTCGAGCGTGTGGTCCGGGCTGTTCCAGTCCTTGCCGAGGAGGCGTTTGACCCGGTCGAGACGCTGCGTGACGGTGTTCGGGTGGATGTGCAGCCGCTTGGCGCTGGCGACGAGGCTCTGCCCGGTGGCGAAGTAGGTGTCCAGCGTCTCCATCAGGACGGTCGAGCGCTGCTCGTCGTGCTGGATGACCGGGCCCAGCGTCCGCATCACGAACCGGGTCGCGGACGCGCCGTCGCCGAGGAGCAGGCCGGCGTAGCCGAGGTCGTCGGCCGTGGCGGCGGAGCCCGCGCGTTCGAGCCGGAGCAGCGCCTGCGCGCAGGCCAGCGCCTCGGCGTAGGCGGCGGGCAGGTCCGCCGGGTCGTCGACCGGCCCCGCGGCGCCGACGGTGACCGGTGACCTCAGCCGCGTGGTCATCGACCGCGAGATCTGGCGGCCCGTGAGCGACGGGTCGTCGGAGGGGATGACCAGCACCGCGAGACCGTCCCGCACGGTGCTCAGGCCGTCGCGGGCCGCCGCGAGGTCGGACGCCACCGAGGCGAGGCTGTGCCGCTTCTCGGCCCGGATGTGCGCGACGACGACGGCGTGCCGCTTCTGCGGCTGGTAGCCGATCCGCAGGGCCCGCTCGGCCAGGGAGGAGTACGTGCGCGGGTTGGGCGTGAGCAGGTCGTCCAGCAGCTCGCCGCGCACCCGGGCCTCGGCGGCGGCCAGGTTGCGGCCGAACAGCTGGAGCAGCGAGGCGACGACGGCGGCGCGCCCGAGCAGGCGCCGGTCCAGGTCGCCGACCCCGCCGGGGGACGCCGGCGGGGCCCAGACCAGGGTGCCGAGGTTCTCGCCGCCGGCGACGAGGCCGGTGGCCCAGTACGTCCCGTCCCGCGTGACGCCGGAGGAGCCGCCCGGCCTGCCGCCCGCCGCGACGGCCATCGCCTGGAGGGCCTCCGGCGGCGCCCCGGGCGTCCAGGCGACGGGCGTCTGGAACTCGTCGAAGATGGCGAGCACGCCGCCGAGCTGGTCGCCCACCGCGGTCACGACCTCCTGGACGCCGCCGCCGCGCAGCACGATGTCCATGCTCTGGTCGTGCGCCGCGACCGCCCGCTCCTGGTCGACCGTCCGCTGCCGCAGGGCGGTCAGCGCCCGGTCCTTCTCGTGCCGCTCCCGCGCCCGGTCGATCGCGGACGCGGCGAGGTCGGCGAAGGAGCCGAGCAGGGCGATGGCGTCGTGGGAGAACGGCCCCGGGGTGCGGTTGGCCCCGAAGAGCACCCCGATGATGGTGCTGGTGCGCAGCGGCACGCCGACGATCGACACCTGCCGCTCCGCCCTGACCGAGGCGTCGACGTCCGGATCGTGCGACAGGCGCTCGTCGCTGAAGTAGTCGGGCGTCGAGAACGGCGTGCCGGTCGCGGCGACCCTGCCGCCGACGCCGGCGCCGAACGGGATCCGGACGTCCTTCCAGGCCGAGGACGTCGCGCCGACCATCACCCGCATGCAGGTCACGCGTTGCTCGTTGTCGTTCAGGCTCAGATAGGCCATGTCGCAGCCGAGCAGCCGCTGCGCCTGGCTCACGATCAGGGTCAGGATCGTGTCGGGGTCGCTGCGGTCCTCCGCGAGCTCCTTCGCGCACTCGACCAGCGCCCGCTGCTGTTCCTGGCGGGCATGCCGCTTCTCCAGCGTGTCGCGGAGGTGGAGGGCGAGCGTGTGCTCCGCCTGGAGGTCCGCTACCTCGGCGGACGTGGCGGCTTCCGCCACCATGCGGTTCAGGACCTCGTCGTAGAGGGGCAGCGGCGCCCCGTCGACGAGAAGCCGGAGAAAACTGGGCCTGTTCACACCTTCTCCCGTCAACGCGGTACCGCCACTATAACTAAGCGCATAGTCAGCCGCTAGGATGCGGACGTCAGGGGCCGCCGCGGACCGCGTCCGGCGGGCCCGCCGGGCGGCACGGGTACCGTGCCGCGCACGCGAGGGAGGCGAGGATCGCGGATGGCCAGACGGCAGGCCCGGTTCACCGCGCAGGACCTGGCGGACGACCCCCGGCTGCGGGACCACTCGCCCGATCTGTGGCGGGAGGAGCTCGGCCAGGTGCAGCGGAAGCTGCTGACCTCCGCGGTGCGCTGCTTCGCCGCCAACGGCTTCCACGCCACGACCACGCGGGACATCGCCGAGGGGGTCGGGCTCAGCCCCGCGGCCCTCTACGTCCATTTCCCGTCGAAGGAACTGGTCCTGTTCGAGATCATCCGGGTCGGTCACGAACGGGTCCTGTCCTTCGTCCAGGACCCCGCGATCATGGCCCTGGAGGGGTCGGCCGACCGGCTGCGCGGCATCGTCTCGGCGTACACGATCTGGCACGCCCGCCACCACGTGGCGGCGCGCGTCTGCCAGATCGAGCTGAACGGCCTGACGGCCGAGCACTACGAGGAGATCCTGGAGCTGCGCCACCGGACCAACGGGTTCTTCCGGGACGCGGTCGCCCGCGGGGTCGGCGACGGGTCCTTCGCGGACGTCGACGTCAAGCGGGTCACCCGCGCCATGCTCTCGCTGAGCATCGACCTCGTCCGCTGGTACCGGCTCGACGGCCCCGACTCGCCGGAGCAGCTCGGTGATTTCTACGCCGAACTCGCGCTGAAGCTGGTCGCGAAGTAGGCCGTTCCCCCGTCCCGTCCCCCTGTTGACAAGCGACCGCCGCGACGCTAACTATGCGCTTAGTAAGCACCAGCTCCCGCCGCGGTGCCGGAGGTTCCATGCACGGTCTGATGCAGGACCGGTCTCTCGACGTCCCCGTGCTCATGCGCCGCGCCGAGCGGATGTTCGCGCACAAGCGGGTCGTCACCGCCACCGCGGGCGGGGAGACCACCGCGACCTGGGGGGAGGTCGTCGCCCGCGCGCGCCGGCTCACCGCCGCCCTGGACGTCCTCGACGTGCCGCGGGACGCCCGCGTGGGCACCTTCGCGTGGAACACCCAGCGCCATGTCGAGCTCTACCTCGGGGTGCCGAGCGGCCGCCGGGTGCTGCACACCCTGAACCACCGGCTGTTCGCCGCCGAGCTGACCTACATCCTCAACGACGCCGGCGACGACGTCCTGTTCGTCGACCGCTCCCTCATCGCCACGGTGTGGCCTCTCGTGGAGAAGGCCCCGGCCGTGCGGCACGTCGTGCTCATGGACGACGGCGGCACCGAGGAGACACCGGACGACCCTCGGATCGTCGACTACGAGGCGCTCCTCGCGGAGACGCCGGGCGAGGCACGGCCCATCGCGATCGACGAGAACGACGCCGCGAGCCTCTGCTACACCTCGGGCACGACCGGGCGGCCCAAGGGCGTGCTCTACAGCCACCGCTCGATCGTCCTGCACACACTGATGATCCTCGGCACCGACAACTTCGGGATCGGTGAGCGTGACGTCGTGATGCCGATCGTGCCGATGTTCCACGTCAACGCGTGGGGCCTGCCCTACGCCGCGGCGCTCGCCGGCGCCGACCTCGTCCTGCCGGGCCCCGCGATGAACTCGGCGGCGCTCGCCCGCCAGATGTCCGGGCACCGCGTGACGTTCACGGCCGGGGTGCCGGCGATCTGGCGCTCCCTCCTGCCGCTGATGGAGCAGGTCGACGTCTCGTCGCTGCGCAAGGTCGTGTCCGGGGGCAGCCCGGTGCCGGACGCGCTCGCGCGGGAGTGGCACGAGGCGACCGGCGTCCCGCTCAGCAGCTCGTGGGGCATGACCGAGACCAGCCCCGTGGTGGCCTCCGCCCGGCTCGCGACCGTCCACGACGAGCTGGGCTCCGACGCCCAGCGCGCGATCCTCGCGGCTCCCGGCCCGTCCCTCCCGCTCACCGAGCTGCGGCTGGTCGACGAGGACGGCGACCGCGTCGACCATGACGGCGCCACGCCCGGCGAGCTCCAGGTGGCCGGCCCCACGGTCGCGTCCCGCTACTTCGGTTCCGATCCGGGCGAGTCGCAGTTCACCGAGGACGGCTGGCTGCGCACCGGCGACGTCGCGACCATCGACCGCTACGGCTACGTCCGCATCGTCGACCGCACCAAGGACATGGTGAAGTCGGGCGGCGAGTGGATCTCCTCCGGCGCCCTGGAGAACGAGATCATGGCCCATCCCGACGTGGTGGAGGCGGCGGTCATCGGCGTGCCGGACGCCCGGTGGGGCGAGCGCCCCCTCGCCTGCGTCGTCCTCGCCCCCGAACGCCACCTCGACGAGGCGGGCCTGCGGGAGCACCTGACCGGCCGGGTCGCCTCCTGGTGGATCCCCGAGCGGCTCTGGATCCTCCCCGAGATCCCCAAGACCGGGACCGGCAAGTTCTCCAAGACCACCCTCAGACAGCAGTTCGCCGCACACCAGCAGGAGCAGCATGCCGACGACCAGTAGCCCGCCCCGTTCCCTGCCCGCCGCCGTGCCCGTCCGGGAGGAGGCGCCGTGACGTCGAACCTGACGTTCGACTTCACCGGCCGGACCGTCGTCGTGACCGGCGCGGCCCGCGGCGTCGGGCGGGCCGTCGGGCAGCACTTCCGCGACGCGGGCGCGACGGTGTACCTCGTCGACACCGACGCGAAGGAGGTCGAGCTGGCGGCGGCGGAGACCGGCGCGAGGGGGCTTGTCGCCGACGTCTCCGACACCGCGCGGGTGAACGAGGTCGTGGAGCGGGTGGTCGAGGAGTCCGGCCGCATCGACGTGCTGGTCAACAACGCGGGCATCCTGCGCGACGGCGTGCTGTGGAAGCTCACGGACGAGGACTACGAGGCCGTGATGGCGGTCCACGCCGGCGGAACGTTCCGGTTCACCCGCGCCGCGGTCCCCCACTTCCGGCGGCTGGGCGGCGGGCGCGTCATCAACGTCACGTCCTACACCGGGCTGCGGGGCAACCCCGGGCAGTCCAACTACGCGATGGCCAAGGCCGGCATCATCGGGTTCACCAAGACGGCGGCCAAGGAGCTCGCGCGGTTCGGCATCACGGTGAACGCGATCTCGCCCAACGCGCAGACCCGCATGATCGACTCCGTCCCGGCCGAGACGCTGGAGCGGCTCACCGCGTCGATCCCGATGGGACGCTTCGCCGACCCCTCGGAGATCGCGGGCGCCGTGGCGTTCCTCGCCTCGGCCGAGGCCTCCTACATCACCGGCGTCGTGCTGCCGGTGGACGGGGGAATCTCAGTGTGACGCGGTCCCGGTATCCACCACCGCAGGAGGCAACATGACCACCAAGGCGAGCACGGTGCTCAGCGGCTTCGCCTTCCTGGAGGCGCCGCGCTGGCGTGACGAGCGCGTCTGGTTCTCCGACTTCTACACCCACCAGGTGTACTCGGCGCGCGAGGACGGCTCCGATCTCCAGGTGGAGGCGGACGTCCCCGAGCAGCCGTCCGGGCTGGGCTGGCTGCCGGACGGGCGGCTGCTCATCGTCTCCATGCGCGACCGCAGGATCCTGCGGCGCGAGGCGGACGGCACCCTCGCCGTCCACGCGGACCTCGGCGGGCACGCGGCGGGCCACCTCAACGACATGGTCGTCGACGCCGAGGGCCGGGCGTACGTCGGCAACTTCGGCTTCGACCTCATGAGCGGCGCGCCGCTGGCGCCCGCGGCCCTGCACCGGGTGGACCCCGGGGGCGAGGTGACCGAGGTGGCCGACGACCTCTGGTTCCCCAACGGCAGCGCGATCACGGCGGACGGCGTCCTGGTCGTGAACGAGACGTTCGGCGACCGGATCAGCGCGTTCGACGTGACCGGCGACGGCCGGCTCACGAACCGGCGCACGTGGGCCCGGTTCGGGCCGCTGCCGACCGAGCGGTCCATCGACCGGATCCTGGCCGGCGTCTCGGTCGCCCCGGACGGCGCCTGCCTGGACGCCGGCGGCGGCGTGTGGGTGGCGGACGCGACCGGCGCCCGGCTGATCCGCGTGACGGACGGCGGCGAGATCACCGACGAGCTGAGTCTCGGCACCAACGTCTACGCCTGCGCGCTCGGCGGCTCCGACGGCCGGACGCTCTTCGCGTGCGCCGCGCCCGACTTCCACGAGAGCGCCCGCAAGGCCGCCCGGGAGGCGGAACTGCTCGCCATCCGGGTGGCCGTGCCCGCGGCCTGACAAACGGCGCCTGGCGCACGATCAGGACCGGCCTGACCCCCGCGTCGGCGGGTCAGGCCGGGGTGTCGACGGGTTCCTTGTTCTCGGTGGCCGGTTGGCCGGGTGCGGGTGGGCGGCGGGTGGCCAGCAGGTGGCGGGCGGTGCCCCAGATGCCGCGGCGGAACAGCAGGACGATCACGATGAAGATGGATCCGGTGACGATGCCGGT
>NZ_JBDPLY010000006.1:0-286940 GCF_039871695.1 Actinomadura sp. B10D3
GACCTCTCTACCGAGGGCTCCACGCCCATTTCGGGGTGTTCCGATCTGTCCGCGCGCCTGCCTGCCCGTGCCCGTTCATGCCCCAGAAGTCCCTGCTGTCCTAATCGATCTTGCAGAGAAAACCTCACTCATCGGGGTTGAGTTCGGGCGAGTAGGGCGGAAGGAAGAACAGCTCCAGGCGTTCGATGCGGTTCACGAACCGGCGGGTTATCTTGGAGGTGTGGATGCGGCCGCCGTCCACGATCAGGAATACCTTGCCGTCGGTATCGTCCAGCAGCCGGCGGCAGAAGGTGATGAACTCCTCGGACTTCAGGCCCTCGTCGTGAACCATGAACCGCAGTTTCCCCTTCGGCGACACCGCGGAAATCATCATTACCGACATACGCGCGCCGGTCATTTCCACGACCGGGGTCTGGCCGACCGGCGCCCACGTGGTGCCGGAGTGGAAGTCGGTCCGGATGGCCGCCTCATCTGCAAAGAAGATCTCCGCGCCCTCCTCGGCGGCTCGTCGGCGGATCTCCGGATAGGTCTCGGCCTTCCACTTCTCGACCTTCTCTGGATTCTGCTGGTAAGCGCGGTACAGCGGCTTCTGCGGCGACATCCCCAGCCTCCGCAGCGCCCTGCCCACCGTAGCGACCGACACCCGGATCTTGAACCGCTGGAAGATCAGTTCTCCAACCATCGCGCGGGTCCACAACGCGAATCCGAAGCTCAACTGCCGGGGATCCGCTCCCACCAACAACGCATACAGCTCCCGCAGTTGCGCCTCATTCAGCTTGCCGTCCGAGCCGCGCGTCTTCTTCGTCCGCAACGACTCCGGGCCGATCAGCCGGTAGTTCTTCCACCACGTCAACAACGTCGACCGATCAACCTCAACCGCGGCCGCGACCTTGTTTACCGGGAAGCCCCTGCTCAAGCATCCGCACCCCGGCCAGCCGCTCCTCATAGGTCGACCTACGCCCCTTCTTAGCCACAAGACAATCATCCCACTCAAACGATCACAAAGTGGGGAAACCGCAGATCCCCTTGGATCTTGCTGTCGGCGGTAGAAGGCCTCTTCGTACTCATCTGGGGATAGCCCGTCCAGGCCCTGCTGGATCCGGCGCGGGTTGTACCAGCCGTCGATGTAACGGAAGATCGCCGCTTCGGCCTCGGCGCGGGTGGCGAACGTGGTGCCGGGCCAGTAGATGAGCTCGGTCTTGAGGGTGGACCACAGGTTTTCGGCCAGGGCGTTGTCGAAGCTGTCCCCGACGCTGCCGGTGGAGGGCGCGATGCCGGCGTCGGTAAGCCGCTGGGTGAACCGGATCGCGGTGTACTGCTTAGGTACTCCAGCGCCCTGCGCAACACCTTCAACCGCATGCTCGGCTGCCTGTTCCACTGCCTCCAGACCGGCCAGCACTACGACGAGACGGCAGCCTTTGGCGCCCGCCTCGCAGCGCTCGACACAGCCGCCGCTTGACACCTACGAAGATCGGATGTCTGTGGATCGCCCGGGAAGGGGTGTACCTTCCCGGATCGCATGAGGTTCTCAAGCAGGCCGGCGTTGCAGCGTCGGCCGGGAAGGCACATCCCAGATGCTCACCGTAGTCCCCGATCCGTCCGAAGGTGATCGGTCCGGTCAGGCTCCCGTGTCGCCGTCGTGGGAGGTGACCGCGTACAGGAGTCCCGTTGGGCGCATGACGCTAGCGGGCCCTCTCCAAGGTGCAGGGGAGGACCCGCTGGTCGGTTAACGATTGGTCATCCACCAGATGATCAGCGCAATGAGGCTGGAGCCCGCCGCCGCGGCGGCCCCGCGGACGGCCGCGATCAGCGCGATGCGGGGCAGGCGATGTAGGAACCGGCGATCGAACACAGACCATCTCCTTGCGGCACGGCCCCGGGTTCGGCTTACTGGGGCGGTGCCGCCATTGACCCAGTCCGGACGGTTTTCCGGTTCCCGGCCGCCTACCGCGGACGGGTCCGGCAGGCTGGTGGCGTGGGCGGATACCGCAACGGCATAGGTTTTCCGAATGGTTCCGATCCGGCCGCAACCGGTGACGGAGGCGCCAACGTGAGCGAGTCGGAGGATGCAACCGCCGCGTATGCGGCGGCGCTACGGGCACTGCACGAGGCAGCAGGCTCACCCACCGGGCAAACGATCCAGCGGCAGGCGAAAGCGCAGCGACCGCCGCTGACGGTGTCGACCTCCTCGTGGGGCGAATGGCGCAACGGTGTGCGCGTCCCCTCCAAGAAGCCCGTCGCCGACTTCCTGATCGCCTACCTGCGAAACCGCGCCAAGGAGAAGACGCCGAACTATGCAGCGCCACCCGGTAAGTGGTGGGAGCAGACCCGGCTCCGAGCGCTGGCGCAGCGTCGCACGGGCAAGGGCAAGGGCGGTCGTCCGGCCCGCACGCATCCCCCCTTGGAGCCAGTCAACAATGATCAGGGACGGCCGATCGACCAATGGGATCCGGTCAAGCTGGGGCAGCCGGTCGCTGAGCTGGACCCGGTCCGGGCCTTGGAGGTCCATCCGGCCATCGAGCCCCGCAGTGGACACGGCCGCAGCGACAATGCGCTTCCGCTGTACGTCAAGCGGGATCACGATGATCTGCTGCGCAACGAGGTCGACCAGGCTTCGGCTGGCAGCCGCCTGGTGGTGCTGGTGGCGGACTCCTCCACCGGCAAGACCCGCGCTTTGTGGGAGGCCGTCCAGCAGTTGCCCGAAGGATGGTTTGTGTGGCGGCCCGCCGATCGAGCCGCACTCCTGCGCGGCCTCGCCAGCTACCCCGATCTAGGGCGGACAGTGCTGTGGCTGAATGAGACCCAACGCTACCTGTACACCCCGGATGTCCCCACCCATGGCGAGGAGGTGGCGGCCGCCCTGACCGACGTGCTCAACCGCCCCGACCGCGGGCCCGTCCTCATCCTGGGCACCCTGTGGCGCGACACCCACGCCCTGCTCGCCGCACCATCCGCCGATAGCACCCTCGAAGGCGATCTGCATCAGCACGCCCGCGCCCTGCTGCGCACAGCCACAATCCTGTCCGTCGCGGAAACCTTTGACCAGGCGGCGTTGGACGACCTTCGCCGCCTAGCCGAAGACGATCCACGCCTAGCCGAGGCTCTCGCCCACGGTGGGAACCGCATCACCCAATACCTGGCCGGCGCCCGTGAACTGCTCCACCGCTACATTCACGCTCCGGCCGAGGCTCGTGCCCTGCTCGACGCCGCTGCCGACGCCCGCCGTCTGGGTATCGGCGAAGCCCTGCCCGAGGCTTTCCTGCGTGCAGCAGCGGCCGCCTACCTCGACCCCGACGACTGGCAGACCCAGACCGACACCTGGCGCGCCACCTGGTTCACCCGCGCCACCAACTACACCAGCTGGCCGTGCCGGGGCGTCCCAGGTCCTCTGACGCCCATAGTGCCTCTGCCCGGACAAGCCGCGCCCATCCCGACTGAGGCTGTCTACCGGATGGCCGACTATCTTCACCAACACACCGCCGCCATCCGCCGCTATCAGTCACCACCGGCTGGCTTTTGGGACGCTGCGGCTGACCACCTGCACAGGTCACCCGAGCTCGCCGCACTTGCCGAGTCCGCCAGGGTGCGGCGTCGGCTCCGCCACGCCGACCGGCTTTTCCGTGCCGCCGCCATCGACACCCGCCCCTTGGAGCTCCTCGGCCGGATGCGGGAAGCCGAAGACTGGATCGGTACCGAATTGATGTACTGTGCTGCGGTTGGCGATACCAATGCCCTGCGTGAAATCGCCTTGAGTCGGCAAAGGGCTGGTGACCTAGAGGGGGCCGAGCGGCTGTACAGCGCCGCCGCCCAAGCCGACATCTTGATGCCGTCCAGACTCGGTCAGTTGCCAGAGATCGCTGGCGAACGGCAGAGGGCCGAGCACCTGTTCAGCGGCGCCAGAGACGTGCATGCCGCCCTCTTCAAGCTGGCTCAGATGCGGGAGTGGGCCGGGGACCCGGAGGGCGCCGAGCGGCTGTGGCGCGGCGCTGCCGACGCTGGAGACGCTTTCGGCCACTTCATGCTCGCCAAGATGCGAGAGAGGGCCGGAGACCTAGCGGAGGCCGAGCAGCTGTACCGTGCTGCCGCCGACGCCACGGACGCCGACGAGGCTTGGTCCGCCCTGTTCGATCTCGCCCAGTTGCGAGAGAGGGCGGGAGACCTAGCGGAGGCCGAGCAGCTATACTGTGCCGCCGCCGATGCTGGAGACCTCCGCGCCCCAAGTGGGCTTTCGCAGATGTGGGAGCGGACTGGCGACCGGGAGCGAGCCGAATCCATCGCTCAAGAAGCCGCCAAAGCCGGAAATCCGTATGCCCTGTTCGATCTCGCCCAGCTACGACAGCGGGCTGGCGATCTGAAGGGGGTTGAGCAACTTTTCCGTGCCGCCGCCAAGGCTGGCTACGTTCGCGCTTTGAGCGAACTCGCGGTGATGCACGAGGCGGCTGGTGACCAGGTAAGTGCAGAGCGCCTCGCCCAACAAGCAGTTGATGCTGGGAACGCCTATGCCCTGTACCATCTAAGCCTCCAATGGGACGAGGCGCGTAGAGACAGATTTCAGCGTTTCGGTCTGACGGCCGACGGCAGCCTCGCAGAACCGTGGTGGTGAACAGAGCCCGCCACGTCGCGGTCGGCTCCGCGCCGTGCCTGTGCGACCCTGGTGGTTATTCCGTTGGGGCAAGCCGCGAGGCGTAGTTCGAGGCGGGCGAGGTGGGTGGTTCGGGTGCGGTCGAGTGCGTTGCCGTCCCACCAGGCGCGGAGCTGTAGCGGGTTGAGCGCGATGGCGCTGAAGACGTGTTCCAGGTGGGTCTTGGCCAGGGCGCGGTGCATGCCGGTGGCGGCGGCCTGTCGGATGGTCCCCTGAGCAATAGTCAATACCTGTGGATCATGAATTCATGCTGCGTCGGCTTGGGGTTGGTCGTCGTCGGGTCGTTCGACGAGTTTGCCGCCGGTGAAGGTCGCGCCGGCGCGGACGAGTGCGACCAGGTGGGGTGCGTTGACTGCGCGCCATCGGGTCTGGGCGGACTCGATGAGCTTGAAGGCCATGGCCAGGCCCGCGGCGCGTGAGCCGGGTCCCTTGGTGACCTTGGTGCGGTGCCGGACGGTGGCGAAGGTCGATTCGATCGGGTTGGTGGTGCGCAGGTGGATCCAATGCTCGGCCGGGAAGTCGTAGAAGGCCAGCAATTCGTCGATGTCGTCAGTGACCTTGGCGGCGGCCTTGCCGAACTTGGCGCCGTAGGCGGTCTCGAACGCTCGCACCGCGGCCAGGGCGTGCTCCTTGTCCTCGGCGTTCCAGATCTCAGCCAGTGCCTTCTTGGCTCCCGGATGCGCCGACTTGGGCAGCGCCCCCAGCACGTTCGCGATCTTGTGAAACCAGCATCTCTGCTGTTTGGCCTGCGGGAACACCTCGCGGAGCGCGCCCCAGAACCCCAGCGCACCGTCACCGACCGCCAGAACGGGGGCGCGCATGCCGCGGCGGGCGCAGTCGCGCAGCAGATCGGCCCATGACTCGGTCGATTCCCGGTACCCGTCGGTGAGCGCGACCAGCTCCTTGCGGCCGTCGGCGCGGACCCCGATCATGACCAGCAGGCAGAGCTTGTGCTCTTCGAGGCGGATGTTGACGTGGATCCCGTCGGCCCACAGGTAGACGTAGTCGACCTCGGACAGATCGCGAGCGGCGAAGGTGCGCTGCTCGGCCTTCCACTGCTCGGTCAGGCGGGTGATGACCGGGGCCGAAGGCCGGCGGTCGAGCCGAGGAACTGACCGAGAGCGGACACGAAGTCCCCGCTTGACAGGCCGTGCAGGTACAGCAGCGGCAGCACCTCGGTCACCTTCGGGGTCTTGCGGCACCACGGCGGAAGAATCGCCGAGGAGAACCGCTTGCGCTCCCCGGTGACCGTGTACCGCTCGGATACTCGGTTTCGTTGTCTGAGCTGGGATTTTGCTGTGGGGCTGCGGCAGTCACTGCGACGATCTCGAGGTGTTGTTGTCTCTGCTGTACCGGTTGGTCCGGAGCCTGCTCGGCTTGTTGGTGATGCTGGTCCGGTCTGATCTGTCCAAGGACGTCGAGTTGCTGGTGCTGCGTCACGAGAACCAGGTGTTGCGCCGTCAGACCGCAGGTCGTCCGCGCTGGGATCATGGCGACCGGCTCTGGTTTGCGGCGTTGTCCCAGCTGGTGCCGCGCCGGCGGTGGGCCGAACTCTTTCCGGTTGTTCCGGCGACACTCCTGCGCTGGCACCGTGACCTCGTCGCCCGTAAGTGGACCTTCACCGACCGGTGCCGTCCAGGTCGCCCCCGCACAGGTGCGTCGATCAGAACGCTGATCTTGCGGATGGCGCGGGAGAACCCGGCGTGGGGGCATCGGCGGATCCAAGGCGAGTTGGCCCGTCTCGGCTACACGATTGCGGCTTCCACGGTGTGGGAGATCCTTCATGCGGCCGGCATCGATCCGGCACCGCGCCGGGCGGGGCCGACCTGGCGGCAGTTCCTGACCGCTCAAGCACACGCGATCATCGCCTGCGACTTCCTGGTGGTGGAGACGGTCCTGCTCAAGCGGCTCTATGTGCTGGTGTTCATCGAGCACGGCACCCGCAGAGTGCATCTGGCCGGGGTGACCGCGTGCCCGACGGGGGCGTGGGCGGTGCAGCAGGCCCGCAATCTGGCCATGGAGTTGGAGGATCGTATCGGCGCGCTGCGGTTTTTGATCCACGACCGCGATCCGGTCTTCACCACCGCGTTCGATGAAGTGTTCAAGGCTGAAGGGCTCCAGGTCGTCAGGACCTTGTCGCGGACGCCGCGGATGAATGCCATCTGTGAGCGCGTGATCGGCACCCTGCGCCGTGAATTGCTGGACCGGGTGTTGATCCTGGGGGAGCGGCACCTGGCCCTGGTGCTCGGCGAGTACCTGGACCACTACAACGGCCACCGGCCACACCAAGCCCGCCGGCAACGACCTCCAGATGCCGAATCCCAGCCCATCAGGAACCCGGCCGAACTCAACGACCTGCGATCCATCCGGCGAAGACCCGTCGTCACGGGTGTGATCAACGAATACCACCACGCCGCGTAACCCCAGCTCAAGCCGCGTAACTCAATAATCGAGCGGGACACCCTGGTCGAGGCCATCCACCTTGGCCGCGACGCCGCCGGCGTGGAGTACGAACCCGACTTCGTCCACCTCACCCTGGGCAACCTGCTGCACGCCCACAACCAGGGAGCCACCGGCACGCCCCAGGTCGCCCGCGGCGACGCCCGCAACATCGCCACCATCTACCGCAACCTCCACGGCAAGGCCGCGCTGGTACTCACCTCACCGCCCTACGGCTCCTACACCCACGGCCACATCCGCTCCGGACGCGACAACGGCGGCGGGAAGATCGACAAACGCCACCACCGCTACTCCACCGACCGCAGCAACCTCGCCCACCAGCCCATCTCCGGCCTGCTGGAGGGCTTCGGACAGATCCTGGCCGGCACCGCAACCCTGCTCCGCCCCGGCGGAGTCATCGCCGTCACCATCCGCCCGATCCGTCTCAAAGGCGAACTCCTCGACCTGCCCGGACAGGTCATCGACACCGCCCACCGCAGCGGCCTGGCCCTGACCGCCCGGCACGCCGCCCTTCTTGCCGGGTTCCGCGACGGTGGCCTGATCAACCGGGCCTCCTTCTTCCAGATGCTCGAAACCCGCCGCGCCCGCGACCGCGGCATCCCCGCTTGTGCCACCGCCCACGAAGACCTGCTGCTTTTCAAGCGCGTACACGACCTGCCGGAGGCGAGCCGATGACCAGGAACCGACTCAGGAACCCGACTGGTCACAGCCGGGTTCTGGAGATGCTGGCCATCCTCCAGCTCAGCTTGTGCGGTCGCTGCGGACGGGCCTGCTACGCCACCCGCCGGACGGCCCGGCACGCCGCCCGCATTGCCGCACCTGGCGCCGGGTTGCGCGCCTACCGGTGCGGCGACAGCTGGCACCTGACCAGCCCGCCGCGGCACCCGCAGCGCATCACCCCGCCCGTCACCCCCGTCCAGGATCTTCGGGTTGGCGGGGCGGGGCTTGACCGGCGGGGTGAAGGCGAGCGTGCATACCGGTGCTCCGGCCCGGACCAATCCGCTCGCCCGCAACCTGCAGCGCACACGTCCGGACGCCGGAGCGGACCCGATCCGCTGGCAGACGCCCACAACGCCCAACAGTCCTGTTCCCGCACGGCGTGCGGGGGTGGGCGATGAGGCCGGGGCTGACGCCGGCGGAGATCCGCACGCTGCCCGCCGTGGTCGATCTGGTCACCGCGGGGCGGGCGCTGGGAGTGGGGCGCACCAAAAGCTACGAGTTGGCGCGTGCCGGGCGGTTCCCCTGCCCGGTGCTGCGGGTCGGCCGCAGCTACCTGGTCCCCACCACCGGACTGCTCGCCCTGCTCGGCCTCAACGACTCGACCGGGCAGCCCACACCAGAAAGCGAGTGAACAAAGGATGCCTGCCGGAACCACCTACAAGGTGTGTGGCTGCCGCGCCCCGGATGGACGGGGACTGCTCAGCAAATGCCCCAGGCTGCGCCGCAAGGGCGGCTCATGGAGCCCCACCCACGGCGCGTGGTACTACCAGTTCGAACTGCCGCCCAACCCCGACGGCACCCGCCGCACCCCGATCCGCCGCGGCGGGTTCACCAGCCAGGACGCCGCCGAAACCCAGATCACCCGACTGCACGAACTGCTGGCCATCAGCGGGGACCATGAGGACCACAGCCGGATCGCCGACCTCATCGTCACCACCCTGAAGAAGGACAAGCGCCTTCCGGTACCCGAGGAGGTGCGCCGCAAGATCCGCACCGGGCAGGACCTGGACACCGCCCTCACCACCGGGCAATGGCTGCAGACCTGGCTGGCCGGACGTAAAGGACTACGGCACGGCACCATCCGTAGCTACCGCACCCACATCACCGTCCACCTGGAACCGGTGATAGGCCACATCCGCCTGGACCGCCTCCGCGTCGCCGACGTGCAGGCGGTGTTCGACACCATCGACGAACGCAACGAGACGATCACCCGCGCCCGCGAAGCCGCCGACCCCGGCCTGCGGGCACAGGTGAAGGGCTGCCGGGTGGTCGGTCCGGCGACCATGCACCGGATCCGCGCCACCTTGCGCGCCGCCCTCAACCAGGCGATCCGGGAGCGACGCATCGACCTCAACGTCGCCTCGTTGATCGAACTGCCCTCGGGACGGCGCCCCAAGGCGCTGGTCTGGACACCCGAACGTGTCCGCGAATGGCGCCAGGCACGCGAGATGTTCATCGAGGCCAAGGCCCGCCCCCTCAGTGGGGCAGGTGGGACGGCGCGCAGCGGGCGGGTGAAGCCGATGGACGCCTACGTCAGCACACCGCGCCCTTCCCCGGTCATGGTGTGGACACCCGAGCAGACCGGGATCTTCCTCAACCGCGCCGCCCGGCACCGGCTGTACGCGCTGTATCACCTGATCGCCTTCCGCGGACTGCGGCGCGGCGAAGCGTGCGGGCTGCGGTGGGCCGACGTCGACCTAGACGAAGGCACCATCCGGGTACGGTGGCAGATCACCCAGATCGGCGGCCACACCGAACAAGGCCGCCCCAAATCCGAAGCAGGCGAACGCCAGGTCACCCTCGACCAGCACACCATCAAACAACTGGCCGCCCACCGCGCCCGCCACAACCAGGAACACCTGGCCGCTGGCGACACCTGGAACGACACCGGATTCGTCTTCACCCGGGAGCATGGGGAGCCGCTCGCGCCCATGGGCGTCTCCGAGCAGTTCCTGCTGCTGGCCATGGAGGCCGGGCTCCCACCCGTTCGGCTGCACGACCTGCGGCACGGCGCCGCCACCATCCTGCTGCGCGCCGGACACGACCTCAAAGTCGTCCAGGAGACGCTGGGGTTGTCGTCGATCAACATCGCCTCCGACACCTACACCAGCGTCCTGCCCGACCTGGCCCGCCAATCCGCCGAAGACGCCGCCGCCGTAATACTCAACGCCCGCACCAGGCCCGACGAAACGGCAGCACCGGGCCGCGTCGTCCGGTTGCCGGAGGCGTCGAGGCTATGACCGGCAGAGACTGACCGTCAGATTCTCTGCACCGGGGTCCGCGTCCGAACCGGAAGTTGGGGTGCGGACCCCCTTCCTGTTTCAAGGCAGGTGAGCATCCGAAAGTCCTGCCGCCCCCGCACGGGCGCCGTTATCGCGGGCCGCACCGGCACGTCGGCCAGGTGCCCGACACCGATGATCGCGCGGGCTGAAGGACGGGTCAGCGATCGGTTCGCGACAGCCGAGCAAACATCGAGCAAACACGAGGACATACCGGGACAGAATTTTGGATCTTGGCAATGGTAAGACTGCAGGTCAGACGGGGGCGCGCCCGGCAGGATTCGAACCCGCGACCGTCGGATTAGAAGTCCGATGCTCTGTCCAGCTGAGCTACGGGCGCTCGGCGCCCGGCGGGACGCCGGGACACAGTGTAAGGGGGCGGGTCGTTCGGCTCCACATCTATAACGGCCTCCGGGGTGGGGCGGGGGTTCTATCTTGGGGTGCTGTGGCGGTGAACTTCGAGGTTCCGCTCTCCGGTGGGGACGTGTCGGAGGGCGTGGTGCGGGTGGGGGAGACGGTGCGCAGGCCGTTGCGTGCGCACAGTCCGGCGGTGCATGGGGTGCTGCGGCATCTGGAGGCGGTGGGGTTCGAAGCGCCGCGGGTGCTGGGGATCGACGAGGTGGGGCGGGAGGTTCTCAGCTGGGTGCCGGGGGACGTGCCGGACCGGCCGCTCAAGGCGCAGTACGTGTCGGAGGACGTGCTTCGGGGGGTTGGGCGGTTGCTCAGGCGCTATCACGAGGCGGTGGCGTCCTATGAGGCGCCGGCCGGGGCACCGTGGGACGGGGAGACGTCCAATCTGGACGGGGAGCCCGAGGTCATCGGGCACTGTGATGTGACGCCCGAGAATGTCGTGTTCAGGGTCGGAGTGCCTTGCGCGTTCATTGATTTCGACTTGGCCCGGCCCACTACGCGGTTGTTCGATGTGGTGACCGCGCTGCGGCATTGGGGGCCGATCGCTGATCCGGCCGATCGGGACGCTGTTCTGTACGGGGCGGATGTGGGGCGTAGGCTGCGGGTCTTCTGTGATGCCTATGGGCTGGATCGGGAGGCGCGGCGGGACGTGCTGCCGGCGGCTCGGGTGAGGTTCGAGCGGTCTTATCGGGTGATGCGTGAGAAGGCTCAGCGTGGGGGCGGTTGGGCGCGTATCTGGCAAGGGGGTGCCGGGCCGCGGATTCGGCGGGCGCAGGATTGGCTGGAGCGGCACTGGGATGAGCTTGATGCGCGTCTCTGGTGAGGGGCTGGTTCTCGGGGTCGTTCTGGACGCGCTTTTCGGGGATCCGAAGCGGTGGCATCCGGTGGCCGGGTTCGGGCGTGTCGCCGCGGTGGGGGAGCGCTGGATCTATGGGGATGCTCGGTGGCGGGGGGTTGTCTACACCGGGATTCTTGTGGGGTCGGCGGGGGTGGTTGGGTTTGCGCTTGAGCGGGTTAGCCGGCGGCCTGTGGCGCATTGTCTTGTCACTGCGGGTGTGACTTGGTCTGTGCTTGGAGGCACGTCTTTGGGGCGTGAGGGGCTTTTCATGGCCCGGGTGCTGGAGCGTGGGGATGTTGAGGCGGCTCGGGGGCGGCTATCTCATTTGTGTGCCCGGGATCCACGGGGGCTGGATGCGGCTGCGTTGAGCAGGGCCGTTGTCGAGTCGGTGGCTGAGAATACGTCGGATGCGTCGATCGCTCCGCTGGTGTGGGGGGCGGTGGCCGGTATTCCGGGGTTGCTCATGTATCGGGCCGTGAACACCTTGGACGCGATGGTCGGGTACCGGAGTCCGAGGTATGAGCGGTTCGGGTGGGCGAGCGCGAGGCTCGATGATGTTGTCAATTGGGTTCCCGCGAGAGTGACCGGGGGATTGGTCGCGCTCCTTTCGGGGCGGGAGGCTTGGCGGGTGCTGGCACGGGACGGGAGCAAGCATCCGAGTCCCAATGCCGGACGGTGCGAAGCCGCGTTCGCTGGGGCGCTCGGGGTGCGGCTGGGCGGCACGAACGCCTATGAAGGACGGGTCGAGCACCGGCCCGAGATGGGGGACGGCAGGGCGCCCGAGGTCGCGGACATCAAGAGGGCCGTCAGGCTCTCGGCGGTCGTGACGTTCGCGGCGGCGGCCATCGTGTGGGCCGTCAGATGAGCGGGCTCCTGGTGGCGGGGACCACGTCGGATGCGGGGAAGAGCGTCGTCACGGCGGGGTTGTGCCGGTGGCTGGCGAGGCAGGGTGTGCGGGTCGCGCCGTTCAAGGCCCAGAACATGTCGCTCAATTCGATGGTGACGGGTGATGGGGCGGAGATCGGGCGGGCGCAGTACATGCAGGCTCAGGCGGCGGGGGTCGAGCCGGCGGCGAGGATGAATCCGGTGCTGCTCAAGCCGGGGAGCGATCGGCGAAGTCAGGTCGTTGTTCTGGGGCGGCCCGTGGCGGAGGTCGACGCGCTTCAGTACGGGCAGCACAAGGAATGGCTCAAGGGCGTTGTTCTGGAAAGCCTCGATGAACTGCGTGCCGAGTACGACGTGGTGGTTTGTGAGGGGGCCGGGAGTCCTGCCGAGATCAATTTGAGGGCCGGCGACATCGTCAACATGGGGCTGGCGCGGGCGGCGGATCTGCCGGTGGTCGTGGTCGGTGACATCGACCGGGGTGGTGTCTTCGCGTCGTTGTTCGGCACGGTCGCGTTGTTGGAGCCGGAAGATCAGGCTCTCGTCGCGGGGTTCGTCATCAACAAGTTCCGGGGTGCTTCAGAACTGCTGGCGCCTGGGCTGGAGCAGCTCAAGATGCTTACGGGGCGGCCCACGCTCGGGGTGCTGCCCTGGAAACTCGGCCTGTATCTCGACTCCGAGGACACTCTGGCGTTGGACGCGCCGCGTTCGGACGCGAGAGCGGCCCATGGGAAGGAAACGCTGCGGGTCGCGGTCGTCAGGTTCCCGCGGATCTCGAATTTCACCGACATGGACGCGCTGGCCTGCGAGCCCGGTGTCGTCGTCCGCTATGCCGCGAGCGCCGGGGATCTGGCCGAGGCCGATCTGGTCGTGCTGCCGGGGACGCGGGCCACGGTCTCCGATCTCGAATGGCTCCGGGAGAGGGGAATGGCCGACGAGATTCGCAAGAGGGCCGATGAGGGGCGCCCCGTGCTCGGCATCTGCGGCGGGTACCAGATGCTCGCCGAGGAGATCCTGGACGACGTCGAGTCGAAAAGGGGCAGGGTCGAAGGGCTCGGTCTTCTGCCCGCGAAGGTCGAGTTCGGAGCCGAAAAGACCCTGGGACGGCCACAAGGCAGCGCCTATGGCGAGGATGTCCACGCCTATGAGATTCATCATGGGCATGTCGAGGCGTATGGCGAGCCCTTCCTCGACGGCTGCCGGAAGGGCGCCGTCTGGGGGACGACGTGGCACGGCGCCATGGAGAACGACGGCTTCCGGCGGGCTTTCCTCGAAGACGTGGCCCAGCATGCGAACCGGGACTTCACCCCGGCCCCGGACGTCTCGTTCCAGGCGCTGAGGGAGGCGACGCTGGAGACGCTGGGCGATCTCGTCGAGCAGCACATGGACACCGATGCCCTGTGGCGGATCATCGAGGGCGGTGCGCCGGCGGGCCTTCCCGTCGTCCCTCCCGGCGGTGCGCCGGAACCGCCCGCCGCGGCGGTAGGGTGATCCACTCGTAGGCACAGGCCGCAACAGGACCAGGAGGAACGTCCCGTGACCGACCCGCGGTCCAGTCTGATCGTCCCGCTGATGAAGGCGCGGGTGCCGGCCGAGGTCCAGCTGGAGTTCCCGCTCCCGGCGGACGAGGACCCGATCCGCGACCCGTTCGCCGCCGAGCTCTACGTCACCTACGCGCTGGAGATCGCCGACGAGGGCGTCCCGTCCGGCTGGCGGTACGAGCACGTCGCCCGGCGGCACTGTGCGGAGCTCGGCGTGGCGCCGGACGAGCTGCGCCGGCACGCCGTGATCAACCTGCGTGACCGGCGGCCCGAGCTGAGCCTCAGCTGGTACCCGGACGTGCGCGCCGTGACGGTGTCGCTGGACGGGGCGGGGCAGCGCGGGAGCCTGGAGTCCGGCCTGCTGCTGGACGAGGGGTTCCTGGAGAAGCTGGCCCAGGACGTGGAGGGCGACCTGGTCGTGGCCGTCCCCGCGCGGGACGTGTTCGTCGCGTCCGGAACCGGCCACCCGGACGGCGTCGACAGGCTCCGCTGGGCCGTCGCCCAGGTCTGGGCGGAGGACCGCGGGGACGACGGCGCCGACCCCGCCTGGGACGTCCCCGCCGGAAGCCTCCTCACGCACGACCTGCTGGTGCGCCGCGCCGGCACCTGGGACGTCCTCCCGGCATGAGCGCCGCTACGACAGGCGCCTGAACTCGGGCCACAGCTCCGTCCACGGTGCGCGCTGCCCGCGGCACACCCACACCGGTTTGCCCTGCTCCTGGTTGTCGAGGCCGACGCCGTTGTCGATGCGGGCGACCGGGCGGACGTCCGTCCAGTACCGGCGCAGCCCGGCCCCCTCCGCGACGTCTTCCGGCCCCACCACGATCGTGGGGCCGCGCCCGTCCGGCGGGCGCCCGAAGTACCAGTAGCCGTTGTGGCCGCTGTAGGCGCGCGGAAGCCCCAGGGCGGGTCCGTACCTGTCGAGCGCGCCGGCCTCGCCGTACTTGCTGACGACGATCGTCGCCGCGGCCCGCTCGCCGGGCGGCAGGGCGTCGCGGACGGCCGCGACCTGCGCCGCGAACCGGGGCCAGCCGACGGTCTCCGCCGAGTCGGCGTTGATGACGGGCTGCGGCGTGTCGGCCAGCCGGCTCAGCGGGTACACGGGCAGCGTGAGCAGGACGGTCATGACGGCGGTGATCACGTACGCCGGAGCGGACGCCGCCCAGCCCCAGCCCCGCGGTGCGCCGTGCCGCTCG
Organism: Actinomadura sp. B10D3; assembly: GCF_039871695.1. NCBI lineage: Bacteria > Bacillati > Actinomycetota > Actinomycetes > Streptosporangiales > Thermomonosporaceae > Actinomadura > Actinomadura sp. B10D3. The sequence continues at coordinate 14,970 of NZ_JBDPLY010000006.1, forward strand.
ACCTCCACGGCGCCCGCCGCCCAGAGCGCCGCCCACAGCCCGCTCAGGTAGTACGGCTTCCCGGCGGTGACGAGGAAGACGACGTTCAGCAGCACGTACGCGTGCCCGAGGAACGGTACGTGCGCAGGTCGTCGGACCGGTACGTCCGCCACAGCCCGTAGATCCACAGCCAGGACGGCACCACGCCGGTCAGCAGCAGCTGGAACGGGAGGAATCCGGGCCGCCCGCCGAAGTCGCCCTTGCCGGCGATCGCGTCGGCCATGTCGATTTGCGGCCAGCCGTGCCGTGCCTGCCAGACCAGCCCGGGCGTGACCGCGACGACCGCCACGAGCGCCCCGGCCCAGAGCAGCGGGCGGCGCGGGAAGTCGCGCGGTCCCGACAGCAGCAGCCCCGCGACCAGCGCGACCAGCAGGAAGGCCGCCAGGTACTTCACGTTCAGCGCCAGGGCCGACGCGATCCCCACGGAGAGCAGCAGCCGCTGATCACGGGTCCGGACCCACCGGACCACCAGCCAGACGATCACGGTCGACAGCAGCAGGTCGAGCGTGGCGGTGACGAAGATGTGGCCGACCGCCACGGCGAACGGGCAGACCGTGAAGGACGCGGCCGTCAGTAGCTGCGCCCGCCGTCCGCCGCCCATCTCCCGGGCGGTCAGCGCGGCGACCGGCACGCCGCAGGCGGCGAGCAGGGCGGACGGGACGCGCAGCGCGACCAGCGAGTCGCCGAAGACCGCGGTGATCCCCCGGACGAGAACCGGCAGCAGCGGCGGCTGGTCCGGGTATCCCCAGGCCAGATGCCGTCCGGCGACCCGGAAGTACAGCTCGTCGCGGTGGTAGCCGTACCGGGCGCTGACGGCCAGCAGCACCGCGCCGAGCGCCCCGGCCGTCAGCAGCACCGGTTTCCAGGCGACCGCCGGAACGGCAGGGGCCGTGGTGACATCGAGGGGACCGGACGCCGCTGAGGCGGGGGCGGACATGGTCCCGAACCTATGCGGGCACTGTGGCCTGCGTCACGAGCCGAGCCCGTCCGACCCAGGACACAGCGGGGGCCCGCGAAAAATCGATGGGACGATCCGGAGGGCCTGCGTAGTGTGCGGGCCATGGTGTCGACGCATCAGGTGCTCGCCTTTTCCGCGATGGCCCTCGCCATCATCGTGATCCCCGGCCCCACGGTGTTCTTCGTGGTCGGACGCGCCCTGGCCCATGGCCGGCGGACGGCGCTGACCAGCGTCGCCGGCAACGAGATCGGCGCGCTGCTGCTGTCGGCGACCGTCGCGCTCGGCGTGGGGTCGATCGTGGAGCGGTCCGTGGTCGTGTTCACGACGATCAAGCTGGTGGGCGCCGCCTATCTGCTGTACCTCGGCGTACAGGCGGTCCGGCACCGGCACTCCCTGCAGGCGGAGCTCGGCGCGACCGGCGCCGAGGCCGGGAACCGGGCCCGCGACCTCTGGCAGGGGTTCGTGGTGGGCGCCACCAACCCGAAGACGACGGTGTTCTTCGTGGCCGTGCTGCCGCAGTTCGTCGTCCGCGAGCACGGATACGTCCCGCTGCAGATGCTGGTCTTCGGGCTGATCTTCAGTTTCATCGCGCTGCTGTGCGACAGCGTGTGGGGGCTCGCCGCCGGGACGGCCCGCGCGTGGTTCGCCCGATCGCCGCGCCGTCTCTCGGCGATCGGCGGCACCGGGGGCCTGATGATGATCGGCCTCGGGCTCACCGTCGCCGCGACCGGCCGCAAGGACTGACGGCTCAGAGCGAGCAGAGCGAGAAGTCGTCGAAGACCGCTTCCGGCCAGCCGGTCGCCCCATCGGGGCGGACGACGAGCAGACCGCTCGGCCCCGGTGCGCCGTCCGAGGGCGGGGTGGCGGCGGACGAGGCGACCGGCTTGCCGTTCACCCACATCGCGAGGTCGATGTTGCCGCCCTCGCCCTTGACGCACGCGGCCTGGAGGCGGTTGTCGCCGTCGCGCAGCCCGGGGACCGTGCCCGTCGTCACGGTCGTCGCCCGGCCGGACGACAGGCGGGCGATGCGCGCACGCCCGTCCCGGCCGAGGAGGAACGCGTAGCCGGTATCGCCGTGGCAGTACACCCCCGCCTCGCCGGCGGTGTCCTTCGGCGAGACCTTGACCTCGATGAGCTGCGAGTCGGGGACCTTCTCCACCGGCGCGCCGGCGGTCGTGCGCGTCGTCGTGGGGAGGACGCGGAGCTCGTACTTCTTGTCGACGTAGGACGCGTCCCCGGCGGGCGTGGCGGCCGTCCTCCAGCCGGAGCCCTCGTCGCTGAAGTCGTCGTCGAAGATCTCGTCCTCGACGTCCGGCGGCCCGTCGCCGAGGTCGGCCGCCGCCGTGGTGCCGGAGTCCCGCGGGGTGCGGTCGCCGTCCGGCAGGTTGAGGATTCCGATCACGGTGGAGACGGCGACGACCGCGCCGACCGCGACGATCATCAGGCCGTGGTTCCGGTGCGGTGAGGGCCCCTTCGCCCAGGCCGCCGCACCGGCCGCCGCGCCGGTTGCGGCCCGCATGCCGACCGGGCGCGTCGGCTCGTCCACCGGAGGCCCCGGCGGGTCCACGGCACGCGTGGGCGGCACGGTGTCGACGCTCGTCGCAGGCGCAGGCGCAGGCGCAGGCGCAGGCGCAGGAGCGGGCTCCTCGTGCGCCGGTGCGGGCTCCGCCCGCAACTCCGCGGTCGGCTCCGATGCGGGCAGCGCGACCGCGGGCGGCGTCGCGGGCGGCTCGTCCTCGCCGGTCAGCGCCTGGATCAGCTGCTTCACCGCCGGACGTTCCGCGGGGTCCTTCGCGAGCGAGCGGGCCACCAGGTCGTGGACGGCCGGGTCGAGGCCGTCCAGGTCGGGGGTGCCGGTCGTCACCCGGTTGATCGTCTCCGGGAGCGAGCCGCCGCCGAACGGGACGCGCCCCGTGCCCGCGAAGGCGACGACGCAGCCCCAGGAGAACACGTCCGCCGCCGGGGTGATCTCCTCGCCGCGCATCAGCTCCGGTGCGATGTAGGCGGGGGTGCCGACGAACTGGCCGGTCCTGGTCGGCCCGTCCGAGGCGTCCAGCGCGCGGGCGATGCCGAAGTCGATCACGCGCGGGCCGGTGGGGGAGAGCAGCACGTTGGACGGCTTGAGATCGCGGTGCACGATCCCGGCACCGTGGATCGCGCTCAGCGCGGTGGCGATGTTGACCGCGAACGACTCCAGGTCGCCGCCGCGCAGCGGACCCTCCCGCTTGACGGCCTCCTCCACGGACGGGCCGTTGACGTACTCGGTGACCACGTACAGCGGGTCGCCGTCCAGCCGGGCGTCCAGCACGGCGGCGGTGCAGAACCGCCTCACCTGCCGCGCGGCCGTCACCTCGCGGCGGAACCGCTCGTGGAACGCCTCGTCGTCGGCCAGCTCCGGGTTGATGACCTTGACCGCGACCTGCCGGCCGCCGTCGTCGTCCTCGCCGAGGTAGACGGTGCCCATGCCGCCGCGGCCGAGGCGGGCGACGAGGCGGTACGGCCCGAGCCGGCGCGGGTCACGGTCACGAAGCGGCGCCTGCATGGCTCGACTCCCGGGGGCGAGGACTCTTTTGTGGTTCAGTCTGACGTACGGTCAATGTCTTTGACGCCGGACCACGGTGGATCAGTTCGCAGCACTATGGGAGGAATTGTGGACGTGACGGCGGACGTGCTCGGTCCCGGGTACGAGGCGGTCGAGCTGCCGATGGGCCGGGACGCCGAAGGCGAGGTCGTGGCGACGCTGGTGCGGCGGCGCGGCACTGACCCGTCCCGCCGGGCCGTGCTGTACGTGCACGGGTTCGTCGACTACTTCTTCCAGAAGCACCTGGCCGATTTCTACCTCGATCTCGGCTTCGACTTCTACGCGCTCGACCTGCGCAAGTACGGGCGCTCCCTGCGTCCCCACCAGACCCCGAACTACGTGGAGAGCCTGTCGGACTACTTCCCGGAGATCGACGAGGCGGTGCGGATCATCCGGGACGTGGACGGGCACGACACGCTCCTGCTGAACGGCCACTCCACCGGCGGCCTGATCGCGGCGCTGTGGACCGACCGGGTGAAGGGCCAGGGCCTCGTGGACGGCCTGTTCCTCAACAGCCCGTTCGTGGACCTCGCCGAGCCGCTGGTCCTGCGCAAGATCGGGGCCGGCCTCGCGCGTGCGCTGCGCCCCCGCTTCCCGAAGGCCACGCTGCCCGCGGGCGTGTCCGACCGGTATCCGCGCAGCCTCCACCGCGACCACGAGGGCGAGTGGGAGTTCGACCTCGCGTGGAAGCCGCTGCTCGGGTTCCCGGTGCGGGCGGGGTGGCTCGCCGCCGTCCGGCGCGGCCAGCTCCGGCTCCGGCGCGGCCTGGACGTCGACGTGCCGGTGCTGGTCATGGCGTCGGCGCGCAGCATCCGCCCGACCCGCAAGGTGCTGGACGTGACGGGCGCCGACGCCGTTCTGGACGTCGAGCACATGGCCCGCTGGGCGCCGCGGATCGGGCGGCATGTGACGTTCGTCCGGATCGACGGCGGCCTGCACGATCTCGTGCTGTCCGCCGAACCGGCCCGCACGCAGGTCTTCGCGGAGCTGACCCGCTGGGCGAAGGCCTACCTGCCCGCCCGCTGACCCGCGCCCGCCCGGCGGGTCACTGGATCTTCGACATGTCGAAGTCGTCGAAGCTCACGGTGATCTGCTGGGCGGCGTTGCCGCCGCGCTCGCCCGTCAAAGCGACCTTGCCGTTGGGCAGCGGCTGGTCGGTGTCGGACTCGTCGATGACCTTGTCGCCGTTCACCCAGAGCCGCAGGTGCACCTTCGGGCCGTCCTTCTCCTGGCCTTCGCAGGCGACCTGGAGCTTGTTCGGGCCGTTCGCCTCGTATCCCGGCACCGAGTCGGGGCTCGCGAGCTCCTTCGTGCCGAGGTCGCCGTTGACCTTGCGGAGCACCGCGCCCTTGCCGTCGTTGCGCACAAGGAACACGTACTTCTTCTTGCCGTCCTCGTTCATGCGGCATTCCACGCCGAACCGGCCGTCGGCGGGACCCTCGGCCGTCGCCGTGACGGTCACCAGCATCGGGTCGGGGAAGTCCTCCACCTTGTCCTTGGGCACGGTGCGGCTGATCGAGCCGCTCGTGTTGGAGGTCTTCAGCCGGTACTTGCCGTTCACGTACTTGTAGTCGTCGAAGACGCCGTCGCCCCAGCCGGAGTTGGAGTCGGAGAAGTCGTCGGCGAACGCGGTGGCCAGCTTGTCGTCGGGCGGGCCGTCCGAGCGCAGCACCGTGAATCCCACGACGGCGAGCACGGCCAGCACCGCGGCGGCCGCCCCGGCGATGATCAGCGGCTTCCGAAGCCTGGCACCCCCCTGCCCGGGGCGCGCGTCCTCGCGGGTCGCGTCCGCGCCGAGCTGGGCCGTCGGCTGCTGGAAGGACGCCTGCGCGGTGGGCGCCTGCCCACCCGTTCCCTGCCCACCCGTTCCCTGCCCGCCGGTTCCCTGCCCGCCGATCCCCTGCACGGTGGGACCGGCCGCCGGGCCGTGCCAGCTCGCCTGGACGGTCTCGGCGAGCGTCGCCGGGTCGGTCTTCTCGCTGCCGACGAGCCGCCCGAGCAGGTCCTGGACGGACGGACGGTTGCGCGGGTCCTTGTCGAGCGCGGCGGCGACGACGTCCCGCAGGCCGGGGTCGAGGCCGTCCAGCTTCGGCTCGTCGTGCGCGACGCGGTAGAAGATCTCCGGGACGGTGTTGCCCGCGAAGGGCGCGCTGCCCGTCCCGGCGTAGGCGACGACGCAGCCCCAGGAGAACACGTCGGACGCGGGCGTCACCTGCTCGCCGCGCAGCAGCTCGGGCGGCAGGTAGTTCGGCGTCCCGACGAACTGGCCGGTGCGGGTGGGGCCGTCGGCGGCGTCGAGGGCGCGGGCGATGCCGAAATCGATGACGCGCGGGCCGGTCGAGGACAGCAGGACGTTGGCGGGCTTGAGGTCGCGGTGCACGATCCCGGCGCCGTGGATGGCGGCGAGCGCGGTGGCGACGCCGACGGCGAGGCCCTCCAGGTCGGAGCCGGGGAGCGGGCCGCGTTCGGCGACGGCGCTCTCCAGGCTCGGTCCCTCGATGTACTCGGTGACGACGTACAGCGGGTCGCGGTCGAGCTCGGCGTCCATCACGGGCGCCGTGCAGAACCGGCGCACCTGCCGCGCGGCGGTCACCTCCCGGCGGAACCGGTCGCGGAAGGAGCCCTCCCCGGCCAGCTCCCGGTTGATCACCTTCACCGCGACGCGGCGTCCGGACGGATCCTCGCCGAGGTAGACCGTCCCCATGCCGCCCCGGCCGAGCCGGCCGACCAGCCGGTACGGGCCGAGCTCCTCGGGGTCCTCGGGGCGCAGGGCCTCGCCGTTCTCTCCTGCGTGCGTGGTCATCGTGATCCTGACGGAAAAATCGGGAGTCTTTGCGGTAGCACCCTAGCGGCGCCACCGTCTTTCCGACGCGCGAAGGTGTCAGCGCGTTCGGCGCGCGCGCGGAAGAGTCCGGAACGGCGGCATTCTCTCGCCGGTGAGCCCGAACGCGTACGCGACGACCCGGCCCGACCACCGCTGGCATCCGACGACCAGAGCGTACAGCGCCCGCGGGTACCGGCCGGTGAACGGGATCACCAGCCAGCTGACCATCATGACGAGCACCAGCGCGGTGTACATGAGCAGCATGACGACCAGGTGCGGGATCACGAGAAGGCCCTTGAGCAGCATGAACCAGCGTCTCGGGCCGCGCCAGGCGTCCGGGAACGGCAGGTCGACCATGACGGTCGGCTCGTCCGCGGCCGGCTCCACGGTGGCGCCGGCCTGCCGCGCGGGCTCGGGTTCCCGCACGTCGGCGGGACGGGACCGCTCGCCCGGCGCGGGCTCGGCGGCGGGCGGCGGGCCCGGCTCCGCACCCCGCCCCGGCGCCTGCTCCGGGCCCTGCCCCTGACCCGGCTCCGGAACCGGCGCCTGGGCCGGCCCGAACCCGTGCCACGTCGCGGATATCGACTCCACGGCCTGTTCGAGGTCGGCCCTGTCCTGGCCGACGAGCCGGGTGAGGAGCTGCCGGGCGGTCGGACGGCTCCGCGGATCCTTGCCGAGCGCGGCGGCGACGAGGTCGCGCAGCCGCGGGTCGAGGCCGGTGAGGTCGGGGTCGTCGTGCTCGATGCGGCGGAACGTCTCCGCGACCGTGGTGGCGTGGAACGGAGGGCGGCCGGTCCCGGCGTAGGCGACGACGCAGCCCCACGAGAACACGTCCGACGCCTGCTCGACCGGCTCGCCCCGTAGCACCTCGGGCGCGATGTAGGCGGGCGTCCCGACGAACTGGCCGGTGCGGGTCGGTCCGTTCGGGGCGTCGAGGGCGCGGGCGATGCCGAAGTCGATGACGCGCGGGCCGGTCGAGGACAGCAGGACGTTGGCGGGCTTGAGGTCGCGGTGCACGATCCCGGCGCCGTGGATGGCGGCGAGCGCGGTGGCGACGCCGACGGCGAGGCCCTCCAGGTCGGAGCCCGGCAGCGGCCCCTTGTCGCGGACGGCCTTCTCCAGGTTCGGTCCGTCGATGTACTCGGTGACGATGTACGGCGGGTCCTGGTCGAGCTCGGCGTCGATCACGGGCGCGGTGCAGAACCGGTGGACGCGCCGTGCGGCGGTCACCTCCCGGCGGAACCGGGCGAGGAACGCGGGCTCCCCGGCCAGCTCCCGGTTGACGACCTTCACCGCGACGCGCCGCCCGTCCGGCTCGGCGCCGAGGTAGACGGTGCCCATCCCGCCGCGGCCCAGCCGGCCGAGCAGGCGGTAGGGCCCGAGGACACGGGGCTCGTCGTGCTCCAGGGGGCCGGCGGCGGTCGTCGTCATGGGGGGTGGCGCTCCTCGGAAAGATCGTCTCTCCGGGTCCACCCTAAGGGAGCCGGCGGGCTCCGGAGGGCCGCTAGGGGATCAACAGGAGCTTCCCGGTGGTCCGCCGCGCCTGCAGATCCTCGTGCGCCGCACGGGCGTCGGCGAGGTCGTAGCGGTGCCCGACATGGACCTTCACCTCGCCCGAGGCCACCCAGCCGTAGACGTCGGCGGCGCGCTGCAGCAGCTCGTCCCGCTCCTCGACGAAGTGGCGGAGGGTCGGCCGCGTCAGGTACACCGAACCGGCGCGGTTGAGGCGCTGCGGGTCGAACGGCGGGACGGCCCCGCCGGCCGCCCCGTACAGGGCCAGGGTGCCGCGCCGCCGCAGGCTCGCGAGGCTCCCGTCGAACGTGGGCGCGCCCACGCCGTCGTACACGGCGGCGACGCCCGCGCCGCCGGTCAGCTCCCGGACCCGGTCGGCGAAACCGTCGTAGCCCATGGTGACGTCCGCGCCGGCGTCCCTGGCGAGCTTCTCCTTCTCCGGGGTGGACGCCGTCGCGAGGACCCGGGCGCCGAGCACCTTGGCCGTCTGGGTGAGCAGCAGGCCCATCCCGCCTGCCGCCGCGTGCACCAGGACGGTGTCGCCCTCCTTGATCGGATACGTGGACCGGGTGAGGTAGTGCGCCGTCATGCCCTGCAGCAGCGTCGCGGCGGCGTCCTCCAGCCCGACCCCGTCCGGGACCGGGACGGCCGTCGCCGCCGGTACGACGGCCTGCTCCGCGTAGGAGCCCTGCGCGTCCGACCAGGCCACGCGGTCTCCCACGGAGAACTCGCTCACGCCGTCGCCGACCGCCGCGACCGTCCCCGCCGCCTCGAGGCCCGGCGTGTACGGGAGTTCCTGCTCGTAGGCGCCCGTGCGGTAGTACACGTCGATGAAGTTGACCCCGGCCGCCGCCACGTCGACCAGCACCTCGCCCGGACCCGGCTCCGGGGCGGGACGGTCGGCGGGCTCCAGCACCTCGGGGCCGCCGGTGCGGGTGATGACGATCGCGCGCATGGGATGCTCCTGACCGGTCGGCTGTGGCGGACGATCCGGAGAACCCGGGGCGCTCGGCGGCTATTCCTGCCGCGGAGCGGTCACACCCAGTCGCGCATCGTCTGCGCGGCGAGCGTCACCGCCTGCTCGACCCGGGCCGCGACCGTCCCGGCGTCCCAGATCTCCCGGCGGGCGCACTCCTCGAACGCGACCTTGACGGTCGCGAGGTAGAACGCGACGAGGATCCGCGGCCGCGGGTCGTTCTCCAGGTCGACGCCCTCCCGCCGCGCGATCTCGACCGCGAGGGCCTCGGTGGACTCCGAGTACCGCGCCATCTGCGCCGCCATCAGCGACGGCGTCGCCTCGATCACCTGCCGGACGCGGCGCCACCGGGCGCCGTCGGCCGGGTCGCCCTCGGCGATCGTGTGCAGGACCACGCGCAGCGACTCGAACAGTGCGGTGAACGGCCGTTCCTCGGGGGGACGGGCGGCGAGCGCCTCGCTCATGACCCGGTCGTGCTCGGAGAGGAAGCTCGTGACGACGTCCTCCTTGGTGCCGAAATAGCGGAAGAACGTCCGCTGCGACACCTCGACCGCCGCCACGATCTCGTCGATCGTCGTGGCCTCGTACCCCTTGGCGAGGAACAGGTCCAGGGCCGCGTCGATGAGCGCGAGCCGGGTCCGCTGCTTCTTGCGCTCGCGGAGACCGGCCAGCGCGCGGCCCTGCTCGGGGGCGGGGTGGCGGGTGTGGCCTGACGGGTCGCCGGCGGGGACGGCGCTCATCGGCTCGCTCCTTCTGTCAACGTGACGCGGGCTGTGCGCGTCTCACAGAGGCTTCTATCACGGACGGAGCCTCCGCACGGACGGCGGGTTCCAGCGAACGGAACGATTGGCGCACGATGGCGCGGCACGTCGCGCCGCTCCCCGCGGACCATCCCCGCGAGAACGCGGAACAGCCCTCCCACTCTCCGGATTCTCGCCGCGCAGCGGCGGTTTTCGGGCCATGCTGGAGCACGGTCACCAACCGTCGCCGGATGATCGCCCATGGTCATCGGGGCGGTACGGACCTGCTGAGGCGGCTGATGTGTCTGTAGTCGGTGGGCGCGACATCGCCGAGGTGCGCCGGCGCCACCTCGCGGCGCTCGCGCACGAGCTGGAGGTCCGCGGCCTCGCCTGGAGGTTCGCCGGGCCGGACGGGTCGCTGCTGGCGGTGCTCGGCCCGCGGACGCGGCGCCGGCTCATGGTCGTCGCCACCCCGTCCGGCGACACGTGGCTCTACCTGTGGCCCGGCGGCGGCATGGCCGACGTCGCCGAGTCGGCCGGGGCCGCTGAGCGCATTCGCGCGCTTCTCGGCTGACCCCGCCTTGCTCCCCGGGCGGGGGCTTCCCTAGACTCGGGTGCGAACGTTTGTTCGAACGTCCGCATGTCCTTCCCCCGTGCGGTGAGCGCGAGGGGGAGGCAGATGACACGCGTGTTCGGCGATCCGGTGGACGTCTGGGTGAGCGATGGGCGTCCGGTCCGGTTCGTCTGGCGTGGCCGGCTCTACACCGTCCGGCGGGTGCTGGAGCACTGGGTCACGACCCGCGACTGGTGGCGGGAGCAGCGCCCCGACGGCGAGGCCACCGGCGAGCGGGAGTTCTGGCGGGTCGAGGCGACCCCGGACAGGGAGATCGGCGTCTACGAACTGCGTTACGACGTGGCGGCCGACAGCTGGCTGCTCTCCCGGGTATGGGACTGACGTGCATATTCATGTCGCATCGTCCTATTCGCTCCGGTTTGGGGTCGCACCGCCCGCGGCGCTGGCCGAGCGCGCGGCGAGCCTCGGCATGGAGACCCTGGCGCTGACCGACCGCGACGGGCTGTACGGCGCCGTCCGGCATGTCCGGGCCTGCGCCGACGCCGGCATCGGAGCCGTCGTCGGCGCCGACCTCAGGGTCGCCTCGACCGGAGAGGAGCGCATCGTCGTGCTCGCCGAGGGCCGCGCCGGCTGGCGGTCGCTGTGCCGGCTGGCGACGGCGGCGCACGCCGCGGGAGAGCGCGGGAACCCGCTGGTGACGCGGGCGATGGTCGGCGCCCACGCCGAAGGGCTCGTCGTGCTCCTCGGCCCGATGTCGGACGTGGGACGCGCCGTCACCGGGCGGCGTCCCGACGTCGCGGCGGCGCGGCTGGCCGCCTGGCGGGCCACCGCGGAGACCGCGGTCGAGATCGTGGACCACCGCGGCCGGGGCGACGGCCCGCGCGCCGCCCGGATGCTGGCGCTCGCCCGCGAGGCCGGGGTGCCCGCCGTGCTGGGCAACGCCGTCCGGTACCTGGATCCTGCCGATCACCCGGTCGCGCAGGTGCTGGACGTGACGCGCCGGCTCGTCCCGCTGGACCGGCGGCACCTGGACGACCGGACCGGCCAGGCCTACCTGAAGCCGATCCCCGAGATGCGCCGGGTCGCGGAGCTGAGCTGCGGCCCGCGGGAGGCCGAGGCGCTGCTCGCGGAGACCCGGCGGCTCTCGGAGCGCTGCGTCCTGGACCCGGGCCGCGACCTCGGCATGGACGAGGTCCACCTGCCGGCCGTCGGCGGCGACCCCTACGCCCGCCTCGTCGCCCGGTGCGGCGAGGGGATGGCGAGGCGCGGGCTCGTCGGGACCCGCGGGGCCGCGGACCGGCTCGACGCCGAGCTCGGCGTGATCGCCCGCAAGGGCCTGGCGCCGTACTTCCTCACGGTCGCTGACGCCGCCGCGCTGATCAGGTCGCGCGGCATCCGCTGCGCCATCCGCGGCTCGGGCGCGGGCAGCCTGGTCACGTACCTGCTGGGCATCGGCGACCTCGACCCGCTGCGGCACGACCTGGTCATGGAGCGGTTCCTCGCCGACAGCCGCGAGGGCCTGCCCGACATCGACCTGGACGTGGAGTCGGCGCGGCGGCTGGAGGCCTACGAGGCCCTCTTCGACCGGTTCGGGGCCGACGCCACGGCGTGCGTGTCGATGATGGAGACCTACCGGGCGCGCAGCGCGCTGCGCGACGTCGGCAACGCCGTCGGCCTTCCGCCGCACGAGATCGACGCGATCGCCAAGGCGTTCCCGCAGATCAGGGCCAGCCAGATCCGCGCCGCGCTGGACGATCTGCCCGAGCTGCGGCAGAGCAACCTCGCGGCGGGACGCCTGGAGGTGCTGTTCCGGATCGCCGAGCGCCTGGACGGCCTGCCCCGCCACATCGCCATGCACCCGTGCGGCGTGCTGCTGTCGAACGCGAGCCTGCGGGACCGCACGCCCATCGAGCAGGCGGCGGTGGGCTTCCCGATGAGCCAGTTCGACAAGGACGACGTCGAGGCGATGGGCCTGCTCAAGCTCGACGTGATCGGCGTCCGGATGCAGTCGGCGATGGCGCACGCGGTGGCGGAGGTCGCCCGGCTGACCGGGGAGGAGATCGCGCTGGAGGACGTCCCGCGCGACGATCCCGCGACGTACGCGCTGGTCCGCACGTCCCGGACGCTCGGCTGCTTCCAGATCGAGTCGCCCGGCCAGCGGGAGCTGATCGGCCGGCTCCAGCCGCGCGACCTGGACGACCTGGTCATCGACATCTCGCTGTTCCGCCCGGGCCCGGTCAACTCCGACATGGTGTCGCCGTTCCTGGAGGCCCGCGCCGGCGCCCGGGAGCCGGAGTACCCGCATCCCGACCTCGAACCGGTCCTGCGGGAGAGCCTCGGCGTGGTGGTCTTCCACGAGCAGGTGCTGCGGATCTTCGACGTGATGACCGGATGCGGGCTCTCCCAGGCGGAGGCCGCGCGGCGGAGCCTGAACCACGAGCGCGGGCAGGCCGTCGTCGGCGCCTGGTTCCGGCGGGCGGCGCTGGCCCGCGGTTACGACGAGCCGACCGTCGACCGCGTCTGGCGGACGCTGACCGCGTTCGGCGCGTTCGGTTTCTGCAAGGCGCACGCCGCGTCGTTCGCGCTGCCCACCTACCAGTCGGCCTGGCTGAAGCGTCACCACACGGCCGCCTTCTACGCCGGCGTCCTGACCCACGACCCCGGCATGTACCCCAAGCGGGTCATCCTGGACGACGCCCGGCACTTCGGCGTGCCGATCCTGCCGCTGGACGTCAACCGGTCGGCGGCGGACTGGCACGCCGAGCCCGTCTCCGAGGACGGCCCGGCCGGGATCCGGGTCGCGTTGAGCGAGGTCAGGGGCATCTCCGCCGCCGAGGTCGGTGCGATCGTCGGCGCCCGGCCCTACGCGTCGCTGACCGATTTCTGGCGCCGCGCCCGGGTGTCCCGCCCGACCGCCGAGCGGCTCGTGCTGGCCGGGGCGTTCGACGCCGTCCACGACGGCGTCCCGCGCCGCGACCTGCTCTGCCGGGTCGGCGCCCTGGACCGCGCCACCGCGCGGCCCGGCCGCGTCCCGGAGGGCCAGCTCCCGCTCGGCGACGGGACCCCGCCCGGCCTCGTGGAGGAGATCCCGGCGGGCGGGCTGCCGCCGATGACGCCCGCCGAGGTCGTCGAGGCGGAGCTGGACATCCTGGGCATGGACGTCAGCCGGCACATCATGAGCTTCTACGGCGGCCTGCTCGCCGGGCTCGGCGCCGTCCGCGCCGCGGACCTGCCGGGACGCCCTGACGGGAGCGAGGTCCTGGTCGCCGGCGTCAAGGTCGCCACGCAGACCCCGGCGGTCAGGTCGGGCCAGCGCGTCATCTTCGCCACGCTGGACGACGCGACCGGCCCGGTCGACCTCACGTTCTTCGAGTCGGTGCAGGACCGGTGCGCCGCCACCGTCTTCGGCTCCTGGCTCCTGGTCGCCCGCGGCCGCCTCCGCCGCGCCGGCGCCCGCGCCTTCTCGATCACCGCGAACGCCTGCTGGGACCTGAACACGCTGTACGAGGAATGGCGCCGCGGCGGCCCGGACGCCGTCCGCGCGGCCATGGCGCGCCCGGCCGTCCCCGGCCGCCCGGTGGGCCGCCGCATCGTCCAGCCGACCGGCTTCGCGATGTCCCCGTACTCCGACATCGGCCACGCGGGCCCGGCGATCAAACGCCCGCCCAAGGCCGCCCTCTGGCACACCAGCCAAGGCAGCTCCGGCCCCCCGCCCCCTTAGAACCTCGGCCGGGCGCATGCCCGTCGTGCCAGGGTTCCAGGGGGGCGCTACCCCTGGGCTAATCCCGCAGTACCTGAATTCGGGTGATCTGGAAGACGGTGGCCATGCAGAGGGCGGCGGCGAGGGCCTGGAAGGCGGCCGCGGCGACGCCGACGTGGACGTCGAAGCGGGCCTCGGCGAGGGTGTCGACGCTGCCGTGCGTGAAGGCGTGGCCGAGGACGAGGCCGAGGATCGCGCAGGCCCACCAACCGGCGACGACGAGGCCGGCGGCCTGGCGTTCGGCTGTCCGATAGCGGCCGCTGTTCACCCAGACCTCGTACACCAGGCGGGGCGGGAGCCACAGGTTGACGACCGGGAGGAACCAGCCGATGAGCACCCAGGCGCGATGGTGCCGGTGGGGGCCGGGGGACTGCCGGTACGCGCGCCACAGCCAGGTGAGGTACAGCAGGCCGGTGACCGCGGCCATGATCGTGCCGATCGTGAACACGTCGGCGTAGGGGGCGAGGGCCTTGCCCGTGGCGGCCGCGTCATAGCTGTCGTGCGTCGCCCCGCGCAGCGGTTCCGCCATCCTGAGCAGGCTGATCCCCGAGCCGAGGGCCACGAAGGCGTTGAAGCCGAGCAGCATGAACACGGCCACGCCGACGGCGCGGAAGTCGCGGCGCCGCGCCCACGCGCCGCAGGCCGGGCAGCGGTCGACCTCGGTGGGGATGATGTCGCCGCACAGCGCACACGGCATGATCCACCTCCCTGGTCTTTGCGGTCGCCTGTTCCGGATACTACGTACGTTTGACTGACGCGGCCCAACGAGGGTTCGGTGTCTCACCGAATCGTCACACGTGGAACACGAACCGTGTCGCCGCGTAGGCGGTGACGGCGGTGACGGCGGCCCACGCGGCGAGGCGGGCGGGGCCGCCGGTGGACAGCAGCCGCTCGGGACGGAACCCCGTCACGGCCAGCAGCGCCCACCATTCGGCGGTCAGCGCGATCGTGGCGTGCAGCGCCCCGAAGCCGATCAGCGAGAAGAGCAGGACGACGCCCGCCGGGGTCGCGGTGTGCGCGAACACGGCGGGGGCGCGGGCAGGCCCGCGCAGTCCGTTGCGCAGGCCGGCGAGGACGACGCCCCAGCCGACGGCGCACAGCGCCCAGATGACCAGGACGGTCACGGGCAGGCCGTTCAGCGACTCCGGTGCCAGTGCCGTCCCTCCCCGTCTCCCCGTCTCGCCGTGTCCCGTGCCGTGCCCGTGCCCGTCTCAGGCCATGAGGCCCGATTCCCAGGCCCAGGCCGCCGTCTCCACCCGGTTCCGGGTGTTCAGCTTGCGGGAGAGGCTCCCGAGGTGCGTCTTGACCGTGGAGAGCGACACGAACAGCTCCGCGGCGATCTCCTCGTTCGTCCGGCCGCGCGCGACGAGCTTCACCACGTCCAGCTCCCGGCCGGTGAGCGGCTCGCTGGGCCGCACGGGCACCGGGCGGGGCCGGGCCAGCCGCTCCAGGAGCCGGACGGTGATGGACGGCGACACCAGCGATCCGCCGTTCGCCGCCGCGCGGACGGCCTCCACCAGCAGTGCGGGGCCGCTGTCCTTGAGCAGGAACCCGACCGCGCCGCCGCGCAGCGCCCCGTACACGTACTCGTCCATGTCGAAGGTGGTGACGATCACGATGCGGGGCGGGTCGGCGACGCCGGGGCCGGCGAGGACGCGGGTCGCCTCCAGGCCGTCCATCCGCGGCATCCGGATGTCGAACAGGCACACGTCGGGGTGCAGCCGGTGGGCCAGCGCGACGGCCTGGGCGCCGTCGGCGGCCTCCCCGACCACCTGCATGTCGGGCTGCGAGTCGACGATCATCCGGAACCCCGTCCGGACCATCTCCTGGTCGTCGGCGATCAGTACGCGGATGGCCACCCGCCGATTCTGTCAGCAATCGGGATCAGCCGTCCTCCGCGGGCAGCAGCGCGACGACCTCCCAGCCGCCCTCCGGGTGCGGGCCCGCGTGCAGCCGGCCGCCGAGGGCGCCGATCCGCTCGGCGAGGCCGGTGAGCCCGAACCCGCCGGACGGCAGCCGCCGCCCGCGCCCCCGCCCGTCGTTGCGCACGGCGACCTGGATCTCGCGCCCGACGCGCGCCACCGAGACCCGCACGCTCGCGGCGTCGGCGGCGTGCTTGCGGATGTTGGTGAGCGCCTCCTGGACGACGCGGTGCGCCGACGCCGCGACCTCGGGCGGCAGGGTGCCGAGCCCAGGGGCGAGCGTGAGCGCGGCGGGCGGGTGGGTGAACCCCTCGACGAGGTCCTTCAGCTGCGCGAGGTCGCCGAGGGGACGGGTGGCGGAGCCGCCGTCCGGGAGGGCGTCCCCGTCCGGGGCGTTGACGTTCTGGGCGTCGCGCAGCAGGCCCACCATGCGGCGCATCGAGGTGAGCGCCTCGGTGCCGGCCTTTTCGATCCCGCCGAGCATCTGGTCGAGCTGCTCCTGGGTCGGCCCCGCCCCGGATCCGGCCGCGAACCGCGCCGCCTGCGCCTGGACGACGATGCCCGTCACGTGGTGGGCGACGAAGTCGTGCAGGTCGCGGGCCAGTTCCAGCCGCTCGTCCCGCCGCGCCGCCGCCAGCGACCGGGCGCGCCGGGCGTCCAGCGCCCGCAGGTAGAGGCCGATGCCGAGCGCGATCGCCACCGCGATGCCGAGCGGCGCGGTGATCAGCGCCGCCGCGACCACCGACCAGCGCACCGGCACCGCGAGGATGGCCGCGCCGAGCAGCACCGCGATCGGGATCAGGTGCTGGCGGCGGGCCCGCCACACCGTCCGCGTCATGACGATCAGCAGGGCGCCGATCTCCGCGATCACGCTCGGGGCGCCCTCCTCGGGGTAGTCCGTCAGGCCGAGGAACAGGGTGCTGAGCACCGACAGCGCGCTGGCGGCGACCGCCCATGGCAGCAGGAGCCGCCGTCCCGTCACCGCGGTGACGTTGGCGACCGCCGCGATGACCACCATCCACAGCATGGGAGGGTCCCCGATGGCGGCGTACGCGCAGGCCAGGAGGAACAGGCTCACGAACGCGGTGTAGGCGACGCGCACCATGCAGCCGCCCACCGAGTGGATGCGGTCGAGCTTGCTCGCGACGTCGCTCACGCTGCCGCAGCGTAGGGCCTGGTGACCGCCCGTGGATATCGACCATTCGGCCGACCCCGCACGCGAGCCCGTGTTCGGCGCGCCGGGGTGATCCGAAGCCGAGGCGGCGTCCTCGGAGCGGGCGCGCTGAACCGCCCGTTGTCGCTCTCCGTGACGACCGGCCTCGCTCCGCATCCCGGCGGATCGAATAGAGGTTCGAGAATGTCA
Organism: Actinomadura sp. B10D3; assembly: GCF_039871695.1. NCBI lineage: Bacteria > Bacillati > Actinomycetota > Actinomycetes > Streptosporangiales > Thermomonosporaceae > Actinomadura > Actinomadura sp. B10D3. The sequence goes on from NZ_JBDPLY010000006.1 coordinate 32,219, forward strand.
GAGGTGCTGCGTAGCGTTGACCTTGTGATTTGGGAGACACCTGGGAACAGGTGTCGAACCGAGTGGCTTGTAACGACGTACCTAGGGGTATGTGACAACCGGTGGCATCCGCACAGGCGCGGCCCGCCAGGTTCGGAAGGGGTGTTGGCATGAAGGCGACCGGCACGTTCCATCTCTCCCGCCCGCAGCTGGACGGGCCCGCCGAGCGGACCGTCGTGGAGCCGTGGCTCACCCAGCTCTCCCACGCGACGCTGAACGCCTACGCCGAGACCACGGGCCCGCTGGCCGAGGTCGAGGCCCTTCCCGTGCGGCCGGTTCCGGCCGTCCGGTCCCTGCCCGCACGCCGGGTCGCCGCCGCGGCCTGACGCACTCGTCGAGAAGGGGATCGAGGCACCGGCCTCGGTCCCCTTTCTCATGTCCAGTATGTCTCACATATTGATACCTAGTTCTCGTATCGTGAGAAGTGGTCGTACGGTGGAGGCACCCCGACACGGAGAGGTGAGCCCGATGACCGCGAAGGCGACCTACACCCACGGCCACCACGAGAGCGTGCTGAGCGCCCACCAGTGGCGCACGGTCGAGAACTCCGCCGCCTACCTGATCGAGCACCTGCGTCCGGGCCTGTCCGTGCTGGACGTCGGGTGCGGCCCCGGAACGATCACCGCGGGCCTGGCGGAACGCGTCGCGCCCGGCCGGGTCGTGGCGGCCGACTCCGCCGAGGCCGTCCTGGACGAGGCCCGCAGGAACACCGCCGCACTGGGCAACGTCGAGTTCGCGGTCGCCGACGTCCACGCCTTGGAGTACGCGGACGACACGTTCGACGTCGTCCATGCTCACCAGGTCCTGCAGCACGTCGCCGATCCGGTTCGGGCCCTGCGGGAGATGCGCCGCGTCACCAGGCCCGGCGGCATCGTCGCCGCGCGCGAGGCCGACTTCGGCACGATGATCTGGTACCCGGACCCGCCCGGCATGGACGCCTGGCTGCCGGTCTACTACAGGGTCGCGCGCGGCAACGGCGGGGAGCCCGACGCCGGGCGCCGCCTGGTCTCCTGGGCCCGCGCCGCCGGCTTCACCGACGTCACCGCCTCCGCCTCGGCCTGGTGCTACGCGACGCCGGAGGAGCGCGAGTGGTGGAGCGAGTCCTGGGGCGGGCGCCTGATCCGCTCGTCCGTCGCCGACCTGGCCGTGGCCGGGGGACATGCCACCCGGGAGGAGCTCCAGCGCATCTACGAGGGATGGAAGGCGTGGGCGTCGGCCGAGGACGGCTGGTACTCCGTCACCCACGGCGAAGTGATCTGCGGCGTCTGAGTCGCGCCGTCACGCCTTCGTGCGGCGCGTGCGGTAGGCGACGACGCCCGACAGGGCCGCCCCGGCCGCGAAGAGCGCCACGACGGGCAGCGACCTCACCACGTCCTGGAAAGGCGCCACGCTGCCCGCCGGGTCATCGGTCGCGTAGACGACCTCGATCGTGCGTCCGCGCTTCACGGTCCTCGGCCAGCCGCGGCGGTGCTCCTCCGCCCTGACCACGCGGCCCTGGCGCGTGGTGAACTCGACCGTGACGTGCCCGGACGAGCGCGTGCCGCCGACGTCCAGGACCCGTGCCCTCGCCTTCGCCTTGCCCACCTGGCCCGCCCAGGCGGCCACCGCGCCGCCGCCCCAGGTGACGGCGAGCAGCCCCAGGAAGCAGGCGAGGACGAGGCCCGCGAGGTGGACGGGGCGCCGCACGGTGGCCGACATGTCCCCATGATCACAGATTCAGGGGGTCAGAAGGGGTCCGTCAGGTCGCCGAGCTTGTCGGTCAGCTGGAGGTTGTGGGAGTAGTCGACCGGGACCGAGATGACGGAGACCGTGTCGTCGGCCAGGGCCTTGCGGAGGGTGGGGAGCAGCTCGGCGGCCGACTCGATGCGGTAGCCGCGGGCGCCGAAGCTCTCCGCGTACCGGACGAAGTCGGGGTTGCCGAACCGGATGTTCGAGCTGTGCCCGAGGTCGAGGTCCATCTTCCACTCGATCAGGCCGTAGGCGGAGTCGTCCCAGATGAGCACGGTGATCGGGATGTTCTCGCGGACGGCCGTCTCCAGCTCCTGGGAGTTCATCAGGAACGCGCCGTCGCCCGTCGCGGCGAGGACCCGCCGGTCGGGATGGGCGAGCTTGGCGGCGATCGCCCCGGGGACGGAGAAGCCCATCGAGGACAGGCCGTTGGAGACCAGCAGCGTGTTCGGCTCGTAGGTCGGGTAGAGGCGGGCCATCCACATCTTCACCGCGCCGGTGTCGGCGAGGACGATGTCGCCGCGGCCCATGGCGGCGCGCACGTCGGCGACGACGCGGCGCGGGGAGAGCGGGTGCCCGTCCTCGGTGGCGCCCTCGGCGAGCTCCTCGCGGAGCATCTCGCGGATCCTCCGGGTCCCTTCGGCGTCGAAGCGGCGGTGGACGGAGTCGGCGAGCGCGCGGAGCGTGCTGGAGATGTCGCCCTGGACGCCGACCTCGACCGGGTAGTGGTCGTCGACCTCGGCGGGCGACGGATGGATGTGGATGATCTTCTTGTCCGCGGCCGGGTTGATCTTGACCGGGTCGAACTCCTGGAGCTCGTACCCGACGGTGATGAGGACGTCGGCCTCGTCGAACCCGAAGTTCACGTAGTCGTGGCGCATGAAGCCGACGGCTCCGAGGGCGTTGCGGTGGTCGTCGGGGAAGACGCCCTTGCCGTTGAACGTGGTCGCGACCGGCAGGCCGAGGCGCTCGGAGAAGTACACGAGGGCGTCGCTCGCGCCGGCGCGGGTGGCGCCGTGCCCGGCGAGGACGATCGGCCGCCGCGCCAGCGCGATCACGTCGGCGGCGCGGGCGAGCTGGGACGGCGACGGCTCCTGCGCGCGGACGACGTTCAGCGGCAGCGGCGCCAGGTCGGCGGAGACCTTCGCGGCCTCCACGTCCTCGGGGATCGCCAGGTAGACGGCGCCCGGACGCTCGGTCTGCGCGGTCTTGAAGGCCTTGCGGACCATCTCCGGCAGCGCCTCGGCGGTGGGCGCCAGCTCCGCCCACTTGGTGATCGGGCGGAACAGCGACACCAGATCGATGATCTGGTGCGACTCCTTGTAGATGCGGTCGAGGCCGACCTGCGCGGAGATCGCGACGACCGGCGTGCTGTTGGTGGTGGCGTCGGCGACCCCGAGCTGCAGGTTGATCGCGCCGGGGCCGAGCGTCGCGGAGGCCACGCCCGCCCGGCCGGTCAGCCGGCCGTAGATCTCGGCCATGAACGCCGCGCCCTGCTCGTGCCGGACGAGGATGTACCGGATCGACGAGTCGTTCAGCGCGTTGACGAAGTGGATGTTCTCCTCGCCCGGGATGCCGAAGACGTATTCGACGCCCTCCGCCTCAAGGGTCCTGACGAGCAGCCGGGCGGCCTCCTGCGTGGACATCGTGTGTCCCATCTCCAGTCCGTGGTCTCCAGGGGTGCGTCGAGTGCAGCGCCCCGGTACCTACCTCCATTCCGCGGACCGATGTGTCGTTGCTCTCTCGCGCGCTCTCACGCGTCGGCCATCTCCTTGATCGCGCGGAGCGTGGGCTCGTCCCGCACCCCGGCGATCAGCAGGGTCGTGACCGGGCTGTCGCGCCACAGCGGGAGCCGCTCCTTGATCCGCCCGAGCGGGCCGAGGAGGGAGATGGCATCGGCCAGCTCGTCCGGGACGGCCTTGACCGCCTCGTCGCGGCGGCCGTCCAGGAACAGCTCCTGGACGCGTTCGGCCTGCTCCGCGTAGCCGAGCCGGCCGATCAGGTCGAGGTGGAAGTTGCGGTCGCGGGCGCCCATGCCGCCGATGTAGAAGGCGAGCGGGATCTTGGCGAACTCCAGCGCGGACGCGAGGTCGTCGGTGACGATCGTGGTGACGGTCGCGGCGATCTCGAAGCCGTCCGGGCGGTTCGCCAGGGACGCGCCGAAGACGGCGTCGATCTGCTGCGGGTCGACGAACAGCGGCAGCCAGCCCTGCGCGACCTCGGTGGACAGCGCGACGTTCTTCGGCCCCTCCGCGCCCAGGTAGACGGGGATCTCCGGGCGGACGGGGTGCGCGATCGACTTCAGCGGCTTGCCGAGGCCCGTCCCGCCCGGGTAGGGGAGCGGGTAGTGCGGGCCCTCGCTGGTCACCGGGGCCTCGCGCCGCCACACCTGGCGGACGATGTCGAGGTACTCGCGGGTGCGGGCGAGCGGCTTCGGGAACGGCTGCCCGTACCAGCCCTCCACGACCTGCGGGCCGGACGCGCCGACGCCGAGGATCACCCGCCCGCCCGACAGCGCGTCGAGGGTGAGCGCGTGCATGGCGGTCGCCGCCGGGGTCCGCGCCGACAGCTGGACGACGGCGGTGCCGAGCTTGATCCGGGACGTGCGGGCGCCGTACCAGGCGAGCGTGGTGAACGCGTCGGAGCCGTACGCCTCGGCGGTGAAGACCGAGTCGTAGCCGCAGCGCTCGGCGGCCAGGACCGTCTCGGTCTGGTCGTCGGGGTCGCGCTGCCAGTAGCCGACGTTGATGCCGAGCTTGAGTTCCGCGGTCACGTTCACCCTCCGGTTGTCGACGCACCGCCGATACTAGAACTCGTTCTAGTTTGCTGGGAAGGGGCCCCGCCCGTGGCAGGGGCCGCGGCGTGGCCCGCCGCGGCCCCCGCCGTGTGCTCGCTAACTCTTCTTGATCGCGTCCAGGAGGCCTCGCCAGGGGGCCGGCTCCAGCACCAGGGCCGGGCCGGCGGGGTCCTTGGAGTCGCGTAGCGCGCGAAGTCCGCTGGCCAGTCGCGCCACCTCGACGCACTGGTCGCCGCTCCCGCTGTGGGACGACTTGCGCCAGGTGGCACCGGTGAGTTCGCGCTGCAGGTTGGTCACGGGCTGCTCCTTGCTGCCTCGGCGATGAGGTGCGCGGAATCCTCGGGGGACAAAGCGGCCGCCTCGATCCGTTCGAAGCGATACCTATGTTTTGCTATTGCCTCGGCGCTCTCAAGGTAAACGTCGCCCATGGTGCCCTCTACGTAGGCGATATCTGGGTCTGCGGGGTCTGGATACGACAATATGGTGAAACGTCCGTCTAGGCCCGCATGCTCCTTCGCCGTGTACGGAAGTACTTGGATGGTCACGGATGGGTGGGTTTTCGGGGCGGTGGCGAGGGCGTCCAGCTGGCCCCGCATGACCTCCTCGCCGCCGATCGGGCGGTGCAGCACCGCCTCGTCGAAGATCACGTGCAGCCGGGGCGCGTCGGTGCGGTCCAGCAGCGCCTGGCGGATCTTGCGGGCGGCGATGCGGCGCTCGATGTCCTCCGGGCCCGGCAGCAGCCGGCCCGCCGTGATCACGGCGCGGGAGTACGGCTCGGTCTGCAGCAGCCCGTGCACGAGCTGCGGGTCCCACGTGCGGATGTGGGACGCCTCGTCCTCCAGCGCGACGTAGCTGCCCGCGAAGACGTCCTGGTAGGCCGTCCACCAGCCGCGCTGGCCGGCCTGCCGGGCGAGGGTGATGAGCGCGTCGCGGTCCGGGCTCGGGACGCCGTAGAGGTCGAGGATGTCGGCGATGTCGCCGGGTTTCGGGCGCGTCTGGCTCGTTTCGAGGCGGGAGACGGTGGCGCGCGACCAGTCGAGCCGGTCCGCCACCTCCTGCAGGGTCAGGCCCTGCTCCTCGCGCAGCTTGCGGAGTTCCCGGGCGAGACGGCGGCCGCGGACGGTGGGGCGGTAGGTCATGGAAGTGGAGTCTTACCATTTCGCGGGCTCGCCACAACGCGATTGACGAACCCGGCAGGAAGGTCAGAAGAATTCGGCGAAGGGTGTTGCGTGCGTGAGAATCTCACGACACGCTTGTTTGCGTGACCGCCCGGGAACTCATGGTGACCGTCCGGGACGCTGACTCGGGCACGGAGCACGCAGACCGCGGGAGGAACCCGTGAACACCACACCAACCGACCTGACCACCGCCACCGCGACCGCGACCGACGCGACGAAGGGCGGCGACCAGGCCTCGGGCGTCGGCATGCCCGGGTGGGTGTGGGCCCTCCCGGGCGGCCCGGGATGCGCGCGCCACGCGCGCCGCGTCCTCGGCGACGCGCTCGCCTCGCTGGGCGTCCCGTGCGAGGTGATCGCCGACGCCCAGCTCATGGTGAGCGAGCTCGCCACGAACGCGCACCAGCACGCCGGCGAGCACGGCCCGCACGAGCTGTGGCTCTACATGGGCGACGGGACGGCGGGCGAGGTGCGGTGCGCCGTCTTCGACGGGTTCGCCGACGTCGGCCTGCCCGTGTACTCCTGGACGTCCGGCGACTGCGGGCGCGGGCTCAGCATCGTCCAGGAGCTGTCCGGCGGATGCTGGGGCCTGCGGCGCACGCTGTCGCGGCTCGGGCCGTCCGTCCGCGGGAAGGCCGTCTGGTTCGCCCTCCCCGGAACCGCCGGACTCGGCCGCCGCTAGCCCGCCGCGTGCTCCTGGCCGGGCTTCTCCGGGTCGCTCCTTTCCCGGGCGGGCTTCTCCAGGGCGGGGGCGATGTCGCTCACCAGGGCGAGCAGTGACCGGGTGAGGAGCGTGTGCACCTGATCGCGGTCGAGGGTCTTCTCCTGGAGCCACTGGCGCGTCGCCGCGTCCGCCAGCCCGGAGTAGACGCGCAGGACGGCCCGCAGCGTCTCGGTCGGCTCCGGCACCCCCAGGACGGCCAGCATGTGCTCGACCGTCTCGTCCCGGAACCGGTTCACGATCTTCAACAGCTCCGGGTCCTGCCCGAACCCCTCGGCGTCCAGGGCGGCGAACCAGGTCGTCGCGTTCCGCTCGGCCGCGTCGAGGAACAGGTTCACGCACAGCTCGACCGCCTCGGGGAGCGTCAGCCTCTCGTCCGCGGGCGGAGCCTGCATCGCCGCCGCGGCCGTCAACCCCTGGACGACTTTGAGGAACAGCTCCCGCTTCGTCCCGAAGTAGTAGTGGATCAGGCCGCGCTGCACGCCGGTCTCCCGCGCGATGGCGGCCGTGGACACCTCGGCGTAGGGCAGTTCGGTGAACATCCTCCGTGCCACGCCCAGGATCTGGGCTCGCCGTTCGTCCGGGGACAGACGCTGGTAACTCACCGCGACAGCCTATTCTGTGCGGGCGGCCGGTGCTGTGCGAGCAGGGCTTGCGGGTGACGTGAGGGGAGCGCGCGTGGACGCTTTCAGAGGGGACGTGCGCCTGGAGGGTGAACGCCTCGTCCTGCGCCCGTTCGGCCTGGACGACGCGCCCGCGCTGATCGACGTGATCCGTTCCGGAGAGGACTTCCTGCCGCCCAACTTCCCGGACGCCCTGGAGGCCGAGCCCCTCGCCTGGTTCCTGCGGGAGGGCGTCCACAAGGTCCAGCGGTTCGGCCTGGGAATCCATCTGGCGGTGACGGATCGCGATAGGGGCGTCCTGCGAGGCACCATCGGGCTGTTCAGGGTGAACTGGTCGCATCTGACGTCCGAGGTCGGCTACGGGATGCGGCCGAGCGCGCGCGGGCGCGGCTACGCGACCGAGGCCCTCTCCCTGGTCTCCGACTGGGCGTTGCGCCACTGCGGGCTCTTCCGCGTCGAGCTGCGCGCCATGGTCACGAACCACGCCTCGATCCGCGTCGCCCAGAAGGCCGGCTACCGGCGCGAGGGCATCGCGCGCGGCGCGGAACGCGACACGGACGGCGTCAGCCGGGACATGGTCGTCTTCAGCCGCATCGCGACCGATCCGTCTCCGGACGGCGCGCCGCAGCGGCCCCCGGACGATGCCTCGGAGAAGCTCGTCGTCGCCGACGACGTGGAGGGAAGGCCCCGGTGACCGCTGTGGAGAAGACGCTCGTGATGTACGGCGAAGGGGTGCGCGAGGCCGCCCGCCGGATGCTGCCGAAGCTGCCGGACGAACGTTTCGTCCCGATCGAGGGGGAACGCCTGCGCGAGGTGGTCAAGGAGGGGATCGTCCAGATCATCATGGTCGCCCGTATGGAGGAGCAGGCCGCTTTCCTGGGCGGCGCGTCCGGTCTTCTGGAATCGATCACGCTGGACATGGACTGCGGGACGGCGATGGCGGGAAAGGTGGCCGAGGCCCCGGCGGTCCGGGACGTCTACGACCTGTGGGAGCACGCCGGCAAGCTCGGCCCGTGCGGGCGGGAGCTGTGCCGCAGGACCGCCGGTGAGCTGGAGCGCCGCGCCGCCGACATGGCGGGCGCGCCGGACGTCCAGGTCGCCGCCCAGGTGGTCCTGCTGGACGCCAAGGGGGAGAGCATGGTCGGCATGTACGGGCGAATGGCTCGGTAGCGATGCTGACGGTCGTCGGCCGTGACGGGTCTCCGCTGTGCGAAGCGGCCAGGCTGGCCTTGGAGAGCGCTTCGCTGGTGGTGGGTGAGCCTCGCCTGCTGAAGGACCTGCCGCTGGCGGCGGGCGCGCGGAAGGTCACTACCGAGGACGTCGTCGGCGCCTTGCGGGGCGTCGACGTCGCCGAACAGGACGTCGTCCTCGTCGTGGACGGCGACCCCGGCTACTTCGGGATCGTCCGGGAACTGCTCGACCAGGGCCACGCGCCCGAGACCTTCCCTGCGACGCCGCTGGTCGCGAGGGCCTTCGCCCAGGCGGGCCTGCCCTGGGAGGACGCGTTGGTCGTCTCCGCCAAGGACGGTCATCTCAGGCGGGCCGTCAACGCGTGCCGCGCCCATCCGAAGGTCGCGGTCCTGACCGAGCCGGGTGCGGGCCCGGCCGAGCTTGCGCGCGCTCTGTTCCCGGTCACTCCGCGGTCGTTCGTGGTCTGCGAGGACTTGGGCGGGCCGGGGGAGAGGGTGGTCTACGTCCGTCCGGCCGAGGCGACCACCCGTCCCTGGAACGACCCCCAGGTCGTGCTCGTCCTGGACAACCGCCACGCGCTCGGCCGATCGGGCTGGCTTTCGGGAGCGGCGCCCATGGCGGGGCCCATGGCGGCGGGGTGGGCGCTGCCCGCGGAGGCCTTCGGCGAGGGACCGGGCCCGCCTCCGGAAGTCCGCGCCTTCGTCCTGGCCAAGCTGGGCCCCCGCATCGGCGACATGGTGTGGGACGTCGAGTCCGGCGACGGCTCGGTGGGCATCGAGTGCGCGCGCTTCGGCGCGGCCGTCGTCGCCGTCGACCGCGACTACGCGGCGTGCGAGCGGGTGCGGGAGAACGTCCGCCTGCACGGCGTCAAGGTCGCGATGGCCTCCGGCGACATCCGGTTCACCGCCGGCCACCTTCCCCAGCCCGACGCGGTGTTCGTCGGCCCCGGCTTCCCCGGACGGAGCGGACAGGAGGCCCTCCGCGCCTGCACGGCCCTCGGACCCTCCCGGGTCGTCGCCGTGACCGCGGCGGACGATGCCCAGGCCATACTGGACATACTGGACGAGCAGGGCTTCACCGGCGACGCCGTCCGGCTCCAGGGCGTCCCGCCGACCCCGCGGGACGAGCCGGGAGAGCCCGTGACCGTCGTCTGGGGCGAGCGCGGCGCCCCGGCCCCCGCCTGGCGGCCGTCACGGAAGAACCGCCCGATCGAGACCATCCCCGCCCCACCGGAGTAGCCGAGGAGCGCCGTTGACCGTCCGTCAGCCCCACCCGATCGAGGTGCGCTCGTATGAGATCCTGCGGTCCCGCGTCGACCTCTCCCCGATGCCGCCGCTGTGGCGGGCCGTGGCCGAGCGGGTGATCCACGCCACCGCCGACCTGGAGTACGCGGTGGACCTGGTGACCCTGGAGGAGTTCCTCGTCCAGGGCTGGGCCGCGCTGCGCGACGGGACGCCGATCGTCACCGACGAGGGGATGGTCGCCGCCGGAATCAGCGCCCGCGAGACGGTCTGCCACGCCGCCGACCCCGCCGCCGCGCGGATGGCCCGCGCCGCCGGCATCACCCGGTCGGCCGCGGCCGTCCGGCTCTCCTACTCCGAGGTCGGGCCCGGCGCGGTCTGGGCGGTCGGCTCCGCGCCCGAGGCGCTCTCGGAGATCGTCGCCCGCCGGGTGAGCCCGGCCCTGGTCATCGGCGTGCCGGTCGGCTTCGTCGGCGCCCGCGAGGCCAAGGAGGCGCTGCGCGCCAGCGGGCTCCCGCAGCTCAGCAACGTCTCGGAGAAGGGCGGGTCCGTCGTCGCGGCGGCCGCCGTCAACGCGCTCCTGTACTACGAGGCGGACCGCCCGTGACCGGCGACGTGGATCTCCGCCACCACGGGGACGCGGAGGTCGGCGGCGGGCTCGCGGACTTCGCCGTGAACGTCCGGACGGGCACGCCCCCGGAGTGGCTGGCCGCGCGGATCCGGGCGTCGATCGGCGACCTCGCCGCCTACCCCGACCCGCGTCCGGCCCGCCGGGCGGTCGCGCGGCGGCACGGCAGGTCGGCCGAGGAGGTGCTCCTCACCGCTGGTGCCGCGGAGGCGTTCGTCCTGCTCGCGCGGGTGCTGGCGCCGCGGCGGGCGGTCGTGGTGCACCCGCAGTTCACCGAGCCCGAGGCCGCGCTGCGGGCCGCCGGGCACGAGGTGGAGCGGGTGATCCTCGGCAAGGACTTCACCCTCGACCCGGCGCCTCCTTCTGGGGGGACGACCCCCCAGACCCCCCGGCAAGAACTCTTGGTCCCGGAAGACGCCGACCTCGTCATCATCGGTAACCCGACCAATCCGACCTCCGTGCTGCACCCGGCGGACGCCGTCAGCGCACTCGCCAGGCCCGGACGGACCGTCGTGGTGGACGAGGCCTTCATGGACTGCGTCCCGGGCGAGCCGGAGAGCCTCGCCACGTGCCTGCCCCCGGGCATCGTGGTCATCCGGTCCCTGACCAAGACATGGGGCCTCGCCGGGCTGCGCGCAGGCTACGTCCTGGCCGATCCCTACCTGATCGGACGGCTCGCCGAGGCGCAACCGCTCTGGGCCGTGTCCACACCGGCGCTCGTCGCCATCGAGGCGTGCTCCACACCGGAGGCCGTCGCGGAGGCCGAGACGTGGGCCGTCCAACTCGGCGTCGAACGCGACCGGCTCGCCGCGGAGTTGTCGGCAAGGGGCCTGTACGTCGTCCCGGAGGCCCGTGCGTCGTTCCTCTGCCTGCGCGTGCCGGACGCGCTCGGTATCAGGGCCTTGCTGCGGCAACGCGGCTACGCCGTCCGGCGCGGGGACACGTTCCCCGGCCTCGGCCCGGACTGGCTGCGCATCGCCGTGCGCGACCGTCCGTCCAACGACCGGCTGCTGGAGGTGCTCGGTGAGCTGGGCATCTGACTCTGAAGGGACGCCATGAGCCTCATCGAGGAGACGATCGCCTCCATCGCGCCGCCGAACGAGGCGGCCATGCGGGACGCCCGCGACCACCAGGCCCGGCTCACCAAGCCGCCCGGGTCGCTCGGCGTCCTGGAAGAGGTGTCGGTCAGGCTGGCCGGGCTGGCCGGGCAGTGCCCGCCGCCGCTGCCCGAGCCCGCCGCGGTCGCCGTGTTCGCCGCCGACCACGGCGTGCACGCCCAGGGCGTCACACCGTGGCCGCAGGAGGTCACGGCGCAGATGGTCGCCAACTTCCTGGCCGGCGGCGCCGTCGTCAACGCGTTCGCCGCCCAGGTCGGCGCCGGCGTCACGGTGGTCGACGTCGGGGTGGCCGCCGAGATGGACGACGCCCCCGGCCTGCTCGCGCGCAAGATCGCGCACGGCACCGCCGACATGACGCTCGGGCCCGCGATGACCGCCGCCGAGGCCCGGCGGGCCGTGGAGACGGGCATCGAGGTGGCGCGCGACCTCGTCGCGGACGGGGCGCGCTGCCTGGTCGCCGGCGACATGGGCATCGCGAACACGACCGCGTCCGCCGCGCTGATCGCCGCCTTCACCGGGCTGCCGCCCGAGCGGGTCACGGGCCGGGGGACCGGCATCGACGACGCCACCCACGCGCACAAGGTCGAGGTGGTCCGGACGGCCCTCGACCGGCACGGCCTCCTCGGCGGGGACGGCCTGCTCGGCGAGCCGGGCGCCGATCCCTTGCACGTCCTCGCGGCGGTGGGCGGGCTGGAGCACGCCGCGATCGCCGGGTTCGTCCTCGGCGCGGCGGCGCTGCGCGTCCCCGTCATCCTGGACGGGGTGATCTCCGGGGCCGCCGCCATGGCCGCCGCCGCGCTGTGCCGCGACGCCCTCGGCGCATGCGTCGCGGGGCACCGCTCCGCCGAGCCCGGCCACGCCGCGGCGGTCGGCGCGCTCGGCCTGCGGCCGCTGGTCGACCTGGAGCTCCGGCTGGGCGAGGGGACCGGCGCGCTGCTGGCGTTGCCGCTGGTCCAGGGGGCCGTGCGGGTCCTGCACGAGGTCGCCACCTTCGACTCCGCCGGGGTGAGCGAGAAGGACGCCTGAGCGCCGTCACGGCGTGATCACGGAATGAGTCACGCTCGGCTATCGACTGGGCGGAGCCCCTCTCCATGGACTCCCCAACCCGAGTACCTTTGTTCCACAAAGACACCTGTCCGCCACCCGCGTCCGAGAGATCCGCCACGTGCCCCCGTACCTGCTAGGCCTGCGACTCGGCGGGCGACGCGTCCTCGTCGTCGGCGGGGGCCGGGTCGCCCAGCGCCGCGTGCCCGCCCTGCTGGACGCCGGCGCCGACGTCGTGCTGGTCTCGCCGGAGGTCACCGCCACCCTGGAGGGCCTCGCCGACCGCGGGCGCATCACCTGGCACCGGCGGCCCTACCGGCGCGGCGACTGCCGGGGCGCCTGGCTGGTGCAGGCCGTCACCGACGACGCCAAGGTCAACGGGGACGTGGTGGCCGAGGCCGACGGGGCGCGGATCTGGTCCGTCCGGGCCGACGACGCCGAGTCGTCCCCGGCCTGGACGCCCGCCAGCGGGCACGCGGGCGACGCGACCGTCGGGGTCCTGCTCGGCGGCGACCCCCGGCGCGCCGCCGGGATCCGGGACGCCGTGGTGACCGGCCTCCGCGACGGGGCGCTGGAATCCCGGCACTCCCGGCGCAAGCCCGCCGGCGTCGCGCTCGTCGGCGGCGGTCCCGGCGACCCGGGGCTGATCACGGTGCGCGGGCGGCAGCTGCTCGCGATGGCCGACGTGGTCGTCACCGACCGGCTCGCCCCCGGCGGGCTGCTGGACGAGCTCGCCGCCGACGTCGAGGTGATCGACGCCGCCAAGATCCCCTACGGCCGCACGGTCACCCAGGACCGCATCAACGAGTACCTGGTGGAGAACGCCCGGCAGGGCCGCTTCGTGGTCCGGCTCAAGGGCGGCGACCCGTTCGTGTTCGGGCGGGGCGGCGAGGAGGCCCTGCACTGCGCCCGCCACGGCGTGCCCGTGACGGTCGTCCCCGGCATCACCAGCGCGGTCGCCGTGCCGGCCGCCGCCGGCATCCCGGTCACCCACCGGGGGGTCGCGCAGGAGTTCCACGTCGTCTCCGCGCACGTCCCGCCGGGACACCCCGACTCGACCGTCGACTGGGAGGCGCTGGGCCGCGCGGAGGGCACGATCGTGCTGCTCATGGCGGTGGAGCGGATGGGGCAGATCGCATCGGCCCTCATGCGCTATGGTCGGTCGTCCGGCACGCCGGTCGCCGTGGTACAGGACGGTACCCTTCCCGGCCAGCGGACGCTGACGGCGACGCTCGGCACGGTGGCCGCCGAGATGGCCGCCGGTGATGTCCGGCCCCCGGCGATCGTGGTCGTGGGCGACGTGGTGAACGTGGCACGAGAGATCGACGTGATTCGAGCGGACATGGGACGGGATCCGTGACACCCCCGGCAGAGCAGAGCACGGTCCACGACGAGGAGGCCGGCGCCGGCCGGGGACGCGGGGTCGAGGAGCCCGCCCCCGGCGGGACCGCGGCGTCCGGAGACGGCACCGACGCGTCCGAGCAGGGCACCCCCGACCCGGGAGGCGGGAAGACGGCGAGGAGAGAGCGAAGGTCCAGGAAGGGCACGGCCGGGAAAGGTGCTGTGCCCCCGGAGGCCGTGCCCGAGGAAGCGGTATCTCCAGAAGCGGTGTCTCCGGAGGACGGCGCGTCCGAGCCCGCGGAGAAGGACGTCGAGCCCGCCGCGCCCAGGCGCGGCCGGCGGCGCGCGCCGAGAGCCGGCGACACGGTCCGGCAGGGCGAGCTGACCCGGGCCCTGGCCGTGCTGCGCGATCAGCTCGGCGCGTTCGAGTTCCTGCTGGACGCCCCCGGCGTCGAGGAGGCCCGCGAGGCCCGCGACGAGCTGCGCGCACAGCTCGACGACTACGTCCTGCCCCGCATCCAGGCCGCCGGCGCCCCCATGCTGGTGGTGCTCGGCGGGTCCACGGGCGCGGGCAAGTCGACCCTGGTCAACACGCTCGTCGGCGCCCGCGTGAGCGCCACCGGCGTGCTGCGCCCCACCACCAGCAGCCCGATCCTCGTCTGCCACCCCGACCACGTGCAGTGGTTCATGGAGGGACCGATGCTGCCGGGGATGGGACGGATCCGGGGCCCCGCACCCGACGCCATCGCGGGTGACCAATTGGTCATCATCGCCAGCGACGTGCTGCCGCCCGGCCTCGCGCTGCTCGACAGCCCCGACTTCGACTCCGTCTTCGAGGACCACTACGAGTTCGCGACCAAGCTGATGGCCGCGGCCGACCTGTGGCTGTGCGTCACCACCGCCGCCCGCTACGCCGACGCGCAGGTCTGGCAGATGCTCCAGCGCGCCAAGGAGAACGGCGCGACGATCGGCGTCGTCCTCTCCCGCGTCCCGCAGGGCGCCGGCGCCGGCGGCGGCGAGATCGTCGAGCACTTCGCCGAGATGCTCGACCGGCACGAGGTCGGCGACGCGCGCCGCTTCACCGTCCCGGAGACGCGGATCGAGGACAGCCGCCTCCCCGAGGAGGCCGTCGAGGACATCCGCGCCTGGCTGACCGGCGTCGCCGAGGACGCCGAGGACCGCGAGATCGTCATCAGCGACACCCTCGCCGCCGTCCTGGACAGCTTCCGCACCCGCGTTCCCGAGGTCGCCCGGCAGGTCGAGGCCCAGGTCGAGCAGCGCACCGAGCTGGCCCGGGAGGTCGAGGCCGGATACGGCACCGCGCTCGCCGAGCTCGACGAGGCCACCCGCAACGGCTCGCTGCTGCGCGGCGAGGTGCTGGCCCGCTGGCAGGAGTTCGCCGGCACCGGCGACCTGCTGAAATCCCTGCACGTGCAGCGGTCCCGGCGCGGCCGCGCCGCGAGCCGGCGCCGCCGCAGCAGCCCCACCCGGGTGCGCGCGCTCAAGGCGGCGCTGCGCAGCGGGCTCGAATCGCTCATCATGGCGTCCGCCGAGCACGGCGCCGAGGAGGTGCTCGCCCGCTGGCGCGCCCACCCGGCCGGCGAGCAGATCCTCGCCGGGGTGGACGCCGACCTCGGGCACGTCTCCCCCGAACTGTCGCGGCGCGTCACCCGCGCCGTGAGCTCCTGGCAGGACCACGTCCAGGAGCTGATCCGCACCGAGGGCGTCACCAAGCGCTCGGTCGCCAAGCTGGTGTCGTTCGACACCGAGGCGGTCTCGCTCGTCCTGATGATCGGCCTGCTCGGCTACGGGACGTCCGACGTGGCCGTGGAGGGCGGCAACAGCGCCGTCCCGCAGCGGCTGCTGAAGGCCCTGTTCGGCGCCGAGTCCCTGCGCGGCATGGGCGCCAAGGCCCGCGCCGACCTGCGCAGCCGCATCGGGATGCTGTTCGACGAGGAGGCCATCCGCTTCGGGCAGGTGCTCGACTCCGCCGGCATCCCCGACGAGACCGTCCCCGTCCAGCTGTACCAGGCCACCTACAACCTTGAGGTTGCCCGATGACCACCTCGGCAATCCCCGCGAACTCGCCGGCGGGTACCGGCGGGTATCCGACCCTCGGCCCGTCCGGGCCCGGCGCCCCCGCCGACCCGGCCGGCCCGCCGGGGCTCGTCGAGCGGCTCGACGGCCTCGACCGGCTCGTCCGGGCGGGTCTCGGACGGCTCGACCAGCCCGTCCTCGACGACGCCGACGCGCTGCTGGAGCGGGCCGGGCAGCGGCTGCGGCTCTCCGGCGAGCACACCGTCGTCACCCTCGCGGGCGGCACCGGAAGCGGCAAGTCCTCCCTGTTCAACGCCATCTGCGGGCTGGAGCTCTCACCGACCGGGATGCGCCGCCCGATGACGTCGAAGGCCCACGCGTGCGTCTGGGGCCTCGACGGCGCCGGCCCGCTGCTCGACTGGCTCGACGTCGACAAGCGGCACCGGTACGCCCGCGCCAGCGCCCTCGACCTGGAGCGCGCCGACGCCGGCCTGCAGGGCCTCGTCCTCATCGACCTGCCCGACCACGACTCCATCCAGGCGATGCACCGCGCCGAGGTCGACCGGTTCGTCACGATCGCCGACCTGCTCGTCTGGGTGGTCGACCCGCAGAAGTACGCGGACGCGGCGCTGCACCGCAACTACATCGTGCCGTTCGCCCGGCACACCGGCGTGACGCTGATCGTCCTCAACCAGGTCGACCGGCTCGCCCCGCACGAGATCGACGACTGCGTCGCCGACCTGCGCCGCCTCCTGGAGGCCGAGGGCCTCGCCGACCCGCGGATCGTGACCACCGCCGCGGTCGCCGAGGACGGCGTGCACGGCTTCCGGGACGTCCTCGTCGACACCGTCGCCGCCCGCCGCGCCCGCACCGAGCGGCTGTCGGCCGACGTCGACCGCGTCGCCGAGCGCTTCACCGGCTACCGGCTCGACGCCGAGCCGCCGACCACGGTCGACGACGGCCGCCGGGCCGAGCTGATCCAGGCCCTCACCGACGCGGCCGGCGCGCCCGCCGTCGCCGAGGCCATGGAGAGCGCCTACGAGCTGCGCGCGTCCGACTTCATCGGCTGGCCCGTCACCGCGATCATCACCCGGCTGCGGTCGGACCCGCTGCGCCGGATGCGGCTCACCGAGCTGCGCGAGGAGCTGCGCAACGCCTTCACCGGCCCGATCGGCGCCCAGCAGGGGGACGTGGACAACGCGCTCCAGAACGTCACCGAGGGCGTGGCCGCCGAGCTCCCGCCGCACTGGGGGCGCTCGGTCCGCACGGCCGCCCGCTCCCACTCCACCGAGATCCCGGAGGCGCTCGGCGAGTCGCTGAAGGAGGCCCTGCCCACGTTCAACGTGGTGCCGCGCTGGTGGTGGCTGGTCAAGACCTGGCAGTACTTCCTGGTCCTGGTCGCCGCCCTCAGCGTCGTGTGGATCGGCTTCCTCGTCGCGTACGGGCTGCTCGGCGCGGGCGGCGAGGACCCCGACGGCCTCGTCGGGCAGGCGGGCCTGATCCCGTACGTGCTGATCCTGGTCCTGTGCACGCTCGGGATGGGGTGGCTCACCGCGTCCGCCTGCCGCAACATGGTCGCGCTGTCGTCCGCCAAGCACGGCGAGAAGATGGAGCACCACATGCGCCAGGGCATCGAGCGCGTCGCGCACGAGAAGGTGATCGAGCCCATCGAGGACGAGCTGGAGATCTACGCCCGGTTCCGCAAGGACGTGGACGTCGCCCTCGGCTGAGTCGGGTTATCCACAGGTTCGCGTTCTTCGCCGCCGCCCCGCCCGTCCGCGCCACCGTTGTCCCGTACGCGAGACAACGGAGGACGCGATGAACGAGGCGCACGTCACCATCACCGGCTGGGTCGCGGCGGAGCCCCGCTACGCCGTGACGGCCAACGGGCATGCCTTCCTGTCGTTGAGGGTCGGG
This sequence comes from Actinomadura sp. B10D3, assembly GCF_039871695.1. NCBI lineage: Bacteria > Bacillati > Actinomycetota > Actinomycetes > Streptosporangiales > Thermomonosporaceae > Actinomadura > Actinomadura sp. B10D3. The sequence continues at coordinate 49,819 of NZ_JBDPLY010000006.1, forward strand.
TGCACGCCCCGGCGCTTCGACCGGCAGACCGGTCAGTGGCAGGACGACGAGGCGCTGTACGTGACCGTCAACTGCTGGCGGCACCTCGCCGACAACGTCAACGCGTCCGAGCTGAAGCGCGGCACGCCCGTGCTGGTCAGCGGACGCCTGCGGATCCGCCAGTACGAGCGGGACGACCAGTGGCGCTTCTCCGCCGAGGTCGAGGCCATGACGCTCGGCCCCGACCTGAGCCGGGGCACGGTCGACTTCCGCCCGGCCCAGCGCAGCGGCTCCCTCACCGACGAGGACCGGCAACTCGCCCGGGAGGCGGCCGACCAGTGGGCGCTGGGCGGCCCCGCCGAGGACGAGGAGGCCGAGCCCAAGGCGGCCTGACCCGCAGGGGAGCGCGGCCGGCGGGCGGTTCACCGTCGGTCTGCGCCCCCCGTACCACCGGGGGTTCTTGCGGCCTGGTCAGATCCAGGAAACGCCGCGCATGGTGGTATCCCCCTCAGGATGTGCCGGGCGGCCGGGCGGCCGCCGGCATGTGCGTTCCCGAACCTACCTGTTTCACGCCCCTTCCGCACACGTTGCAACTATCGTGTTACACAACGTGATGCGCGTAAGGGGGAAGGATGACGGCAGTGCAGTCGTCCGCCGAGGACCGTGGTGGGGAGCTGGCCCGCAGGCCCAGACGGCGGGCGCGACCGGGGCGCCGGGCCGTGCTCGTGGTCTACGTGCCGGTGGTCGTCGCCGTCCATCTGGGGCTCACCGTCGCGGGGCTGCTCGAGACCCCGTACCGGGGCGACGACGCGGCGACGTTCGCCGCCCTGCTGGCGTGCGGGGCGGTGTGCATCGAGGCGACACGCCGTCTCGGGATGCCCGCCGGCGTCGCCCGCGACCTGCTGTCCGCCTGGTGGCTGCCGGTCGCCCTGCTGCTGCCCCCGGTCTACGCGCTGCTGATCCCCGTTCCGCTCCAGGCGCTGCTGCAGTTCCGCGTGCGCCGAACGCTGATCTACCGGCGCGCCCTCGTCGCCGCCGCGCTCGGCATCGCCGGGGCGTGCGCGTCCATGGTGTTCCACCTGATGGAGCCCGAGCCGCTGGAGGGCGTGCCGCACTGGGTCGTCGAGGCCTGCCCGGGCATCCCGGCCGCCGTCGGCTGCGCGGCCCTGTTCACGGTGGTCAACGCCGCGATCGTCGCCGTCGCCGCCCACGCCGCGAACCCCGAGGGCCGCTGGCGCGACGTCCTGTGGACCCGCGAGAGCCTCCTGCTGGACGTGGTGGAGCTCTGCGTGGGCATCCTCGTGGCCATCACCAGCGCGCTCTCGCTGGGCCTGCTCTTCCTGGCCCTGCCCCCGGTGATGCTGCTCCAGCGCAGCCTGATGCACCAGCAGCTCCAGGCCGCCGCGCGCACCGACGCCAAGACGGGCCTGCTGAACGCCGCCGCCTGGCAGCGCGAGGCCGACACCGAGCTCTCGCGGGCCCAGCGCACCCACGACGCCGTGGCCCTCCTGCTGATCGACATCGACCACTTCAAGCGCGTCAACGACACCCACGGCCACCTGATCGGCGACCAGGTCCTCGTGGGCGTGGCCAGCACCCTCTGCCACCAGCTGCGCGACTACGACGTGGTGGGCCGGTTCGGCGGCGAGGAGTTCGTCGTCCTCCTCCCGGGCGCCGACACCGTGGAGGCCTGCCGCGTGGCCGAACGCCTCCGCGGCCGCGTCCGCCGCCTGGCCGTCCCCGCGGAGGAGGGCACGGTCACGGTCACGGTCTCCGTGGGCGTCTCCCTCTTCCGCACCCACGGCCAGGACCTCCTGGAACTCCTGGCAGCAGCCGACCTGGCCCTCTACCGAGCCAAGTCCTCCGGCCGAGACAGGGTCTGCCTCCCCGCAGTAGACACAGACCCCCAAGCCACAGAAACCTAACCACGTCGACACACGCCGCTGGCCAGACCGCGATCCACCACCTCGCTACAGCTCCCGCCGGTATTGCCGTAGTGCTGCCCGTTCGCCCGTGGGATCGCGCGCCTGAGCGGAGAACATGGTGCCGCGCCGTGAGATGGCCACCCGTAGACGAAGGACACACGACGGCGGAGGCGACTTTGGTGATCGCGTCCGAAGGCAGGTTCGAGCTTGCGAGAACCTGATCGCGCAGCGAGCCGCAAGGCGAGTCGGAGCGATGCCGGCGATCGCACGCAGTGCCCGACGATGGAGGGCCGCCAGGCCCGAAGGAGGAGGGAACTGCAATGAACACAGCAGGGCCGCCAGGCCCAAAGGAGGGGGGAAGTGCAATAAACACCCCCTAGTCTTGGGGGATGGCCGAGTACATCTACACGATGCAGCGTGTGCGCAAGGCACATGGCGACAAGGTCGTCCTGGACGACGTCACCCTGCATTTCCTTCCGGGCGCGAAGATCGGCGTCCTGGGGCCGAACGGCACCGGTAAGTCGACGCTGCTGCGCATGATGGCCGGTCTGGAGCAGCCTTCCAACGGCGACGCGCGTCTGATGCCGGGGTACACGGTCGGCATGTTGCAGCAGGAGCCGCCGCTGAACGAGGAGAAGACCGTCCTCGGGAACGTGGAGGAGGGTGTCGCCGAGACCAAGGCGACGCTCGAACGGTTCAACGAGATCACCGAGAAGCTGGCGACGGACTACTCCGACGAGCTGATGGAGGAGATGGGCAAGCTCCAGACGGAGCTCGACCACCGCAACGCGTGGGATCTGGACAGCCAGCTGGAGCAGGCGATGGACGCGCTGCGCTGCCCGCCGGGGGACGCCGACGTGAAGACGCTCTCGGGTGGTGAGCGCCGGCGGGTCGCGCTGTGCAAGCTGCTGCTGGAGGCGCCCGACCTGCTGCTGCTGGACGAGCCGACCAACCACCTGGACGCCGAGAGCGTGCAGTGGCTGGAGCAGTTCCTCGCCAAGTACGAGGGCACCGTCCTCGCCGTCACCCACGACCGGTACTTCCTCGACAACGTGGCGACCTGGATCCTGGAGCTGGACCGGGGCCGCTGCTACCCGTACGAGGGCAACTACTCCGTCTACCTGGAGAAGAAGGCGGAGCGGCTCAAGGTCGAGGGCAACAAGGACGCCAAGCGCAAGAAGCGGCTCCAGGACGAGCTGGAGTGGGTCCGGTCGAATCCGAAGGCGCGGCAGACGAAGAGCAAGGCGCGTCTGGAGCGGTACGAGGAGATGGCCGCCGAGGCCGCGAAGTACCGCAAGCTGGACTTCGAGGAGATCCAGATCCCGCCGGGTCCGCGGCTGGGCAACACGGTGATCGTCGCGAACAAGCTGACGAAGGGCTTCGGCGACCGGGTCCTGATGGACGACCTGTCGTTCAACCTGCCGCCGAACGGCATCGTCGGCGTCATCGGTCCGAACGGCGTCGGCAAGACCACGCTCTTCCGCATGATCGTCGGGGAGGAGCAGCCGGACGCCGGCGAGCTGCGGGTCGGGGAGACCGTGAAGGTCTCCTACGTCGACCAGAGCCGGGGCGGAATCGACCCGAAGAAGACGGTGTGGGAGGTCGTCTCGGACGGCCTGGACCACATCAACGTCGGGCAGGTCGAGATGCCGTCCCGCGCGTACGTTGCGGCGTTCGGGTTCAAGGGGCCCGACCAGCAGAAGCCGTCGGGCGTGCTGTCCGGTGGTGAGCGCAACCGCCTCAACCTGGCGCTGACGCTGAAGCTGGGCGGGAACGTCCTGCTGCTGGACGAGCCGACCAACGACCTGGACACCGAGACCCTGTCCAGCCTGGAGAACGCCCTCCTGGAGTTCCCCGGCTGCGCCGTGATCACCTCGCACGACCGGTGGTTCCTGGACCGCATCGCCACGCACATCCTCGCGTGGGAAGAGGGCTCGAACTGGTTCTGGTTCGAGGGCAACTTCGCCGACTACGAGAAGAACAAGATCGAGCGGCTGGGCGCCGACGCCGCCCGCCCGCACCGGGTGACGCACCGCAAGCTCACCCGCTGATCCGCGTTCCGGCCGGCCGCGCGCGGCCGGCCGGGCATGCGGTGATACACGTTCGGCATCGCTCGATGCGTTCTTCGTGTTGGACAGGTATCGTTCGCGTCTCCTATCGTCCGAGGCAGGCACCCCTGCCCAGACGGAGGAGGACGGGACATTGGCGCAGCTCACCGGCGAGATGGTGATCGGCTTCGAGCGCGTCGCCGGGACGGGGCGGGCGATCACCGCCGTCGATCCCCGCACGGGCGAACGCCTCGATCCCGCCTACGGCTACGGCGGGGACGCGGAGGTGGACCGCGCGTGCGCGCTGGCGGCGGAGGCCTTCGACGCCTACCGGGCCACGAGCGCCGAGGAACGCGCCGCGTTCCTGGACGCGATCGCCGCGAAGCTCGACGACCTGGCGGGCACGCTCGTCCCGCGGGCCATGTCCGAGACCGGGCTGCCCGAGGCGAGGCTGACCGGCGAGGTCGCCCGGACCACCGGGCAGCTGCGCCTGTTCGCGTCCGACCTGCGGGCCGCCGAGCCGCTGACCGGCGTCGATCCGGGGGGCGAGGCCGGGCCCGAGATCCGGCAGGGGCGGGTTCCGCTCGGCCCGGTCGTGGTGTTCGGGGCCAGCAACTTCCCGTTCGCGTTCTCCGTGGCCGGCGGCGACACGGCGTCGGCGCTCGCGGCGGGATGCCCGGTGATCGCGAAGGCGCATGACGCCCATCCCGGGACGTGCGAGCTCGTCGGGCGGGCCGTGTCGGACGCCGTCCGCGAGGCCGGGCTGCCCGAGGGCGTGTTCTCGATGCTGTACGGGGACGGCCCGACGCTGGGCATCGCGCTCGTCACCGACCCGCGCGTCCAGGCGGTCGGCTTCACCGGGTCGCGGACGGCGGGGCTGGCGATCGCGAAGGCGGCGGCGGGCCGCCCGCGGCCGATCCCGGTCTACGCGGAGATGAGCAGCGTCAACCCCGTCTTCCTGCTGCCGGACGCCCTCGCGGAGAACGCCGGGGACCTGGCCGAGCAGTACGCCGGCTCCGTGACGCTCGGCGCCGGGCAGTTCTGCACCAACCCGGGGCTCGTGTTCGCGGTGAAGGGCGCCGACCTCGACACGTTCCTGGACGCGGCGGCGAAGGCGATCGAGGCCGACCCCGGGGCGCCGATGCTCACGCCGGGCATCGCCCGCGCCTACGCCGAGGGCGTCGGGCGGCTCGAAGACCATCCGCACGTGGAGGTCCTCGCACGAGGACGGGAACCGGACGCGGCGGCGGGGTGCCGCGCGGCTCTCGCGGCGGTCGACGCCGAGCACTTCGGCCCCGATCTCGAAGCGGAGATCTTCGGTGCGTGCTCCCTGGTCGTCCGGTGCGACGACCTCGACCAGGTGATCGCCCTGGCCCGCGGGCTGGAGGGGCAGCTGACCGCGACGATCCACGGTTCGGGCGAGGCCGCCGCGCGGCTGCTGCCCGTCGCGGAGCGGCTGGCCGGGCGGATCCTGTGGGGCGGGTGGCCGACGGGGGTGCGGGTCGGGCACGCGATGGTCCACGGCGGCCCGTTCCCGGCGACGTCCGACGCGCGGACGACGTCCGTGGGGAGCCTCGCCATCGAGCGCTTCCAGCGTCCGGTCGCCTACCAGGGCGTGCCGCGATGAGCACGCCGGTCGTCACCGAGATGCGGGTCGTGTCCGTCGCCGGGCGCGACAGCATGCTCCTCAACCTGGGCGGCGCGCACGGCCCGTTCTTCACCCGGAACCTGGTGCTGCTCACCGACTCGTCCGGGAACACCGGCGCCGGGGAGGTGCCGGGCGGCGAGGGCATCCGGCGGGCGCTGGAGGACGCCCGGGAGCTGGTCGTCGGCAGGCCCATCGGCCGGTCGGACGAGATCCTCAACGCCTTCCGCGCGACGTTCGGGCACCTGGACGCGGGCGGGCGCGGCGCGCTGACGCACGACACCCGGATCGCGGTCCACGCGCTGACCGCGATCGAGTCGGCGCTGCTGGACCTGATGGGACGGTTCCTGGACGTGCCGGTGGCGGCGCTGCTCGGCGACGGCGTCCAGCGCAGGACGGTCCCGATCCTCGGCTACCTGTTCTACATCGGTGACCGGAACAAGACCGACCTCCCGTACGAGGCGCCGCCGGAGGGCGCGGACGGCTGGCTGCGGCTGCGGCGCGAGGAGGCCCTCACTCCCGAGGCGATCGTCCGGCTGGCGGAGGCCGCCCAGGAGCGGTACGGGTTCGCCGACTTCAAGCTCAAGGGCGGCGTCCTGCGCGGGGACGAGGAGGCCGAGGCGGTGCGGGCGCTCGCCGAGCGGTTCCCCGAGGCCCGCATCAACCTGGACCCGAACGGCGCCTGGTCGCTGGAGGAGGCGATCCGGATCGGCACCGGGCTCCGGGACGTCCTCGCCTACGCCGAGGACCCGTGCGGCGCCGAGCCGGACTTCTCGGGGCGGGAGACGATGGCGGAGTTCCGCCGCGCCACCGGCCTGCGCACCGCCACCAACATGATCGCGATCGACTGGCGGCAGCTCGGCCACGCGATCCGGCTGGACTCGGTGGACATCCCGCTCGCCGACCCGCACTTCTGGACGCTGCGCGGCTCGGTCCGGGTGGCGCAGCTGTGCGAGGCGTGGGGCCTGACCTGGGGTTCGCACTCCAACAACCACTTCGACGTGTCGCTGGCGATGTTCACCCACGTCGCGGCGGCCGCGCCAGGGGAGATCACCGCGATCGACACGCACTGGATCTGGCAGGACGGGCAGCGGCTGACCAGGGAGCCGTTCCCGATCGTGGACGGTGCGATCGGCCTCCCCGGCCGGCCCGGTCTCGGCATCGACATCGACGAGGAGCGGATCGAGGAGGCGCACCGCCTGTATCTCCGGTACGGACTGGGCGACAGGGACGACGAGGCCGCGATGGAGTATCTGGTCCCGGGCTGGACGTTCGACCCGAAGCGCCCCTGCCTCGTCAGGGGCTGAACCCGCTGCGGGTAGCATCAGGCGACCCCGGTTCCCCCGTATCCCCAGGCGAGGACATGCAGCAGATGCCCGAGGCCGAGTACCGGCACGTCTACGAGTTCAAGATCCGGTTCGGCGACATCGACTCCCAGGGCCACGTGAACAACGTGAAGTTCCTCGGCTACCTGGAGGACGCGCGGCTGGAGATGTTCCACGGTGACCCGGTGCGGAAGGGGGAGAAGCCCGTCCGCGGGATGGTGATCTCCCGGCACGAGATCGACTACCGGATGCCGCTGCTGCCGACCGTGTACCCGATCCGGGTGGAGACGTGGGTGACCGAGGCCCGCGCGGCGTCGTTCAAGCTGGCCTACGAGGTGCGGGACGACGAGCACGTGTACGCCGAGGCGACCTCGACGCTCGTCGCGTTCGACGTCGAAGCGAACCGGCTGCGACGGTTCACCCCGGAGGAGCGGGAGTTCATCGGGCGCTACGTGGTGCCCGGCGCATGACGGCCCTCGCCGGCCCGCCTCCTGCCCTGGACGGACGCCGGTCCGGGGTGCGGCTGCGGGTGGCCCAGGTGGCGGACGCGGAGGCCCTGGCGGCGTTGTACGGGGCGAACCGGGAGTACCTGCGTCCCTGGGAGCCGGAACGGGACGACGCGTACTACACGGTGGAGGGCCAGCGCGACAACCTGCACGATCTGGTCGAGGCGTACGCGGCGGGGGAGATGTGGCCGGCCGTCATCCTCGTCGGGGACGAGGTCGCCGGGCGGATCACGCTCAACAACGTCCTGCGCGGACCGCTCCAGAGCTGCTTCGTCGGCTACTGGGTGGCGCGGGCGCACGCCGGGCGGGGTGTCGCCACCGAGGCGCTCGGCCAGGCGCTGGACGTGGCCTTCGGCGCGCTGCGCCTGCACCGTGTGGAGGCGTTCACGAGAGTCGACAACCACGCGTCCCAGCGCGTTCTGGAACGCAACGGGTTCACGCCCGTGGGAACGGCGCGGCGCCACATTCATCTGGACGGGCGCTGGCACGACGAACGGCTTTTCGAGTGCCTTGCCCCGTGGGACGACGGAATCGCCCTCGTTCCACCGACCTGATCAGGGAAGTCCGTACTGCCCTGGTGACAACTGCGCCGTCACGGATAGGTAACAAGCGCAACAGCGATCCGTTTTCGGCCCACTTCTCCCTCTAGTGTCGCGACGCGAATGTGGAGAACCCACGTGAAAGGGGCACAATGCGGCGCGTCTCACGAGGAGCGATGGCACTGCTGCTCGCCGCCGGCATGACCGGGGCGGGCGCCAGCGGGGCGCAGGCGGTCACGACCCGGGCGGGCACCGCCCCGGCGGGTGCCGCCCAGACGGGCGACATCCTCGCCCAGCTCAAGGCGATCCCCGGGATGCAGGTCACGGAGAAGGCCTCGACCCTGCCGGGCCACCGCTGGTTCTGGCTGGAGTACAGGCAGCCGGTCGACCACCGCAACCCGCGCGGGCAGTGGTTCGAGCAGCGCATCATGCTGCAGCACAAGGCGGCCGACCGTCCGATGGTGCTCTACACCAGCGGCTACGACACGCCGGAAGTGATGTTCACGTCCGAGCCGACGGCGCTGGTGGACGGGAACCAGATCTCGGTCGAGTACCGGTACTTCACCCCGTCGCGTCCCGAGCCGACGGACTGGACGAAGGACACGATCTGGCAGGCCGCCACCGACGAGCACCGGCTGATCCGCGCCCTCAAGACCATCTACAAGGGCAAGTGGATCTCGACGGGCGCCAGCAAGGGCGGCATGACGGCCGTCTACCACAAGCGGTTCTACCCGCGCGATGTCGACGGCAGCGTCGTGTACGTCGCGCCGAACGACGTCAGCAACAACGACGACCGCGCCTACGACAAGTTCTTCCAGACGGTCGGCAACGACCCCGAGTGCCGCGCCCACGTCAAGGCGCTGGCCCGCGAATTCCTCAAGCGCCGCCCGGCGATGCTCGAACGTTTCAAGGCCGCCGCCGACGAGAACGGCTGGACGTTCACCATCCTGCGCACGCAGGACCGCGCGTTCGAGAACTCGGTGATGGACTACGAGTGGGCGTTCTGGCAGTACAGCCTGCAGGCCGACTGCGCGGACCTTCCCGCGGTGAACGCCTCCGACGACGAGCTCTACAAGACGCTCGACACGATCTCCGGGCTGTCGTTCTACAGCGACCAGGGGCTCTCCCCGTACATCCCGTACTACTACCAGGCGGGTACGCAGCTCGGCTGGCCGTCGCCGAAGTTCAAGCACCTGCGCCCGCTGCTGCGGTACGAGAGCAGCTACCAGCCGCGCACCTACGTCCCGCGTGACATCCCGATGCGGTTCGACAACGGGCGGGCCATGCGCGACATCGACCGCTGGGTGCGCGGGAACGCGAACCACATGCTGTTCCTGTACGGCTCCAACGACCCGTGGGGCGCCGAGCCGTTCCGCCTCGGGCACGGCAGCCGCGACTCGGCCGTCTACGTCGCCCAGGGCATGAACCACAGCGGCCGCATCATCACCGCGCTGCCCGCCGACGAGCAGTCGAAGGCGATCGCCTACGTCCAGCGCTGGGCGGGCGTCGAGGCCGGCGCGCAGATGCTGAAGTCCGCCCCGCTCGCGGACGACCCGCTCCAGCTCCAGCGTCCTCCGCTGTAGCCGGCACATCCGGAGCGAACTCGCGGTGTGCCGCCCGTGCACTGACCCCTTGCACGGCGCGGCACACCGCGTTCGCTTGCCTGCCCCTTGCGACGAAGCGCGCTGGACGCGTTCATGGGGTTTCGAGCCAGGCCGCCGTGTTTCCGGGAAGCAGGTCGCCGTACAGCGGGGTGCTGGTCAGCAGCGGCGTGCCCGCCGGGACGCGCACGGGATTCTCCCCGAAGTTGAGGGCGACCGTGAGCGGCCCGCGGCGGAAGAACAGCGCCGTTTCGGGGGAGTCGAGCCACTCCACGTCCTCCGGAAGCCCGTCCCGCAGGCGGCGGCGCAGCGCGAGCGCCTCGCGGTACCAGGCCAGCATGGAGGACGGGTCGGACGCCTGAGCCTGCGCGGTCTTGGACGCCCACCCCTCCGGCATGGGCAGCCAGGGCCGGACGCCGTCGGGGGAGAACCCGTACGGCTCGACGGAACCCGACCAGGGCAGGGGCACGCGGCAGCCGTCCCGTCCTGCGAGCTCACCGTTCGTCCGGAACCAGATGGGGTCCTGGCGGGCCTCATCTGGCAGGTCGGTCACCTCTGGCAGTCCGAGTTCCTCGCCCTGGTACAGGTACGCCGACCCTGGAAGCGCCAGAAGTAACAGCAACGCCGCCTTGGCCCTGGCATAACCGGTACCGGGGACGCCTCCCGGCCGCTCGTAACGGGTGAGGTGGCGGACGGAGTCGTGACTGGACAGCACCCAGGTCGGGGCCGCCCCGGTAGGCGCGACGGCCTTCAGCGCGCCGTCGATGACCTCACGGAACGCCGCGGCCGACCACGGAGCCAGTTGCAGATCGAACTGGAAGACCTGGTGCAGTTCGTTGGGACGCAGGTAGAGCGCGAGGTCTTCCGGCCCGTCCGTCCACACCTCGCCTATCGCCATGCGGTCCCCGTCGTACCCGTCGAGGATCTGCCGCCACCTGCGGTACACGTCATGGACCTCCGGACGGCTGTAGATGGGGCCGTTCAGCGCGCGGCGGTCCTGCCCGCCGAGGTCGCGGAACGACTCGTCCTTGAACAGCCCGGCGGCGACGTCGATGCGGAAGCCGTCCACCCCGCGGCCGAGCCAGAACCGCAGGATGTCCTCGAACTCGAACCGCACCTCCGGGTTGCGCCAGTTGAAGTCCGGCTGCTCGGGCGCGTACAGGTGCAGGTACCACTCGCCGTCGTCCAGCCGCGTCCAGGCCGGACCGCCGAACGCGGACGGCCAGTCGTTCGGCGGCACCTCACCGCCGGGACCATCCCCTGGCCTCCCGGACCGGAAGATGTAGCGCGACCGTGCGGGCGACCCCGGCGGCGCGGCCACCGCCTCGCGGAACCAGCGGTGCCGGTCGGACGAGTGGTTCGGGACGATGTCGACGATCAGCCGCATCCCGTGGGCGTGGACGTCCGCCACCAGGGCGTCGAAGTCGTCCAGCGTGCCGAAACGCGGATCGACGTCGCGGTAGTCGGCCACGTCGTAGCCGCCGTCCGCCAGCGGGGAGGTGTAGAAGGGGGTGAGCCACAGCGCGTCCACGCCCAGATCGCGCAGATGGCCGAGCCTCGACCGGATCCCTTGGAGGTCGCCCTCACCGTTCCCGTCGGAATCGGCGAAACTGCGGACGTAGATCTCGTACACGACGGCGTCGCGCCACCACGGGATTCGCGTCATACACGGCGATCTACCCGCTTATGCCGGAGCGTTCACCATGCTCTGCGCCGCCATCGTGAAGTAGCCCCACAGCTGCCGCTCCAGGTCGTCGGGGAGGCCCAGCTCGTCCACCGCGGCCCGCATGTGGCGCAGCCACGCGTCCCGCTCCGCCGACCCGATGACGAACGGGGCGTGCCGCATCCGCAGCCGCGGATGGCCGCGCCGCTGGCTGTAGGTGGTCGGGCCGCCCCAGTACTGGATGAGGAACAGCCGCAGCCTCTCCTCGGCGGGGCCGAGGTCCTCCTCGGGGTACATGGCGCGTAGTTCGGGGTCGCTCGCGACGCCCTGGTAGAAGCGGTGCACCAGGCGATGGAAGGTCTCCTCGCCGCCGACCGCCTCGTAGAAGGTCACCTGTTCAGCCATAGCGCCCCCCACCCTATGTGAGCCGCGCCCCGGTTCTCACCATGATCCACTATGGCGCGGGGGTGGCGACCGTGACGCCCGCCTCGTCGAACGCCCGCTTGACGCGCTCGCGCAGCTCGCGGGCGATGTCGCCCTGCTTGCCCGGCGCCGTCTTCAGCACGACGCGGATCACGATCGCGTCGCCCGCGAGGGCCTGGACGCCCCAGACCGACGGCTCCTCCAGGATCAGCTCGCTCCACGCCGAGTCGGCGGCCATCGTGTCGGCGGTGGCCTGGAGGATCTCCTTGACCTTCTCGGTGTCCTCGTGGATGTCGACCGGGATGTCCAGGACGGCGCGGCCCCAGTTCTGCGACTCGTTCCCGACCTTCTTGATCTCGCCGTTCGGGACGTACCAGACGATGCCGTCCACGTCCCGCATCCGGGTGACCCGCAGCGTGACCGCCTCGACCGTGCCCTTCGCGGTGCCCACGTCGATGAAGTCGCCCACGCCGTACTGGTCCTCCAGCAGCATGAACAGCCCGGCGAGGAAGTCCTTGACGATGTTCTGCGCACCGAAGCCGACCGCGACGCCGATGACGCTGGCGCTGGCCAGGATGGGGGCGAGGTTGAGGCCGAGCGAGCCGAGGATGCTGAACGCGGCCGTCCCCATGATGATGATGGACGCGACGGAGCGCAGCACCGAGCCGAGCGTCTGGGCGCGCTGCGCCCGCCGCTTGTTCAGCAGGGCCGGGCTGCCCTCGAAGACCGTCCGGGACCGCTCCCGGACCCTCTCCGACATGGTGCCCTCGGCCATCCGGAGCGTGACCCTGGTGATCATGCGGTGCGCGATGTTCTTCACGATCAGCGCGATCACGAAGGTGACGATGACCAAGAACAGGGTGCTGAGCGGCGTGTCGAGCCAGGTGGCGTAGAACCGGGTGAAGTCGACGCTGTGGCTGATGTTCCAGACGAGCCGGCACGTCGTGGTGGGGTCCTGGCTGTTGCAGGCCTTCTCGGGGGTGCCGTCCTGGGCCCAGGGCAGGACCCCGGCGGCCGGCGACGCGGCGAGCGACACGCTGAAGGGCGCGGCGAATGACATGTGTGGCAGACCCTCCCCGGCCGTTGTGGTGCCTCGACACCTCGCCGTGGACCCGCGGCGGGTACGAGCCCGATCGTAGGGGACGGGGCCGACCGGTTCGTACGGCGCCTGGGCGAGGTGACGCGAACCGGCCGGGGAGGGACTCCTGGCGAACGTGTCCCGCGGATCCGCGGCTGCCGCGCCGTTCCGCCGCGGCCCGCGGGACACGCCCGGTCTCGGGGGTTAGGAGCGTCCGCCGACCTCGTGGCGCAGCGGCTGGAGGACGTGCGCCAGCTTGAGGGCGGCGCCGCCCACGTCGTCGACGTGATGCATGCGCTCCCCCCACGACCACCAGAAGTAGTGGTCCTTGGTCTCGGGAGCCGGCGCGCAGGTCACGTCCTCCGCGAGGCTCGCGGCCTCGGGATTCACGACCCGCAGGAAGGCCGGGCCCGAGCGGGTCCGGACGACCCGGGCGACGAGCCCTCGCGTGTCGAGCTCGTGCTCCAGCTCCTCCAGGTAGCCGACGCGTCTGTCGCTGACCACCTCTCGCACCCCCTCCGTTAAGGCGAGCACACCTCTTGGCGAGCTCCGCGGCGGGCCCATCCTTGATCGACTCTGCGGATCCGTCCGGTCACTCGCCGCGAGAATTGCAACTCTCACGGTGGCCGGTCAAGAGACCGGCCGTCCCGCGAAGTACCGGATTACCCCACCTCAGGGGAAGGCTCCCTCCCTGCGGAGGAAGAATCTCTACCCGCGGGGGAGAAGGCGGCCCGCGGACCCCGCCGGTTCTCCCGAATCGCTTGGCCGGGAGTGTGACCAGGGTTACGCTGCGTGCGCGAGAGATTATCTGTCGTGGTCGTAAAGCGACCGGTCGCCGTGGCAGGGACGATCGTCCACCCCCGACGGGGCGGCGTCCCGATCCGACGGTGAGGAGGCCGGAGGATGTCGGATCCCCCCCGAAAAGAGACCGACGTGGCTCGCCGGATCCGCGCGCATGCCCTGGCCCGAGGTCGTTCCCCGGTCGAGATCGCGCAGGAGATCCACGAGCAGTGCGGGCCTCTGTTCGGCACGAGCCGGGTCAAGGCGCACCGCCTGGCCCACGGTGTCGCGCTGTCAGACATCGTGGCGCAGGTCAGGGCGCTCTACGAGGTCGACGGCAAGCCGCCGCCCCGGCTCGGGGAGACGCTGCTGTCCGCCTACGAGAGCGGGTACAAAAGGCCCGGTCCCGAGTACCTGCACTACCTCTGCGCCGTCTACCGGGTCGAACCGGACGCCCTCGACTACCAGAGTCCCTGCATCTGCGGCCGCGGCCACGCGGTCCGCACGGGCGCCGTGAGCGTCCCGCAGCCGCGCACGCCGGAACGGCGCGCGGCATCCGACCCCGGCGCCCTCGTCGGGGCCATCGTCCCCAGGAGCGAGGAGCGCCCCTGGGCAACCGTGAACGAGATCCGGGGCGCCGACCGCGCCGGCGCCCCCCTGACCATTGATGTAGGAGAGGAGGACATCGTGCTTCGTAGGACCCTTCTGCAACTTCTGGCCGGAGCGGGCGTGGCGCTCGACGGTCAGTTCCTGGGGGCGGTCGACAACCTGCGCCGCAAGATGGACGACACGCTCGTCGGCGCGACCGTCTCGCCGACCATGCTCGACCAGTGGGAGGAGACCACCTACGGTTACGGCCGCCAGTACCAGGCGACCCCTTCCCTCCGGATGCTCTGCGACGTGCTGCTCGACTTCAGCGAGGTGCGCCGCATGTGCGACAAGCGCCAGCCCGTCGAGTTGCAGGAACGGCTGTGCCGGATCGCCGCGCAGCTGTCCGGGCTGTCCGGCCTGATCATGATCAACCTGGGCGACCACCGGCTGGCCCGCTCGTTCTTCCGGACGGCGCGCACCGCCGCCGACGAGACCGGCGACCGGCAGCTGCGCGCCTGGGTGACCGTCCGGGAGTCGCTGGTGCCGATGTACTACGGCGACCCCCGGGAGGCGCTGCACCTGGCCCGCAAGGCGCAGGACCTCGCCGGCCGCACCCCCGGCGTCGCCGCCGCCATGGCCCCCGCCGTCGAGGCGCGCGCCCTCGGCATGCTCGCGATGCGCGGACGGGGCGACGCCGCCCCGAGCGCCCGCCGCGCCCTCGTCCGCGGACGCTCGGTCTTCGACCAGCTCTCCAAGACCGACACCTCCGACCTCGTGTTCGGGTTCACCGACCGGCAGATGGCCTTCTACGAAGGTGACACGTTCACCAATCTCGGCGACCACCAGCACGGCGACGAGGTGCTCAGCCACGCCCTCACCCTCTACGCGCCCACCGACCGCGTCGACCTGACCCTGGTGCGCCTCGACCGCGCGATGTGCAAGCTGCACGCCGGGGAGCCCCAGGCCGCGCTGACCGCGGGCCGGGAGGCCATCCTCGATCTGCCGACCGACCACCGGTCCGACATCCTCGTCCACCGGGCCCGGCAGATCGGCGCGGCCGTCAACGCCAAGTGCGGTGAGATTCCGGAGCTGAAGGACTTCTACGAGGCGCTGGCCGGCCCCTGGGTGAAGAGTCCGACCCAGAACCAGCCCGCGGTCCGCCCGGGTGAGCAGGTCTGACCGGGCATGGGCACGCCTGACAGCACGTCCTGGCGGGGCCACCCCACCCTCCTCCGCCTCCAGGACCAACCACCGGTGTGGAGCTATGGAGACCTGAGACTGCGCCGCTACAGCGCCCCCGACCACGGCACCGTCCTCGCCCTGCACCGCGCGGGCCTCGCCCAGGTCGGCCTGCGCCCCGGCGACGGCGTCTACTACGACCACGACTTCTTCCGGATGGAGGACATCTATCTCCGCAACGACGGCGAGTTCCTCGTCGGCGAGCTGGACGACCGGATCGTCGCGATGGGAGGTCTGCGCCGCGCCGACCTGATCCCCGGCGGCCACGCCCGCGCCTACGGCGGCTACGCGCCCGGCACCCCCGCCCTCGACGCGGTCGAGATGGTGCGGCTGCGCGTCCTGCCCGCCGTGCAGCGCCGCGGCTACGGCGCCGCCCTCGTCCAGGCCCTGGAGGAACGCGCCGCCGAGTACGGCTACCGCGTCCTCCGCGCCGACACCACCGAGCTCCAGGGCCCCGCCCTCGCCCTCTACCGCAGGTTCGGCTGGACGGAGACCCGCCGCGAGACCATCGGCGGCATCGTCAACATCTACCTGGAGAAACGGCTCCGCTGAGACCCCCGAGCCGCGGCGGCACCGGTAGCGCGGCCCGGTCCCGCCGCGGCTCCGGGTTTTTTGCTTTTTTCTCCTCCTTCGGGCCTGGCGGCCCACAATCAATACGAAACCCCCTCCTGGAGGCTTCCCAACCCCAGGAGGGGGCGTTCGTGGGCACGGTGTCCGTGCGTGTGGTGGGAGGGTAGCGCGAACCTCGGCAGCGTCCTAGAGGCTGGGGGGCGGGCGCCGTCCTCCGACCATCTGCATCAGAGGGTAGCGGCGTCGGCGGATTTCAGTGAATCCCCGGTCGGTGAGCGCGGCGGTGACTTCCTCGTCACCGAAGACGGTGAGTCCGGTGGTGTGGCGGAGGAGTTCACCGCCCACGCGGGTGGTGGGGACCCGGGACGGGCGCCGGGACGTGAGGATGACCAGGCGTCCGCCGGGTTTGAGGACGCGGGTCATCCCGTCGACGGCCGTCCACGGGTCGTCGAAGAGGTAGAGGGCGCCGAAGCAGCAGACGGCGTCGAACACGCCGTCGCGGAAGGGGAGGTCGGCCGCGTCGCCGCGCACGTAGCGGACGTCGTCGCCGGGCGCGGTGTCGGCGACGGCGCGGGCCAGCATGGTCTCGGACGCGTCGAGCCCGACGACCAGGCCGTCCGCGCCGATGCCGGCGGCGAGCGCGCGGGTGACGTTGCCGGGGCCGCAGGCCACGTCCAGCACGGTCGCGGGCGGGCGGGCCGCGTAGCCGGGGTGCGCGAGGCCGAGCCAGTCGCGGGCCATCGCGTGCTCTTCGGCGGTGTCGGGGCCGAGGGGCCAGCCCTTCGCCAGGTTGAACCCGACGGGCCGCCACACCTTCTCGTAGATGCGGGGGAGGAACCTCGACTCCATCACCGACTGGGCGAGCGACGGCGGCGCCTTGGGGGACGGGCCGAGCAGGTCGAGGTACCCGGCGGACACGTCCGGGACTTCCGGCGGTTCGCGGAGCAGGCCGAGTACGCGTTCCATGGTGCCGCGCACCATCGTCTCGCTCATCCCGTTATTAGACCATCCGTCAACTCGTCCGGCCCGCCGGGGTCCAGGGAGAGGCCGGTCTGCGCGGCCATGAAGGTGAGCGTGTCGGTCATCAGATCCACCGACCGGCTCACCGACCGGGCGGAATGCCCCACTTCCGCCTCGTCCCGCAGCAGGATCGGCGCGTCCGACGCCGTCGCGTGCTGCAGCGCCGCGCACAGCTTGCGGGCGTGCAGCGGATCCACCCGGGTGTCGCTGCCGAAGGTCGTGAACAGGACGGCCGGGTAGGCGGTCCCGGCGTGGACGTGGTGGTAAGGCGAGTAGCCGATGAGCCAGCCGAACTCCTCGGGGTCGTCGGCCGTCCCGTACTCGTCGTTCCACGTCTGGCCGAGGCCGAACCGCTCGTACCGCACCATGTCCAGCAGCGGCGCCGAGCAGACGACGGCGCGGTACAGGTCGGGACGCTGGGTGAGGGCGGCGCCGACCAGGAGCCCGCCGTTGGACCCGCCGGAGATCGCCAGCTGCGACGGCGTCGTCAGGCCGTCCGCGATCAGCTTCTCGGCGGCGGCGTGGAAGTCGTCGAACACGTTCTGCTTGTGCTCCCGCATGCCCGCGCGGTGCCACTCCTCGCCCTCCTCGGACCCGCCGCGCAGGTTCGCGACCGAGTACACGCCGCCGGCCTCGACCCACGCGAGGATGCTCGCCGAGTAGGCCGGCGTGAGCGAGATGTTGAAGCCGCCGTATCCGTAGAGGATCGCGGGCCGGGGGCCGGACAGCCCCGGGCGGGACGCGACGAGCATCCGCACCTGCGTCCCGTCCCGCGAGGTGTAGACGACCTGGCGCGTCTCGATGTCCGGAACGTCGACCGTCCCCGGCGCGGACGCCCACAGGGCCGTCTCCCCGGTGCGCGCGTCGTACCGCATCACCGACGACGGCGTCACGTTGTCGGTGTAGCCGAACCACGCCTCGTGCCCGCCCTCGGGACGCTCGATGATCCCGCCGATCGAGCCGAGCCCGGGTGTCGGGACGGTCCCGATCCGTTCCCCCGACTCCAGGTCGTGCACGGTGATCTCGCTGACCGCGTGGCGCGTCCAGCCGGCCAGCAGCACCGGCGAGTCGAGGCCGTCGAGGATCGCGTAGTCGCTGAGGACGGCCTCCGGGTCCTGCGGCACGAGGTCGCGCCACGTCCCGTAGGACAGGTCGGACGGGTCGGCGACGCACAGCCGGGAGCGGGGCGCGTCGCGGTCGGTGAAGACGTACGCGCGGCCGTCGCGTCCCACGTGCACGCTGGTCTCGGCGTCGACGCCCTCCTGCACGGCCCGCAGGGCGGGCGCCTCCGGCGAGGACGCCGACAGGTCCGCGATCCACAGGTCGTTGCGCGGCGCCGTGCCCTGCGACGCCGAGATCGTGAGCCAGCGCCCGTCGCGGCTCACCCCGACCCCGTAGTAGTCGGTCTTGTCCCGCCCCTCACCGAAGATCAGGACGTCGTCGGTGTCGGGCTCGGTGCCGACGCGGTGCAGGTAGACGCGCCGGTGGTACTGCTCCTCGCCCTCCGGGACGTCCCGCGCGGGCAGCCGCCGCGTGTAGTAGTACGCCGCGCCGCCCGGCAGCCACGCGACCGACGAGTAGCGGGCCCGGTCGATCGGCCCCTCCACCCGCGCCCCGGTCGCGACGTCCATCACGTACAGCAGCGACTCCTCGTCCCCGCCGGTCGAGATCTTGTACGCCAGCAGGCGGCCCTCCTTGTCGGGCTGCCAGCCGTCCAGCGTCGTCGTCCCGGCGGGATCGAGGGCCATCGGGTCGACCAGGACCCGCTCGGACCCGTCCGGATCGACCGTGTAAAGCACCGGATGCTCCTGCTCGGCGCTGCGGCGGGTGAAGAACCGCCGCTCGCCCCGCCACACCGGAGACCCGACGCTCCCCGCACCGAGCAGTTCCACGAGCCGCGCCCGCAGCCGCTCCCGCCCCGGCAACGCGTCCACGACCTTGTGGAACAGCCGGTCCTGCGCGGCGAGCCATTCCCTGGTCTCGTCGCTGCCGGCGTCCTCCAGCCAGCGGTACGGGTCCGCGACCCGGTGACCGTGGATGTCCTCGACGATGTCCTGGCGCTGCGCGGGCGGATACGGCGTCATGAATGCACCTTATTGGCCGCCCGTGGTGGACGCTCCCACCAGGACATGCGTTCGAGTCGCCCCCGGCGGGGGATGAATGGGGTAGCGAACGGGCTCCCTCAGACGCCACACTGATGTGGTCGGGTCGCCCCTGGGGAGGTCCTCATGGCGAGTGAGCAGGTGCCGGAGACGATAATCGGGCCTCGGTGGGAGGCGCGCCCAGACGCGCCCACCGAGGCGACAGACCAGCAGAGCCCGGTGGAGGGCGTCTGATGAGACAGGTCCTCCTCCTGAACGCGACGTACGAACCACTGACCACGCTCCCGCTCAGGCGGGCCGTCTGCCTCGTGCTTCGCGAGAAGGCGGAGATCGTCCATCACGACACCTCCGGCGCCGTGCTCCACTCCGCCACGATGACGGTCGAGGTCCCCTCCGTCATCCGCCTCCGCCGCTACGTCCGGATCCCGTTCCGCACCCGCGTCCCCCTCACCCGCGCCGCGCTGATGCGCCGCGACAACTTCCGCTGCGTCTACTGCGGCCGCCGCGCCGAGACGATCGACCACGTCCACCCGCGCAGCCGCGGAGGCAAGCACGTCTGGGAGAACTGCGTCGCCTCCTGCATGACCTGCAACCACAGCAAGGCCGACCGCCTCCTGTCCGAACTCGGCTGGACCCTCAGCGTCACCCCCGCCGTCCCCCGAGGCGCCCACTGGCGCCTCATCGGCCTGGTCCACGACGGCGACCCCCAATGGGCCCCCTACGTCACCGAACCAGCGGCGTGATCTCCCCGGGGGGCGACCCCCTGAAACCCCCGTCACGAGCCGCTCCACGCGCCTGCCCGTAATGGTGGCTGAGGTCGACTCCAAGGGGGCCGGTCCGGGGGCGTTATTCTTGGGGCGTGCCTCGTTATGACTATCGCTGCCGTGCGTGCGGGTCGACCTTTGAGGTGTCCCGGCCGATGATCAACGCTTCCGATCCGGCGCCTTGTCCGGACGGGCATGACGACACGGTGAAGCTGCTCTCGACGGTCGCCGTCACCGGTGCGGCACGGCCTGCCGCGTCCCCACCGGCCGGTGGGGGCTGCTGCGGTGGAGGGTGCTGCTCCTCCTAGCCGTTCTGGGCGGCGCGCAGCGCGCGGCCGGTGGCCGCGGCGTCGTAGTCCTCCGGGACGCCCTGGAGGAGGACGGCCGTGCCCGGGATGTTGTCGGTGCGCATCGGCAGGATCGCCTGGTAGGCGTCCGATTCGTACCAGGCGCGGGCGCTGTCCATGTCGGGGAACTCGATCAGCACGTAGCCGCCGTCCAGCGGGCCCTCGATGACCTCGGCGGCCGTGTTGTGGACGAGGAAGCGGCCGCCGAACGGGTCCATGGTGGCCTGAATGCGCTCCATGTAGGTGAAGACGTCGTCGTGCAGCGGCGACGTGGGGCGCAGGTGGGCGAGGGCGTAGGCGGTCATCGGGATCTCCTTGAGCGGTGGGCGCCGGCCTGTCCGGCACCCACCACTCTGGCGCCCGCAGGGAATGCGGGCGATTACCCGACGGGTAATGCTCAGAGGCGGTCGAGCTGCGACACGTCGCGGGCGGCGCCCGTGGACGCGGACGTCGCCATCGCGGCGTAGGCCCGCAGGGCGGCGCTGATCGGGCGGTGCCGGTCGCGCGGGCGGTAGCCGCCGAGGTCGGCGAGGAGCTTCTCGCGCCGGATCTCCAGCTCGTCGGACGGGACGTCCAGCTCCAGCACCCGGTTCGGGATGTCGATCACGACGCGGTCGCCGTCCTCGACGAGGGCGATGATGCCGCCGCCCGCGGCCTCGGGGGAGGCGTGCCCGATGGACAGCCCGGACGTGCCGCCGGAGAACCGGCCGTCGGTGATGAGGGCGCACGCCTTGCCGAGCCCGCGGCCCTTGAGGAAGCTCGTCGGGTACAGCATCTCCTGCATGCCGGGGCCGCCCTTCGGGCCCTCGTAGCGGATCACCACCACGTCGCCGGCCGTGATTTTGCCGCCGAGGATGCCCTCGACGGCCTGCTCCTGCGACTCGAAGACGACGGCGGGGCCGGTGAAGGTCCAGAGCTCCTCCTCGACGCCGGCGGTCTTGACGATCGCGCCGTCGGGCGCGATGTTGCCGCGCAGGACGGCCAGGCCGCCGTCGGCGGTGTAGGCGTGCTCGGCGGAGCGGATGCAGCCGTTCTCGCGGTCGAGGTCGAGCGACTCCCAGCGGGCGCTCTGCGAGAAGGCGGAGGTGCTGCGGACGCCGCCGGGCGCGGCGTGGAACAGTTCGACGGCCTCCGGCAGCACGCCGGGGGAGCGGACGTCCCACTTGGCGACGAACTCGTCCAGCGACGCCGAGTGGATCGAGTGGGCGGAGCTGTTCAGCAGCCCGGCCCGGTTCAGCTCGCCGAGGAGGGCGGGGATGCCGCCGGCGCGGTGGCAGTCCTCGACGTGGTACTTGCCGGTGGCCGGGGCCAGCTTGCAGATGCACGGGACGCGGCGCGACACCGCGTCGATGTCGGTGAGCCCGAAGTCGACGCCGGCCTCCGTCGCGGCGGCGAGCAGGTGAAGGATCGTGTTGGTCGAGCCGCCCATCGCGACGTCGAGGACCATCGCGTTCTCGAACGCGTCGCGGGTGGCGATGCTCAGCGGCAGGACCGACTCGTCGTCGCCCTCGTAGTAGCGGCGGGCGACGTCCACGACGGCGCGTCCGGCGTTCTCGTAGAGGCCGCGGCGGGCGGTGTGGGTGGCGAGGACGGTGCCGTTGCCGGGCAGCGCCAGCCCGATCGCCTCGGTGAGGCAGTTCATCGAGTTGGCGGTGAACATGCCGGAGCAGGACCCGCAGGTCGGGCAGGCGCTCTCCTCCATCTCCAGCAGCGTGTCCTCGGACGTGGAGGCGTCGGCGGAGGCGATGATCGGGTCGATCAGGTCGAGCTTGTTGCCGCCCATGACGCCCTCGACGGGCTTGCCGGCCTCCATCGGGCCGCCGGAGACGAACACGGTCGGGATGTTCAGCCGCAGCGCGGCCAGCAGCATCCCCGGCGTGATCTTGTCGCAGTTGGAGACGCAGACCAGGGCGTCGGCGCAGTGCGCGTTGACCATGTACTCGATCGCGTCGGCGATGACCTCGCGGGACGGCAGCGAGTACAGCATGCCGTCGTGGCCCATCGCGATGCCGTCGTCCACGGCGATGGTGTTGAACTCGCGGGGCACGCCGCCCGCCTCGCGGACCGCGCCGGCGACGACCTTGCCGACCTCGTCCAGGTGGACGTGGCCGGGCACGAACTGGGTGAAGCTGTTGGCCACCGCGACGATCGGCTTGCCGAAGTCCTCGCGTTCGACGCCGCTGGCCCGCATGAGCGCGCGGGCGCCCGCCATGTTCCTGCCATGGGTGACGGTGCGTGACCTGAGCGGTGGCATTGTGACCTCTCCAACGTGTGACGTGCCGGGACGACGGGCCGCGCATGGTTCGGCGTGGCGGTACGGGTCGCCTGGGAAAGCGTGCTCGCAGCGGCGGGTCGCGGCGCTGCCGCCGGCTCAGCGGAGGTCGCGCGCGGGCCGGCCCGCCCCCGATGCTACCAACCGGCCGACGGCGTGAAAAAAGCCGGGACGACGGTGTCCCGGCCTGATCGTGCGGTGGGCGGCCCGGAAGGCAGGCCGCCCGCTCACTCACTCGGGGTACTTCGGCGGCAGGGCCTGCTCGGCGGCCTGGAAGATCCGCTGGACGTCGCCGTCGGTGAGGATCTTCGGGCGGCGGCGCAGGTACGAGCGCGCCCGGTTGCCCGCGTAGACGTCCACCTCCCGGACCCGCATGACCTTCCACGGGATCGACGGGCCGTAGATCGCCACGGACGGCTGGACGGGCACGTCGAACCCGACCCGCTCGCCGAGGATGCTGCTGGCCTGCTGGGCCTCCCAGCGCGCCTCGTCCAGGCGGTCCTTCTTGTTGAAGGGGCCGTGGAAGAGCTTGAGGTGGGACATGGTGCGCACGGGGAGGCGCTTGTCCCACTTCTCCGAGTCGATGGCGTAGACGCCGCTCGGCCCGATCACCAGGTGGTCGATCCGCCCGTCGCTGACGCCCTCGTCGTCCCGCGGGACGGCCCGTGCATGCAGCACGAGGTAGCCGTTGCGCTGCAGCGACTTCAGCTGCCGCTCGGTGCGCCGTTCGGCGGCCGAGGACTTCTGCCAGGCGGTGACGGAGGAGCTCTTGCGGGACTGCCGGACGACGTCGCCGATGACCACGAGGACCGCGACGGTGAGACCGAGCCGCCAGCCGACCACGAGCACGACCGCGAGGCCGGCGACGACGGCCACGCCGATCCGCCACATCCACCGGCGCATCCGGGGATCGTCGAGCATCGCCGCGGCGGTGCGCTCCTCGGGTCGCTCCTTCACCGGAGCCTGCTGATGGTGCTCACGCCTCTCCTCCGAGCGCGTCTCCTCGGTGCCGGCCTCGGGCCGTGCTCTGGCTGCTCCCTGCATGTTGCCCCGCTCCATGATCGCCATTAGTGACGCTCCGTATTCCTCTCCCATCGGGGGCATGATCCTCCGTGCGCAGAGTAATCACCGATCGGGTCGTCGCCTAGTCATGGGGGGTTCATAGTTTTGTCGCCCCGGGACGGTGATTCACTTACGGCGCGGACGGGTAGGCCGGTATTCTTCGCCTTTCTTTGCTGTTGTCCTGTCTGCCCTCTTTGATGCCCACGCACACGGCGTCTAGCGTTCCGGTTCGTGACACAAACCCATGACCTCAGCGCCACCCGGATGGCGACCGCCGTGCGCACGAGGGAAGTATCTCCGGTCGAGCTCGCCGACCACTATCTGGCCCGCATCGAACGGCTCAACGAGCAGGTCGGCGCCTATGTGACGGTCACCGCCGAACGCGCCCGCGAGGAGGCGCGCCGCGCTGAGAAGGCGGTGACGGACGCCGCAGACCCCGCGGACCTGCCGCCGCTGCACGGCGTCCCGGTGCCGATCAAGGACCTCAACATGGTGAACGGCGTCCGGATCACGTTCGGCTCGGCCGTCTACGCCGACCTGACCGGCTTCGCGGACGACAACGTGGTGGCCAAGCTGGCGGACGCGGGGACGGTGCTGCTCGGCAAGACCACGACGCCGGAGTTCGGGCTGCCCTGCTACACCGAGGGGGACGTGTCGCCCCCGGCCCGGACGCCGTGGGACACCTCCCGGTCGGCGGGCGGCTCCAGCGGCGGCGCCGCGGCGGCGGTCGCGTCCGGGCTGGCGCCGGTCGCGCAGGGCAGCGACGGCGGCGGCTCGATCCGGATCCCGAGCAGCGCCTGCGGGCTCTTCGGGATCAAGCCGACCCGCGGCCGGATCTCGCAGGGGCCGGTCATCCCGGACCTGTTCGGGCTGTCCACCAACGGGCCGATCACCCGGACCGTCCGCGACGCCGCCCTCATGCTGGACGTGATGTCGGGCCACATGCCCGGCGACCTGTTCCGGGCGCCGGAACCGGACGCTCCGTTCCTGTCCTACGCCGACCGGGCGCCCGGCCGGCTGCGCATCGCGCGGAGCCTCCAGCCGCCGGTGCCGGACGTCGAGGTGCACCCGGACTGCGTCGCCGCCTACGAGGACGCGTCCGCGCTGCTGGAGGAGCTGGGTCACGAGATCGTCGACCTGCCGCAGGTGCTCGGCTCGGACCTCGTCCCCCACTTCGCGACGCTGTGGGGCGCGATGGCGACGATGACGCCCGTCCCGGAGGAGAGCGAGCACCTGCTCCAGCCGCTGACCCGCCACCTGCGCGCGTACGGCGACAGGACGCCGGCGCCGAAGCTGTTCCAGGCGCACGCCGCGCTCCAGGGCGCGCTGCGCGCCGCGTTCCCGGTGATGGACGAGTTCGACGCGATCCTGCATCCGACGCTGGCCATGCCGCCCGTCCCGATCGGGTACTTCCACGATCTGGACCCCGCGGAGAACTTCCGGCGCCAGACGCACTTCACGCCGTTCTGCGCGATCTACAACATCTCGGGGCAGCCGGCGGTGAACGTCCCGCTGCACTGGAACGACGAGGGCCTGCCCATCGGGGTCATGCTCGCCGGGCGGCTCGGCGGGGAGGGCACCCTGATCTCGCTGTCCGCCCAGCTGGAGGAGGCCCGCCCCTGGATCGAACGCAAGCCCGCGATCTGGACGGCGTGAGCCCGCCCGCACCGGGCATGGTGCAGGCGTGGCCGACGACGAACTGAGCAGGCTGGCCGGCAGGCACGGGGTGGCGACCCGGTACGAGGACTGGCGCGGGCGCGACACGGCGGTGGCGCCGGACACGCTCGTCGCCGTCCTCGCGGCGCTCGGGGTGGACGCCTCCACGTCCGCCGCCGTCCGGGCCGAGCTGGAGCGGCACCGGGAGCGGTCGCGCGGGCTGCCGCCGAACCTCCTCGTCCACCACGCGGCGGGAGAGACGGCCGGCCGCGTCCGCGCGGCGCTCCGGCGGCATCTGGAGTCCGGCGAGGACGCCGAGGCGGAGATCAAGACCGGTGTGGACGAGGTCCTCGCGCCGCCGCACGATTCCGGGGAGCGGCCGTTCGAGCCGCTGCCGGGAAGCGGGGACGTCCCGCTCGGCTGGCACCACCTGCGCGTCCGGCACGGGTCGACGTGGCTGTCCACGATGCTGCTGGTCGCCCCGGACTCGCTGCGCCCCCCTCCCCGGGAGTGGGGATTCACGGCGCAGCTGTACTCCGTCCGCTCCAGCGCGTCGTGGGGGCTCGGCGACCTGCGCGACCTGGTGGACCTCGCGACGTGGAGCGGCCGGGAGCTCGGCGCGGGTTTCGTGCTGGTCAACCCGTTGCACGCGACGGAACCCGTCCCGCCGGTGGGGCCGTCCCCGTATTCGCCGATGAGCCGCCGCTTCCCCTCGCCGCTCTATCTGCGGATCGAGGACATGCCGGAGTACGCGCTGCTGCCCGCCGAGGACCGGGAGCGGTTCGGGGCCCTCGCGGCCAAGCTGCGCGCCCAGGAGGGCCTGCTGGACCGGGAGGCGGTGTGGGCGGCCAAGCTGGAGGCCTTCGAGGCGATGTACCGCGTCCGGCAGGAGCGCGACCCGGGTTTCGAGGAGTTCCGCCGGCGAGAACGCGACGCCCTCGGCCCGTTCTCCACGTGGTGCGCCATCAGCGAGGAACAGGGCACCACGGACTGGCGGCGCTGGCCGTCCCGCCTGCACGACGCCCGCGACCGCGGCGTCCTGGAGGCCCGCGAGTACGACCGCCGCGCCGCCTTCCACGCATGGCTCCAGTGGCGGCTGGACGGGCAGCTCGCGGACGCGCAGCGGGCCGCCCGCGACGCCGGGATGGCGGTCGGGATCGTCCACGACCTCGCGGTCGGGGTGCCGCACGGCAGCGCCGACACCTGGATGTACGGCGGCCTGTGCGCGCCCGGGATCAGCGTCGGCGCGCCCCCGGACGAGTTCAACCAGCGCGGCCAGGACTGGGGCCAGCAGCCGTGGCGGCCCGGCGCGCTCGCCGGCGGCGGGTACCGGCCGTTCCGCGAGATGGCGGCGGCGGCGCTCCGGCACGCCGGCGGGATACGCCTCGACCACGCCATGCAGGTGTCGCGGCTGTGGTGGGTCCCCGAGGGCGCGTCGCCCGCAGAGGGGACCTACGTCCGCTACGACCGCGAGGCCCTGCTCGGCTGCCTGGCGTGGGAGGCCGAGCGGTTCGGCGCCGTGGTCGTCGGGGAGGACCTCGGCACCGTCGAACCCGGGCTGCGGGAGGAGCTCGCGGACCGCGGCGTCCTCGGCACGTCCCTGCTCTGGTTCGAGCGCGACGCCGGCGGACGGCCCAAGCCGCCCGGCCAGTGGCGCGAGCTGTCCCTGGCGACCGTCGGAACCCACGACATGCCGCCGATCACCGGCTTCGTGCACGGCGACCACATCGCGCTCCGCGACCGCCTCGGCCTGCTCACCCGCTCCCGGGCCGAGGAGGAGGACGACCACCGCCGCCAGCTCGACGACTGGCTGGCGGTCCTGCATGCGCAGGGCCTGCTCGGCAGCGCGCCCGCCGACGTCATGCGGGCCCTGGCGGACGGCTCCACCGCGTACGACGAGGAGATCGTCACGGCCCTGCACGACTTCCTGACCCGCACCCCGGCCCGCCTCATCGGCGTCTCCCTGGCCGACGCCGTCGGCGAACGGCGGACCCAGAACCAGCCCGGCACCACCGACGAGTACCCCAACTGGCGGGTCCCCCTTGCCGATCAGGACGGCGTGCCCGTCCTCCTCGACGACCTCCGGACGGGAAAGGCGCTGAGGCTCTTCAGGAGAGCGTCGACATGATGCGCTTCGTGACGTCGTGGAGCAGCGTGTCGGGGTGCAGCTCGGCCGCGGCGATCGCCGAGAACAGCGCGGGCAGCCCCGGCAGCGGGTAGGAGTCGTCGGTGCCCGCCAGCGCCGCCTTGCCCAGGGGGTGGCGGGACAGGGACGTGCGGGCGCGGCTCCATGCCGCCTGGACCTCCTCCGGGGACGGGACGCCGAAACCGTGGCCGACCGGCGCGGCATGACGCAGCTTCACCAGAGGGCTGTCGGCGAAGTCGGCGGCGAGCTTGCAGCGGCCGGTGAGGTCGGCCCGGACGAGGTCGTCCAGGCGCGTCACGACCGTGCAGGGCGTGCGGCACCGGGCGGCGCAGTCACCGAGGGCGGAGGACACCTGGCTGTGCTGCCGGTCGAGATACGCGCGCCAGCCGGGCCCCGGCTCCTTGGCGACCCGCAGGGTGCGCTCGCAGGCGGAGCGCTCCGGCCGGGTGTGGTCGCACATGCGCGGCGTCCCGGGCTCGATCGGGACGCCGAAGCGGCTGCCGTCCCCGCCCACGGCCGCGCCGATCAGCGCGGGGTCGCCCGCGTGGCCGAGCACCGGCTCCCACGCCAGCATCGGCAGGTACTCGCCGGCGATGTGGACGGCGGCGACGAGCGCGGCCATGTCGCGGCGCCGCCAGCGGATCTCGATGACCTCCAGCAGGAGGCGGTAGGCGGGGCGGAGGCTGGCGAGGGCGCCGCGCGGCCGCTCCCGCGGCGCCTGCGGCATGCGGCTCGCGCGGGCCCGGTCGAGCAGGTCCGGCGACACCTCGCCGGCCTCCTCGGGCATGCCGAAGTCCTCGGCGTCCAGGTCGAGGACGCGCTGCCCGAACGCGCAGAGCGCCGCGACCGCGGTGGAGCGGCCGTCCGCGGCCAGGGTGCCCTGCGTGATCAGCGCCTCCAGGTCGCCGAACGCGTAGCGCCGTGCCAGAGCCGCCAGAACGTCCTGAGCCGTCTCCAAGCCGCCTCCCCGTGACCGTCGTCCCCCGTGGCCTTGCAACTTTCGCACGGTCACGGGGGACGGGAACAGGGGCAGCCGGACACAGGGTCAGGCGGACACAGGATCAGGCGGACGCCGCGTCCTTGGCGCGGGCGCGCAGGGCGCGGGCCACGCCGTCACGGCCCTCCGACAGCAGCCGGGTGAGCGCCGCGGGCGGCTGCTCGTCGGCGATGTAGGACTCCGTGCGGTCGATCGTGGACTGCTCGATCACCAGGAAGGGGTAGGCGGCCTCGGCGAACGTCTGGGACATGTCGCTGGACCACTCCTTCCACACCCGGCCGACCTCGGCGAAGTACCGGTCCACGTAGGGGACCAGCAGGTCGGCCTGGTCGGGCTCCACGAAGCCGCCGAGCGTCGCCCGGTAGACGGCGTTCGGCAGGTCTCCGGCGACGATCCGCTCCCACGCGGCGGCCTTCGCCTCGGCGGTCGGGATCGCGGCCTTGCAGGCGGCGGCGTGCCGCTCCCCGGCGGCGGTCCTGTCCCGCTCCAGCTCGGCGTCGATCTCGGACTCGCCCGCCTTGCCGGTGACGACGAGGCGGCGCAGCAGCGCCCAGCGCAGGTCGGTGTCGACCGTCAGGCCGTCGAGGACCTGCGCGCCGTCCAGCAGGTCCCGGACGAACGCCAGGTGCTCGTCCGTGACGGCGGACGCGGTGAACGCCTGCGTGTAGGCGAGCTGGAGGTCGGAGCCGGGCTCGGCCTCGCGGGCGAGGTCCCAGAGGGTGTCGGCGAGCAGCGCCAGGCCCTCGGCGCGCCACTCCGGCGCCGCGTACTGCTGGACGGCCGTGCGCGCCTGCCGCAGCAGCGTCTGCGTGACCGAGATGTCGGTGACGCCGCGGATGCCCTTCGCGACGAGCCGGACGTAGTCGCGGGTCGCCATCTCGGCGTCGCGGGTCATGTCCCATGCCGACGACCAGCACAGAGCGCGCGGCAGGCTCTCCTTCACGTCGCCGATGCCCGCCTGCTCTTTCAGGGGGGCCGGCCCCCCTGTACCCCCCGGAACCGCAATGAGCGTCTTCAAGGACTGCTCATCCAGCCTGATCTTCGCGTACGTCAGGTCGTCGTCGTTGACGAGCACGAGGTCGGGCCGCTTCTTGCCGACGAGCTGCGCCACCTCGGTGCGGGGCCCGACGACGTCCAGCTCGACCCGGTCGCGCCGGACGATGCCTTCCGCGGTCCTGTCGTACAGCCCGATCGCTAGCCGGTGCGACCGCACGGTCGGGTAGTCGGCCTTGGCCTCCTGCAGAACGGCGAAGGACGTGAAGTTGCCGTCGGCGTCCACCTCGTACTCGGGACGCATCGTGTTGACGCCCGCGGTCTCCAGCCACTCCTTCGACCACGACGCCAGGTCGCGGCCGGACGTCTCCTCCAGCGCGCCCAGCAGGTCGGTGAGGACGGTGTTGCCCCACGCGTGCCGGTCGAAGTAGCGCCGGACGCCCTCCAGGAAGTTGTCGAGGCCGACATAGGCCACGAGCTGCTTCAGGACGGACGCGCCCTTGGCGTAGGTGATCCCGTCGAAGTTCACCTCCACCGCGCGGATGTCGGGGATGTCCGCCGAGATCGGGTGGGTGGACGGCAGCTGGTCCTGCCGGTACGCCCACGCCTTCTCCAGGTTCGCGAACGTCGTCCACGCGCCCTTCCACTTGGTGGCCTCGGCCATGCACAGGACGCTCATGTACGTGGCGAACGACTCGTTCAGCCACAGGTCGTCCCACCAGCGCATGGTGACCAGGTCGCCGAACCACATGTGCGCCATCTCGTGCAGGATCGTCTCGGCGCGCCGCTCGTAGGCCGCGTCGGTGACCCGGGACCGGAAGACGTAGTCCTCCAGGAACGTCACACAGCCCGCGTTCTCCATCGCCCCGGCGTTGAACTCGGGGACGAACAGCTGGTCGTACTTGCCGAACGGGTAGGGACGGCCGAACACCTTCTCGAAGTAGGCGAACCCCTGGCGCGTCACGTCCACGATCGCGGGGGCGTCGAGGTGCTCGGCCAGCGACGCCCGGCAGTACACGCCGAGCGGGATCACGGTGCCGTCGTCGCGGCGGTACTCGTCCCGGACGACGTGGTACGGCCCCGCGACGAGCGCCGTGATGTAGGTGGAGACCTGCGGCGTCGGCAGGAAGTGCCACCGCCCGCCCTCGGCGGTCTCCGGAGCCTCGTTCGTGATCACCTGCCAGTCCTCCGGCGCCTTCACCGCCAGCTCGAAGGTGGCCTTCAGGTCGGGCTGGTCGAAGCAGGTGTACATGCGGTGCGCGTCGGCCGTCTCGAACTGCGAGTACAGGTAGACGCTCTCGTCCACGGGGTCGACGAACCGGTGCAGGCCCTCGCCCGACCGCGAGTACTCGCAGTCGGCCACGACCCGGAGCTCGTTGTCCGCGGCCAGGTCCGGCAGCGGGATCCGGCCCTTCCCGGCGTCGTAGGACGCCGGGTCCAGGGCCGTGCCGTTCAGCGTCACCTCCCGCACGACGGCACCGTGCAGATCGATGAACGTGGACGCGCCGGGCTCGGCGCTCCCGAACCGGACCACGGTCGTGGACCCGAACCGCTCCGCGCCCGTGGTGAGGTCCAGGTCGACCGTGTACGACTCGACGGTGAGCAGCCGGGCCCGTTCCCGCGCCTCGTCGCGCGTGAGGTTGCCTGCCACATGAACTCCTTGGTCGGTTCAATCGCTTGCCGCCCCCATGTCTACCAACCGGACGCCGATCCGGTGGCTCCGCCACGGTGCCCGGCATGGTGCCGGCGGCCGGGAATCGGAAGGGGCGCGCCCCGGTTGTCGCTTCACGTACCCCCGTTTCGCTGTAGGAGGCGACATTGGCCGAGAACGCCCCCACCCCCGTGGACTTCTGGTTCGACCCCCTGTGCCCCTGGGCGTGGATCACCTCCCGCTGGATTCTGGAAGTGGAGCGGCAGCGCCCGATCGAGGTCCGCTGGCACGTGATGAGCCTGTCCGTCCTCAACGAGGACAAGGACATCCCGGACTCCTACCGGACGATGCTGGCCGACGCGTGGGGCCCGGTCCGCGTGTGCATCGCCGCCGAGCAGAAGTACGGCCCGGAGGTGCTCGGACGGCTCTACACCGAGCTCGGCACCCGCCGCCACAACGACAAGCGGAAGTTCGACCGCGCGTTGATCGAAGAGGCCCTGACGGCGGCCGGCCTTGACCCGGCGCTCGCGGACGCCGCCGACTCCACCGACTACGACGAGGCCCTGCGCGCCTCCCACAAGGACGGCATCGACCGCGTCGGCCAGGAGGTCGGCACCCCGGTCATCGAGGTCGAGGGGCACGCCTTCTTCGGCCCGGTCGTCACCCCGATCCCGCGCGGCGAGGCGGCCGTCAAGCTCTTCGACGGCGTGATGGCCGTCGCTTCCACCGACGGATTCTTCGAGCTGAAGCGAACGCGCACCAGGGACCCGATCTTCGACTGAGCGGAGCCAGGGAGCAGGCGGGCAGCAGGTATCGCACCGGTCAGGTAGTTGCGACTTAGTTGCAACTACGAGTCGTACGCCCCAAACTGGTCCTGCAGCCACGAAGAGGTAGGACGGTGAGGGACGTGCACGTACCGGACGGATTCATCGACGCGCCGGTGTCGGTCGCGGCCGGTGCGGTCGCGGTGGCCGGCGTCGGGGTGGCGCTGCGCGGGGCGCGGCGGGAGCTGGACGACCGGACCGCGCCCCTCGCCGGGCTGACCGCCGCGTTCGTGTTCGCGGCCCAGATGATCAATTTCCCGGTCGCGTCCGGGACGAGCGGCCACCTGCTCGGCGGGACGCTCGCCGCGATCCTCGTCGGGCCGTACACGGGCGTCCTGTGCGTGTCGGTCGTCCTGTTGATGCAGGCCCTCCTGTTCGCGGACGGGGGCCTGACCGCGCTGGGCGTCAACATCACGACGATGGCGCTCGTCACGGTCGCCGTCGGGTACGGGTTGTTCCGGCTCCTGCTGCGGGTGCTGCCCAAGACGCGCACGTCCGTCTCGGTGGCGTCGTTCACCGCCGCGGTCGTCTCGGTGCCCGCCGCCGCCGTCGCCTTCACGCTGATCTACGCGGCCGGCGGGACGGCGGACGTCTCCCTCGGCAAGGTCGCCACCGCGATGATCGGCGTCCATGTGCTCATCGGGATCGGCGAGGCGCTGATCACCGCCGTGACCGTGTCCAGCGTGCTCGCCGTCCGGCCGGACCTCGTCCACGGCGCCCGCGGGCTGATGAAGCCCCTGGAGCTGCGGACCGCCGGGGACCGGACCGCCGAGCCCAAGCCCTCCCGGGCCTGAGAGGGGACCGCGATGACCACCAAGCGCTTCTTCGCCGGCTTCCTGCTCGTCTCGCTCGTCCTGGCCGGGGTCGTCAGCTACTACGCCAGCGCCGCCCCCGACGGCCTGGAGAAGGTCGCCGAGGACAAGGGCATCAGCGCCAAGGAGAAGGACCACACGTTCAAGGACTCCCCGCTCGGCGACTACGGGGTCAAGGGCGTCGACGACGCCCGGCTGTCCGGCGGGCTGTCCGGCCTGGTCGGCGTCGGCGCCGTCCTGCTGGTCGGCGGCGGCCTGTTCTGGGCCGTCCGGCGCAGGGGGCCCGCGGACGCGCAGGCGGCGCCGGAGCGGGACGAGCAGGTGCCGTCCGAGACGTCCCAGAAGGGCTGATGGGCGCGGGCCACGCGCACCGGCTGTACGTGCCGGGCGCCTCTCCGGTGCACCGGCTGCCGCCGCAGTGCAAGCTGGTCGCCGTGCTCGCCTTCGTGCTGCTGGTCGTCGCCACGCCGCGCGAGCGCATGTGGGCGTTCGGCGTGTACGCGCTGCTCCTCGCGGCCGTGGCGGCGGCCGCCCGCATCCCGCTCGGGACGGTCGCCCGCCGCATCGTGATCGAGGTGCCGTTCGTCGCGTTCGCGTTCCTCATGCCGTTCGTCGCGAACGGCGAGAAGATCACCGTGCTGGGGCTGCGGCTGAGCGAGAGCGGGCTCTGGGGCGCCTGGAACATCCTCGCGAAGGGCACCCTCGGCGTCGTCGCGTCGATCCTGCTGGCCGCGACCACCGAGCCTCGGCTGCTGCTCCTCGGCATCGAGCGGCTCCGGATGCCGCAGCTCATCACGCAGATCGCCACGTTCATGCTGCGGTACGGCGACGTCGTCACGGCCGAGCTCGGACGGATGAGGGTGGCGCGGGCGTCCCGCGGCTTCGAGGCGCGCGACCTCCGGGCGACGGGCGTGCTCGCGAAATCGGTGGGGGCGCTGTTCCTGCGTTCCTACGAGCGGGGCGAGCGCGTCCACCTGGCCATGATGAGCCGCGGCTACGACGGCCGCATGCCCGTCACGCACGACGTCGCCGCCACGGCCGCGCAGTGGGCGGCGGCGGCCGTACTGCCCGCGGCCGCCGCCCTCGTCGTCGTGGCCGCTTGGACGGCCCCATGACTCCGTCACTGGAGGTCCGGGGCCTCGCGTACGCCTACCCCGACGGCACGCAGGCCCTCTACGGCGTCGACCTGACGATCGGGCGCGGCGAGCGGGTCGCGCTGCTCGGGCCGAACGGCGCCGGGAAGACCACGCTCGTCCTGCATCTGAACGGCATCCTGCACGGCGGGCTGGGCGAGGTGAAGGTCGGCGGCCTCTCGGTGGACCCGAAGGACAGGAAGGCGCTGCGGGAGATCCGGCGCCGCGTCGGCATCGTCTTCCAGGATCCCGACGACCAGCTGTTCATGCCGACCGTGCGGGAGGACGTGGCGTTCGGGCCCGCCAACCTCGGCCTGCGCGGCGCCGAGCTGGACCGCCGGGTGCGGGACGCGCTCGGCCGGGTCGGCATGCTGGACGTCGCCGACCGGCCGCCGCAGCACCTCAGCTTCGGGCAGCGCCGCCGCGTCGCCGTCGCGACCGTCCTGGCGATGGAGCCCGAGATCCTCGTGCTGGACGAGCCGTCCTCCAACCTTGACCCGGCCAGCCGCCGGGAGCTGGCCGAGATCTTGCTGTCCCTGGACGTGACCGTCCTGATGGTCACCCACGACCTCCCGTACGCCGCCGAGCTGTGCCCGCGGTCGGTGATCCTCTCCGGCGGCGTCATCGCGGCCGACCGCTCCACCCGCGAGCTGCTGACGGATGCCGCGCTGCTAGCCGAGCACCGACTGGAGCTTCCGTTCGGCTTCGATCCCGCAGCGGCACTTGCCGGGGGGCGTGGGAGCTCGTCCCCCCACTGAAGGTGGGCTGCCGTTTCCTGAGCCGCCGTCTTCCGGGTCGCGTGTCCGGCCGTTCCGCTTGCCTCGCCGTCCGCGCTCCGCAAGACTCGGTGCTCTGACACTGGTAACGGTTTTCATATCTCCACTTTGGGGGCATTCGTGAAGGTTGCGTTCGTCGGCAAGGGCGGCAGCGGCAAGACCACCCTGTCGTCGCTGTTCGTCCGGCACCTCGCCGGCCGCGGGCTGCCGGTCGTGGCCATCGACGCCGACATCAACCAGCATCTCGGCGTCGCGCTCGGCCTGGACGAGGCGCGCGCCGCCAAGATCCCCGCCCTGGGCGACCGGCTCACCGAGATCAAGGACTACCTGCGCGGCACCAACCCCCGGATCTCCGGCGTGTCCGCGATGGTCAAGACCACCCCGCCCGGTCGCGGCTCGCGGCTGCTGCGGTTCCGCGGCGAGGACCCCGTCCACGAGGCGGGGCAGGAGGTCGACGGCGTCACGCTGCTCGCCACCGGCCCGTTCAACGACGACGACCTCGGCGTGGCCTGCTACCACTCCAAGACCGGCGCGGTCGAGCTCTACCTCAACCATCTCGTCGACGGGCCCGGTGAGTACGTCGTCGTCGACATGACCGCGGGGGCGGACACGTTCGCCTCCGGGCTGTTCACCCGGTTCGACCTGATGTTCCTGGTCGCCGAGCCCACCCGCAAGGGCGTCGGCGTGTACCGCCAGTACACCGAGTACGCCCGCGACTACGACGTCGCCATCCGCGTCGTCGGCAACAAGGTCCAGTCCGAGGACGATGTCGCCTACCTGCGCGAGCACGTCGGCGACGACCTGCTGACCTGGCTCGGCCAGTCCGCCGCCGTGCGGGCGCTGGAGCAGGGGCGGTACGGCGTCGCGCTGGAGGACGGCAACGCCGCCGCCCTCGACCGCATGCGCGCCGAGGTCGACGCGTGCGTCAAGGACTGGGACGGGTTCCAGCGGCAGGCCGTCGAGTTCCACGTCAAGAACGCCCGGAGCTGGGCGAGCCGGGCCGCGGGGGAGGACCTCGAAGCGCAGGTCGATCCGGACTTCCGCTTCCCCGCCGCGGCGGACGCCGCATACTCCGGGTAGTCCGGGGCCTACCGGCGGAGACGAATGGGCACTACTCTGCCCGCCATGACGATGCGGCGGATGCTCGCGATGACGGGCGGCGCGTTGGTTCCCCTTGCCGTCCTCGCTCTTCTCGTGGGCAACCAGTGGGTGCTCGACGCCATCGCGAAGAGCGGCTTCGACTTCGGCGACGGCATCGGGCCGCTCGTCTCCTGGCTGTTCACCCTCGCCTGGCGGTTCACGCCGCGTCCCGCGGCGGACTGGCGCTCGGTGGTGACGGAGGACTTCTCCCTGCTGGTCCTGTTCGCCGTGCTGGTGGTGCTGGTGGCGGTCGGGGTCCGGCTCGCCGACCCCGAGCGCGGCCCGGCCGGCGCCGTCATCACCGGCTGGTGGGCGACGGTCGTCGCGGCCGGCGTGTCGGGCCTGGTGTCCGGGCCGCTGACCTACTGGGCGCTCGAGTTCCCCAGCGGATCGATGGGCAGGGTGGTCTTCGCACAGATCAGCCAGGGCGCATCCTTCGGGCTCGCGTTCGGGTGGCTCGCCGGCCTCGGTGCGCTGGGCGGGCTCTTCCTCGACCGCCGGCGCGGAACCGGCCCGCGGCCCTCGGGCGTCCAGCAGCCCTACGGTCCGCCGCAGCCGTACGTGGTGCAGCCGGGCATGCCCATGCAGCAGCCCTACCCCCAGCAGGCGCCCCCTCAGCAGGCGCCACCGCAGCAGATGCAGCAGCATCCGTCGGCCGTCCCGTACGTCCCCCCGCAGGGGCAGCCGCCGCAGCCCGGCTGGGGCGCCGCGCCCGTCCCGCAGCAACCGGGCCAGCCGGGAGGGCAGTTCGGCACGCCCCCCGTCCCGCAGCAGCCGTCGGCGCCTCCCCAGGAGCAGGCGCCGCCCGTCTCGCCGCCCGCCCCGCCCGCCTCGCCCGCGGAGCCGGAGGAAGCCCCGCAGGACGCGCCGAAGGGCGGCGGTGAGGACGCCCCCGAGGAGGCCGGGGACGACACGCCGAAGGACGACCCGAAGGACGAGCCCGCCGACGGCGGCACGGACGAGGGGGGCCAGGACGACGGGGACGACGACCTCGACCTCGCCGACCGGACGGTGATCGACCGCAGGCGCGACGACACCTGACCCCCGCGCGGCGCACGCTTCCCGGGCCTGCGAGAATCGGGCCCATGCGCGTGTTTCTTGGATCCGACCATGCCGGCTACGAGCTGAAGGAGCACCTGGTCTCCTGGCTGAAGGAGCACGGGCACGAGGCCGTCGACTGCGGGGCGTTCGAGTACGACGCCGCCGACGACTACCCGCCCTTCGTCCTGCGGGCGGCCGAGCGGACGGTGGCGGAGCCGGGCACGCTCGGTGTCGTGATCGGCGGGTCCGGGAACGGCGAGGCGATCGCGGCGAACAAGGTCCGGGGCGTCCGCGCCGCCCTGGTCTGGAGCGAGGACACCGCGACGCTCGCCCGTGAGCACAACGACGCGAACGTCATCGCGCTGGGCGCGCGCCAGCACGATCTGGACACCGCGGCCCGGTTCCTGGAGCTGTTCGTCGAGACGGCCTACTCCAAGGAGCCGCGCCACACGCGCCGCATCCAGATGCTGAGCGAGTACGAGGAGACCGGCGAGCCGCCCCCGCTGCCGCACGAGGGCTGACCGGCGCCGCCGGGCGCTACAGCCCGTTCTCCGGAGGCTTGTGGGGGCCGCGCTTGCCGAGGCGGCGCCGCTCGTTCTTGGCGGCCTTGGTCCGCTTCGCC
This sequence comes from Actinomadura sp. B10D3, assembly GCF_039871695.1. NCBI lineage: Bacteria > Bacillati > Actinomycetota > Actinomycetes > Streptosporangiales > Thermomonosporaceae > Actinomadura > Actinomadura sp. B10D3. The sequence continues at coordinate 87,089 of NZ_JBDPLY010000006.1, forward strand.
GGCTCGCCGGACCCCCCGGGTCTCGGACGCGCCGCCGCCGGATCGGCGGGCGGCGCCTCACCGTCGGGCCGCGGGCGCGAGATGTCCCGGGCCCGCATCGCCGCGTCCACCGTGATCCTCATGCCCGGCTGGACCATGCCGCCACTCCTCTCCCGGGGAGATCATCCACCCCGGAGGCATCCCTACCCGGATATCGTGTAGCGGGACCGTCGCGAAGGGTGACCGGTGCGCTCGGATACTGACCGGGCGGGGGCAATGCTCGATACAGTGCCGGAGTCATGCTTCAACGACTGGTGCAGCTGCTCCCGCCGAGAGTCCGAGCCGTGCTGCGCAGGATCCCTTTCCTGGTGATGCTGTACCGGTGGCTCCGGCGCGGGAAACTGACCAGGGAGCGGTACGTCTTCGCCGCGCTGGCGGTCGTCGCGATCGCGATCGGGCTGGCCACCTCCAGCGAGTCGCGCGGGCTGGCGCCGTCCGGCGCGCTGGTGCTGATCGTGCTCGTCGGCGGGCTGCTGCTGAAGGTGCGGAGCCTGGTCGCGCTGCTCGGCGTCGTGGTCGCGGTGACGGCCTACAACGCCTGGGAGGAGGTCGCCTCCATCGGGCCCGGCATGATCGCCACGCTCACCATCACCGCGGTGCTCGCGCTCACCCTCGCGCGGACGCGCCAGCAGCTCGGCGTGCAGGGCCTGCGCGGCGACTCGATGCTGCTGGAGCTGCGCGACCGGCTGCGGCGGCACGGCGAGATGCCCGAACTGCCGGACGGCTGGAACGCCCAGGTCGTGATGCTGCAGGCGGGCGGGTCGTCGTTCGGCGGCGACTTCGTGGTGTCGGCGTCCGACGGCGACACGCTGGAGGTCGCGCTGGTCGACGTCTCCGGCAAGGGCACCGACGCCGGGACCCGGGCGCTGATGCTGTCCGGGGCGTTCGGCGGGCTTCTTGGATCGGTCCAGCCCGACCGGTTCCTCCCTTCTTGTAACGGCTATCTCCAGCGCCAGCGGTGGGACGAGGGGTTCGTCACCGCCGTCCACGTCGTGGTCGACCTGACGTCGGGGGAGTACACGGTCGAGTCGGCGGGCCACCCGCCGGCCGTCCAGTTCGACTCGGGCAGCGGCGCCTGGCGGGTCAGCTCCGCCAAGGGCGTGGTGCTCGGCGTCGTCCCCGACCTGAACTGCGTCCCCGAACAGGGGCAGCTGCGGCCGGGCGACGCGCTGCTGCTGTACACCGACGGGCTCGTGGAGTCCCCGGGCAGCGACCTCGACGCCGGGATCGACCGGCTGCTCGGCGAGGCGGAGCGGCTCGTCCCGCAGGGCTTCGGGAGCGGCGCGCGGGAACTGGTGGAGACGATGGCCGCGACCCGCGACGACGACTGCGCGCTCGTCCTGATCTGGCGCACCTGACCGGGGGCGCGGCGCCGCGTCAGCCGCGCCTGTGCCTGCCCGCCGAAGGCAACGGCGGATGATGGCCCCGGCCCTGCGTGCGGCCGGCGAGGATCGCCCCGATGAGGACGGTGCCGGCGGCCCCGACCCTCGCCAGGAGCCGGGAGCGCGCGGACGGCGGCGGCCCGGCCACGTCGGGCGGCGTGAACGCCATGGTGTCCCTCTCCTCGTGGGGCGCCCGGACCGGCGGCGGGGCGGCGTCCGGGGCGGGCCGCGCGGGCCATCCGCCGGACCGCGGCTGCCCGACCAGGGCGAGCAGGAGATCGGACGCGCTCGGGCGGTCCGCCGGGTCCTCCGCCAGCGCCCACCGGACGGCCGGGACGAGCGCCTCCGGCAGCCCCGACAGGTCCGGGTCGCCGGCGGCGGTGCGCAGCGTCGCGGGGTCCCCGCCGATCGGCATCCGTCCCGTCCCGGCGTGGGAGATGAGGCAGCCCCACGCGAAGACGTCGGCCGCCGGGGTCGCGTGCCCGCCGACCATCACCTCCGGCGCCATCCAGCCGGGGGTGCCGAGGAACCGGCCGCTCGCGCCGGGCGGTCCGGGGGAGTCCTGGCGGGACGCGATGCCGAAGTCGATCACGCGGCAGCCCGACAGGGTGAGCATCACGTTGGCGGGCTTGAGATCGCTGTGCACGAGCCCGGCCGCGTGGATGGCGGCGAGGGCCGACGCGACGCCGACGGCGACGCCGTGCAGGTCGGCGGCCGGCAGCGGCCCGCCGCCGGCGAGCCGGTCGTGGAGCGAGATGCCCCCGACGTACTCGGTGACGAGGTAGGGGCGGCCGTCGTCCTCCCCGTGGGCGATGACCCGCGCGGTGCAGAAGGAGGCGACCCGGCTCGCGAGGTACGCCTCGTCCTTGAAGCGCCTGCGGTAGGACGGGTCGCCGGCCAGGTGCGGGTGGATCGTCTTCACCGCGACCCGGCCGCCGGATTCGGGATCGGCGCCGAGGTAGACCGTGCCCATCCCGCCGGAGCCGAGCCGGCCGAGCAGCCTGTGGCCGCCCACCTGGCGCGGATCGGCGGGTTCGAGCGGCCGGATGTCTGCGTTCATGGGGCGTTCCCGGCCCCCCTTCCGTCTCTCCCGTCCGACCATCCCCGTTCGTGAGCGGATTATGGCGATTCCGCGGAGGAAGTGCGGAAACGTGATTGTCACGCCGATGTAGCACCGCGTGCACCGGACGGGTGCAGAGTGGAGATCAGTTCGGCAGCACGGCCGATCCCGTCGGATCCTCCTCGGCGCGCGGGTGGCGGCCGGCTGGCGGCACCGAAGGCGGTGTCCGCGCGGACGGCTCCCCAGGGGTGGGAGGCGCCGTCCGCGCGGGCGCCGGTCCTATGTTTCGTACGGCAATGGGGAGGTAACAACCAGTTCTGCGCTCACCCCCCGGCGCTGGACGCGGCGCGCGGCGCCGGCCGCCGCGTGCGAGCCGGAAGGGGGAGAAGCGCCGGTTGCGGAGTCTCGGGGACCTGCTGTCGCCGTCGTGCTGGTCGGTAAGGACCCGCGTGACCGCCGCCGCGACCCTGATCGTCGTCATCCTCTTCACCGTCGGCGTCGTGCTCTTCTACCAGACCGTCCGAAACACGGTCTACCAGGGCCTGCACGATCGCGGCACCTACGCCATCGCCGACCTGAGCATGCAGGTCCGCGACAACGACCCGCGCGGCACGCTGCACGTCCATGATCCCGACTTCATCCTCCTGCAGGTCGTGGACGACAACGGCATCGTGCTGGCGCACAGCGAGCCCCTGCGGACGAGCCCTCCGCTCGACGTCCCCGTCACGCCGGCCGAGGGCATGCTCAGGTACCACGCGACGGAGGTTCCGGGGTACGCCGAGGTCTATGTCGTCACCGAGCGGGTGCGGACCCGGGCGGGGCCGCGCACCGTCCACGCCGCCGCGCCCGTCACGGAGTTCCACCGCTTCAAAGGCCTGTTCGTCGCGCTGCTCGCGCTGTCGGTCCTGCTGGCGACCGCGGTGGTCGGCTGGATCGTGTCCCTGGCGATGCGCCGGGCGCTGCGGCCGGTGCGGGAGATGAGCTCCGAGCTCACGGAGATCACCGGCGGGGAGACCGACAGGCGGGTGACCGTCCCGGCGCCGGTGGACGAGGTGTCCGAGCTGGCCCAGTCGGTCAACGTGACGCTGGACAGGCTGGAGGACGTCCTGAGCCGGCAGCGCGCGTTCGTCGCCGACGTCTCGCACGAGCTGCGCAGCCCGCTGACCGGGCTGCGCGCGCAGCTGGAGGTGGCGCTCGAACATCCCGGGGACGAGGACTGGCCCGCGGTCGCGCGGGCGGCCCTCGCGGACGCCGACCGCCTGCAGGGCATCGTCGGCGACCTGCTCATCCTGGCGAAGCTCGGCGCGGGCGTGCACGTCCCGCGGGAGCCCAGGGATCTCGGCGAGCTGGTCCGGGCGGAGGTGAAGCGGCGGCCCCGCCGGGTTTCGGTCGAGGTCGAGGCGGACGAGGGCGTCCAGGCGCTGGTCACCTCGCACCACATGGTGCGGCTGCTGACCAACCTGCTCGACAACGCCGAGCGGCATGCCAAGTCGCGGGTGTGGGTGAGCGTGGCGGCGGACGGGCCGGACGCCGTGGTGGAGGTGCGCGACGACGGCGCCGGCATCCCGCCGGAGTTCCGCGAGCGAATCTTCCGGCGGTTCCAGCGGCTCGACGAGGGCCGCGACCGCGATCCCGGCGGCACCGGCCTCGGGCTGACGATCTCCCGCGACATCGCCCGCGCGCACGGCGGCACGCTCATCGCCGCGGACAGCGACCAGGGCGCTCGGTTCGTGCTGCGCATCCCCCGCGACGAGCTGTGACCTCCGCTAGCCCGCCGCCACGGGCGGGCGGCGCGCCGCGTGCCGGGTCGCCTGCTCGAACGCGTGCCCGATCCGCAGGACGGCGAGGTCGGCGCGGTACGGGCCGACGATCTGCAGGCCGACCGGCAGCCCGCCGGAGGTGAACCCGGCGGGAACCGACAGCGCCGGGCACCCGGTCACCGAGATCAGGAAGCACGACCGCATCCACTCCAGGTAGTCGTGCATCGGCTGCCCGGCGACCTCCTCCGGGTATTCGAGCGCGGCGTCGAACGGCGGCACCTGGCTGACCGGCATCAGGAGCGCGTCGTACCGGCCGAAGAACTCGCGCATCCGGTGGAACAGGGCCGTGTGCAGCGTTTCGGCCCGCGCGAGATCGGCGCCGGTGAGGGAACGTCCGGCATCGATGTTGGCGGCCAGGGACGGTTTGAAATCGGCGCGGCGCTCGTCGAGGAGGGGGCGCAGGGTGGTCTCCCAGTGCCAGGCCCGCAGGGTCCGGAACACCTCGTCGGCGCCGGTCAGGTCGGGCGCCGCCTCCTCGACCGCGCAGCCCAGCTCCTCGAACACCTTGACGGCGGGTTCGAGGACGCCGGTGACGGCGGGGTCGACGGGGATCGTCCCGCCGAGGTCGGGCGCCCAGGCGACGCGGAGCCCGGCGAGGTCGCGGTCGAGCGGGGCGGCGAACGCCGAGCCGGGCGTCTCCAGGGCGATCGGGCTGCGCGGGTCGGGGCCGGCGAGCACCGACAGCAGCAGCGCCACGTCCGCGACCTCCCGGGCCATCGGGCCCTGCACGCCGAGCGTCGACCAGGCCGCCGCCACCGGCCACGACGGCACCCGCCCCGGCGACGGGCGGAGCCCGGCGACGTTGCAGAACGACGCGGGGTTGCGCAGCGAGCCGCCCATGTCGCCGCCGTCCGCCAGCGGGTGCATCCCGCACGCGAGGGCCGCCGCGGCGCCGCCGCTGCTGCCGCCCGCCGACCGCGCCGGGTCGTAGGGGTTGCGGGTGAGCCCGAAGACGGGGTTGAACGTGTGCGACCCGGCGGCGAACTCCGGCGTGTTGGTCTTGCCGAGCGTGACGGCCCCGGCGGCCCGGATCCGCTCGATGACCAGCTCGTCCTCGGCCGGGACGTGGTCGGCGAAGATCGGCGAGCCGGACGTGGTGCGGATGCCCGCGGTGGCGTGGGTGTCCTTGTGCGCGATCGGGAGGCCGTGCAGCGGGCCGGGTTCCTCCCCGGCCGCGAGCCGCTCGTCGGCGGCCCGCGCCTGGTCGGCCGCCCGCTCCGCGGCCAGCGTGACGATGGCGTTGACCCGCGGGTTCGTCCGCTGGATCTGGTCGAGGTGCGCCTGCAGGACCTCGCGCGCGGACAGCTCGCGGGTGCGGATGCGGCGGGCCAGGTCGCGGGCGGACGCGAAGCAGATCTCCTCGGACACGTGCCTTCCCTTCTGCCGGGTTCCTCCCAGTGTCCACCCCGGATACCGGAGGGACCCGCGCTGAGGTCATCATGCAGGGGAGACCGGCGGAAGGGGACCCGTGACGGAACGTTCCGGGGCGCGCGAGCTGCTGCGCCGCGTGCTGGACGGCGGCGCCTGGACGTCATGGGACGCGCCGCCGGCGGAGCGGCCCGACCCCTCGTCGCCGTACGGGCGGGACCTCGCCGCCGCCCGCGAGCGCAGCGGATGCGACGAGGCCGTCCTCACCGGGGAGGGCCTGCTGCGGGGCCGCCGCGTCGCGTTCGTCGTGTCGGAGTTCCGCTTCCTCGCCGGGTCGATCGGCCTCGCCACCGCCGACCGGATCGTCGCCGCCGTCGAGCGGGCCACCGCCGAGCGCCTGCCGCTGCTCGCCGCGCCGTGCTCGGGCGGCACCCGGATGCAGGAGGGGACCGCGGCGTTCGTCCAGATGGCGCGGATCACGGCCGCCGTCATGGCGCACCGCGCCGCCGGCCTGCCCTACCTGGCGTACCTGCGCCACCCGACGACGGGCGGGGTGTTCGCCTCGTGGGGGTCCCTCGCCCATGTGACGGCCGCCGAGCCCGGCGCGCTGATCGGGTTCCTGGGACCGCGCGTGTACGAGGGGCTGCGCGGGGAGCCGTTCCCGCCGGGCGTGCAGGTCGCCGAGAACCTCGCCGCCAAGGGGTTGCTGGACGCCGTGATGGGCGTCGGCGACCTCGCCGAGGTGGCGTCCCGCGCGCTGGACGTCCTGTGCGGAAGCCCGCCCTGGTCCCCTTCCGCCCTGCCGGAGGCCACCCTGCTGGAGGACGCTGTGCCGAGCGGGACGGCGTGGGACTCGATCGAGCGTTCCCGCAGGTCCGACCGTCCGGGCGTCCGCGAACTGCTCTGCCACGGGGCGTCCGATGTCACGCCGCTCTCGGGCACCGGGGAGGGCGAGGCGGACCCGGGCCTGCTGCTCGCGCTGGCCCGCTTCGGCGCGGCGCCGTGCGTCCTCGTGGGCCAGGACCGGCGCAGCCAGCGCGAGGGCCGCCCCCTCGGGCCCGCCGGCCTGCGCGCCGCGCGGCGCGGGATGCGGCTGGCCGCCGAGCTGCGGCTGCCCCTGGTCACCGTGGTCGACACCCCCGGCGCCGACCTGTCGGCGGGCGCGGAGGAGGGCGGCCTCGCGGGCGAGATCGCCCGCTGCCTCGCCGACCTGATCACGCTCCCCGCGCCGACGCTCTGCCTGCTCCTCGGCGAGGGGACGGGCGGCGCGGCCCTGGCCCTGCTGCCCGCCGACCGCGTCCTCGCGGCGAGGCACGCCTGGCTGTCGCCGCTGCCGCCGGAGGGCGCCTCGCTGATCGTCCACCGCACTCCGGACCGGGCGGCCGAGATGGCCGCCGCGCACGGCGTCCGCTCCGCGGACCTGCTGCGCACCGGCCTCGCCGACGCGCTCGTCGACGAACGCCCCGACGCCGCGGACGAGCCCGGGCCGTTCTGCCGCCGCGCCGCCGCCGCGATCGAGGCGGGCCTGTCCGGCCTCGCCCCCACCGGACCCGCCGCCCGTCAGGCCCGCTACCGTCGGGCGCCATGACCGACACCGACACGCGGGCGGCCTACGACGCCGTGGCCACCCTCTACGCCGACATGTTCCGCGACGCGCTCGACGACCTCCCCCTGGAACGCGGCCTGCTCGCCGCCTTCGCGGAACTGGTCCCGGCCGGCGGGAAGGTCGCCGACATCGGCTGCGGCCCCGGCCACGTGACGGCCCACCTGCGCCGCCTCGGGCTGGACGTGTCCGGCGTCGACCTGTCACCCGCGATGATCGCCCGCGCCCGCGCGGACCACCCGCACCTCCACTTCGCCGAGGGCTCCATGACGGCCCTCGACCTCCCGGACGGCGCCCTGGACGGGATCCTCGCCTTCTACTCGATCATCCACCTGGAGCCGGCCGAGCTCCCGGCGGTCTTCGCCGAGCTGCACCGCGTCCTCGCCCCCGGCGGCCACCTGCTGCTGGCGTTCCAGTCGACCGACGGCGCCGAGCCGGACCCCTTCGACCACAAGGTCGTCCGCGCCCACCGCTGGCCCATCGGCCACCTCGCGGACCTGGCGGACCGGGCCGGCCTGGTCGAGATCGGCCGCCTCATGCGACGCCCGAAGGAGACCGAGCACTCGCCGGCCGGTCACCTTCTCCTCCGCAAGCCCTGACAGGGCTAGGAGAGCCTCCGGCCTCCGGCGTCCTGCGGTACGACCCGGCCGTTCCTGGGCTCGGACCGCGGGACGGCGGCGGCCCGGAGCGTGCGGTGCCAGGGACGCGGGCGGCGGCGCCGGCCGCGGTGGCCGCGGGGGGCGAAGGAGGCGATGAGCGCCGCCGCGGCGGCTCCGACGAGGGCGGCGAGGATGTAGGTGGCGACCTTGGGGATCCGCCACCTCCGGGCGGCGGCTCCGCTCGCGAGTTCCGGAACGCTCCCGGAGGAGCCGCCCGTTGCGGACTTGTCGGCCATGTCTCGCTTTCCTGTTCCTCTGGTCCCTTCGCTCTCCCCCGCGCCAGTTTGTCACACCCCGCACACCGACGCCCGGGATCTTCCCACCGACACGCCCGTCACCCGGGCTCGCGCATGGCGTCGTCGAGGAGCCCGGCGCGGTGGGCGAGGATGGCGGCCTGGACGCGGTTGGTGAGCGACAGCTTCGTCAGGATGCGGCTCACGTGCGTCTTCACCGTCGCCTCGCTCATGTGGAGGGCGGCGGCGATGTCGGTGTTGGCGAGACCGCGGCCGACGGCGACGAGGACCTCGCGCTCCCTGGCGGTCAGCGGGCGCAGCCGGGCCTCGGAGCCGGAGCGGCCCTCGGCGGCGAAATCGCGGAGCAGGCGGCGGGTCACCTTCGGGGAGAGCATCGCGTCGCCGCGCGCGGCGCTGCGGACGGCCGCGAGCATCTCCGGCGCCGACGCGTCCTTCAGCAGGAACCCGACCGCGCCGTGCCGCAATGCGGTGCGCACGTACTCGTCCAGGTCGAACGTGGTCAGGACGACGACGCGGTGCGCGCCGGCGAGGCGCTCGGTCGCGGTGAGGCCGTCGGCGCGGGGCATCCGGATGTCCATGAGGATCACGTCCGGGCGGTGCGCCGCCGCCTCCCGGACGGCCTCGCCGCCGTCCGCCGCCTCGCCGACGACGGTGATGTCCGGCGCCGTCTCCATGATCGTGCGGAGCATCGCGCGGACCATCCACTCGTCGTCCACGATCAGGACGCGGATCACAACGGCACCTCCGCGCTGACGCGGTAGCCGCCGTCCCCGGTCGGGCCGGCGGTCAGGTCGCCGCCGAGCAGCCGGACGCGCTCGGCGATGCCGAGCAGCCCGTGGCCCCCGCTCGGCAGCCCGGGGACGGGGGCGCGGCCCCGGCCGTTCGTCACCGAGAGGTGGAGCGCATCCGGCGCGTGCCGGACGACGACCGTGCTGTCGGCGTCCCCGGCGTGCTTGCGGACGTTCGTCAGCGCCTCCTGCACGACCCGGTACACGGCGTGGCCGGCGAGCGCCGGAGGCGGGGTCCCGGCCTCGTCCACCACGGTCAGCGTCACCCGCATGCCGGTGCGGCGGGACTCCTCGACCAGGCCGGCCAGGTCGGCGAGGCCCGGCTGCGGGGCAAGCGGAGCGTCGCCGGCGCGCAGGACCTGCACGAGCGACCGGAGCTCTTCGAGCGCCTCGCGCCCGATCGTGCCGATCCGCCGGCCGATCGCGAGCGCGTCCCGTCCCTCGGACGCCTCCAGCGCGGTCGCGTGCAGGACCATCAACGACACCCGGTGCGTGACGACGTCGTGCATGTCCTGCGCGATCTGGGCGCGTTCGTCGCTGCGGGCGCGCAGGACGCGCTCGTGCTGCTCCCGCTCGGCGCGCTCGGCCCGCTCCCGCATGCCCGCGATCAGGTCGCGGCGCGTCCCGGTGTAGAGGCCGAGCAGCGCGGGGGCGAGGCAGATCGCGGCGATCAGCGGGGCGGTCGCGTCCAGGCCGCCGAGCCGCCAGATCGGCATGCCGACGAGGGCGGCGGCGACCGCCACGGCGGCGGCGGCCGCGCGGCGCGAGCGCGTCCGTTCCGCGAAGGTGTACAGGGCCACGATGACGGCGACGAACGCCGCCAGCGTCACCCACGCGACCAGGGCCAGCGCCAGCAGCGCCCGGTTCCGCCGCCACCAGAGAGCGGCGCCGGCCAGCAGCCCGAGCGGGACCGCGAACCACAGCGGCGGAGTCCAGTCGAACGCGGCGATGTCGCGGTCGCCGATCGACCGTCCCCCGCCGAGGTCGCCGGACGCCGTGCTCGCGGCCACCACGACGGCGAGGACCGCGTCCAGCACCGTCCGCCGCCTCATGCGGCTCACGCTAACCCGGGCCGCGTCGCCCGGTCATCCATAGAAAGTTGTAGACGGCCTCCGGCGGTCCGCCGACCTCGAAGGCTGGGAACGGCCGATGTGCCGCCGCCCGCGCCCGGCGACGCTGGCCGCATGCCGAGAACAGAGACGCCCGGCCGCCCCGACGAGATCAGGCGCGGTATGCAGTTCGCCTTCGCCGCCTTCTCCCTCGTGGCCGCCGCCCTGCTGTGGAGCTACGACGAGACCGCCTACCCGGCCATCAAGACGGCCGGAATGTCCGGCCACCTCCTGGCCTCCGCCCTCGTCGCCGGCGCCGCCCTCGCCGCGGCCCGCCGCACGCTGATCGCCTTTCACCTCCTGTTCCTTCCGGTGCAGTTCCTGTTCCTGTTCGCCGGAGGGCTGGAGGAGGTGGCCGGGATGGTCTTCTCCGCGGTGATCGTCGGGCGGATGCGGCCCCGCTTCCCCCACCTGAAACGCCTCTCCCGCCGGGTGTGGCTGACCCTGCACGTCGGCGTCAGCGTCGGCTGGCTGGGCCTGGCCCTGGCGATGACGACCCTCGCGATCACGGGCGCCACCGCGGACGACCACGCGGTGCGCCACGGCTCCTACGAGCTGATGCACGTCTTCGACCTGACCATCGTGATCCCGAGCGTGGTGCTGGCCGTCATCACCGGGCTCGTGGTGTCGCTCGGCACGCCCTGGGGCCTGGTGAAGCACTGGTGGGTGCTGGCGAAGTTCGTGATCTCCCTGGTCATCCCCGTCATCGCGACGGTCCAGAGCGGCTGGATCGAGGAGCTCCAGCACCGCACGGCCGACCCCGCCGCCGATCCCGGCGGCACGGGGCTCGTTCTCGTCCTCTGCATGCTCCTCTACGCGGCGCTGCTGTGGACGGCGGTGGTCCTCTCCGTCTTCAAGCCGGGAGGGAAGACCCGGTGGGGCCGGAGGGAGCGTTCTCAGCGTCCGCGGCGGGGACCGGTGCGGGCCGATCGGGGCGGAACGCCGGAGAGTACGGTGTCCGCAACCCCCTAGCCGTGGAGGATCGCGTGGCGCAGTTGACCGAGTTGGTTCCGCTTTCAGTGGCGGGTGGGCTTCTCCGTTCCGTGTTCGGACTGCCGGCGCCCGTGCGGCGCCTGATCGCCGGGGCGCCGGTGCGGCGGGACGGGCAGCTGCTCTCCCTGGACGCGCAGCTGCTCCTCCGGATGATGAAGCTGGAGGACGCGGGCCTGACCGCGCCCACGGTGGAGGAGGCCCGAGCCGGGGTGGTCCGGGGGATGGCGTACCTGCCGAAGGTGCCGGCGCGGCCGGTCGCCACGCTGGAGGTGGACGCGGGGGGCGTGCCGGCGCGGCTCTACACGCCGAAGGCGCTGAAGGACGGGTCGCCGCTGCTCGTCTTCTACCACGGCGGCGGCTGGGTCGTCGGGAACCTCGGCACGCACGACACGCTGTGCCGCTATCTGGCGGTGCACGCGGAGGTGCGGGTGCTGTCGGTGGACTACCGGCTCGCGCCCGAGCACCCGTACCCGGCGGCGACCGAGGACGCGCTGGCCGCTTACGCGTACGCGGCGGAGCACGCGGAGGAACTGGGCGCCGACCCGCGGGCGATCGCGGTCGGGGGCGACAGCGCCGGCGGGAACCTCGCGGCCGTCGTGGGGATGCTCGCCGACCGCACGCCCGACTTCGCGCTGCTGATCTACCCCGTGACCGACATGACCGTGCGGCGCCGGTCGCGGGAGCTGTTCGGGGAGGGCTACTACCTGACCGACGCGGACATGGTCTGGTTCAGCGACCACTACTGCCCGGACTTGGAGCGGCGTGCCGACCCCGCGGCCTCCCCGCTGCTCGCCGGGGACCTGAGCGGCTTCCCGCCGTCCTACCTGGTCACGGCGGGATTCGATCCGCTGCGGGACGAGGGCGAGGCGTTCGCGGGGCGGCTCAAGGAGGCCGGCGTGCCGGTCGCGCTCCGGCGGCAGGAGGACCTCATCCACGGATTCGCGAACATGTGGTCTCTCGGCGGGCGGTTCCTGGAGGCGGTCTCGGAGGCCGCGGGGGCCCTGCGCACCGGCCTGTACGCAGGGCCCCGCGTCCGGTCCTAGAGGGGGAGCCCGGTGAAGATCATGACCTTCTCCTCGGTGTAGTCGGCCATCGCCGACCGCAGCCCCTCCCGGCCCACGCCGGAGTCCTTCACACCGCCGTACGGCATCTGGTCGGCGCGGTAGGACGGGACGTCGCCGATCACCACACCGCCGACGTCCAGCTCCCGGTGCGCCCGGAAGGCGATGTCGAGGTTCCGGGTGAACACGCCCGCCTGGAGACCGAACTTGGAGTCGTTGACGAGGGCGAACGCCTCGTCGACGCCGTCCACGGGCTGGACGAACATGACCGGCCCGAAGACCTCCTCGCGGGAGACCTTGGCGTCCGGCGGGACGTCGGCGAGGACGGTGGGCGCGTACGCGGCGCCCTCGCGGGTGCCGCCCGTGAGGACCTTCGCGCCCGCCGCGACGGCCTCGTCCACCCAGGACTCGACGCGCTCGGCGGCCTCCTGGCTGACGAGCGGGCCGACCTGCGTCTTGTCGTCCCACGGGTCGCCGGTGACGAGGGAGGCGACCGTGTCGACGAGCTTGGGCACGAACTCCTCGTACACGGACCGGTCCACGTAGACGCGCTGGACGGCGATGCAGCTCTGCCCCGCCTGGTAGTTGGCGAACAGCCCGACCCGCCTGGCGGCCCAGTCGAGGTCGGCGTCCGGCAGGACGACCGCCGCGCCGTTCCCGCCGAGTTCGAGGGTGACGTGCTTGCGCGGCGCCTGGTCGTTGATCGCCCAGCCGACGGGCACCGAACCGGTGAACGACACGATCGGCAGCCGCGGGTCGTCGACGAGCGCGGGCGCGCGGTCGTTCGGGACCGGCAGGATGGAGAACATCCCGGCGGGCAGGTCGGTCTCGGCGAGCAGCTCGCCGAGCAGCAGCGCCGACAGCGGCGTGGCGGGCGCGGGCTTGAGGACGATCGGGGCGCCCGCCGCGATCGCCGGGGCGATCTTGTGGGCGGCGAGGTTCAGCGGGAAGTTGAACGGGGAGATGCCGAGCACCGGGCCCTTCGGCACGCGGGTGATGTAGGCCATCCGGCCCTCCGCGGCCGGGTCGGTGTCGAGCCGCTGCGTGGTGGCGCTGAAGCGGCGGGCCTCCTCGGCGGCGAATCGGAACGTGGAGACCGCGCGGGCCACCTCGCCGCGCGCCCACAGCAGCGGCTTGCCGTTCTCGCCGGTGATCAGCCGGGCGATCTCCTCGGCGCGCTCGGCGATGCGCGCGGACACGTGCGCGAGCGCCTCCGCGCGCACGTGCAGGGGCAGCGCCGCGGCCTCCTTGCGGATCGCGTCGGCGGCGGCGATCGCCTCCTCGACCTGGGCGGGCGTCGGCACCGCCGCCGTCCCGACCACGCGGCCGTCGTAGGGATGCGTAACGGTCAGCTCACCGTCACCGGTCTCGGGCCGGCCGGCCAGCCAGAATGGGGTCACGTTCATGCGTTCACGCTATCTCCGGCGCGCCCGAATGCGAGTCTCCAGGCTGTCCATTCCGACCCTCCTGATTGGACGCGATGGCGAGCGCGACCCACAGTTCGGCGCGGACGGCCGGGTCGTCGGGATCGCGCCCGAGCACCTCGGCGGCCTTGCGCATCCGCGACCGCAGCGTGTGCCGGTGGACGCCGAGCGCCCGCGCCGCCGCCTCGCCCTGCCCGTTCGCCGCCACGTACGCCCGGACGGTCTCCACCAGGTCCTCGGCGTGCAGCGGGGCGAGGAGCGCGTCGGCGAAGGCGCGGCCGAGGCCGGGGTCCAGCAGCGCGAGCACCCCCTGCCCCGGCAGGTCGGCGTGGTGCAGGACGTTCCGGTTCGCCCGCACGGCCGCGGCCAGGGCCCCTTCGGCCTGCCGCAGCGCCGCCCCGAGGTCCCCGGCGGCGGTGTCGCTGACGCCGACCGCTCCGGTGGAGGCCAGGAGGGGCTCGACCGTCCCGAGCAGCTCGTCCGGGACGATGACGGCGGTGTGCCCGTCGAGCGGCAGCGCCGGGCAGCGCGCCCCCGCCGGGTCGGACTCCAGCGCGTCCAGCACGGCGGACCCGCCCGCGCAGGCCAGCACCCGGACCGGCCCCCGCGGCACGGACGGCCCGTCGTCCGGCCGGCCGAGCAGCAGCGCCGCCAGCGAGGCGCGCAGGTCGCGGGCGGTGCGCGGGGTCTCCGACTGGAGCGTCAGCAGCGCGACGGCCGCCCCGACGATCGTGTGCGCGGCGGGCGGCAGCGGCGCGGCCGTCCCCACCGCGAGGAAGCCGCGGGGCCGCCCGCCCAGCCCGACCCGCTGCACCACGACGTTGTCGTCGGGGACCGCCAGCGCCACGCTCGCGGCCGGGTCGCCCTTCCCGGGGCGCCGCCGCAGCCGGGCCAGCTCGGGCGCGAGGTCGGCGGCGCGGTCGCGGACGCCGGCCGGCTCGGCGTGCTGGACGGCGCCGGACGCGTCCAGCAGCAGCGCCCACCCGCCGAGCAGCCGCGCCAGCCGGGCCACGAGGGCGCCGGGGCCGGTGAGCGCCGCGCGGGTCAGCTCCCGCTGCGCCTGGAACGCGCGGGTCACGTCCTCGTACCACTCGGCGGCGAGCATCCGCGAGACGGCCTTGCCGACGGCGATGAACGGGGTGGGGCGCGGCACCTCCAGCAGCACGAGCCCCTGCTCGCGGGCGGCGGAGAGCAGGGCGGGCGGCACCTGGTCGTGGATGACGCCGACCGCGAACCCGAGCCCGGCGACCCCCCGCCCGACCAGCCGGGACACGTAGCCCGCGGCGCTCGCCGGGGTCAGCCGCATGCCGGTGGTCAGCACCAGCTCGCCGCCCTCCAGGAACGGGGTCGGGTCCTCCAGCTCGCTGACCGCGACCCACACGACCGGGGTGGAGGGCAGCGGCCCGGTGAGCGACCGGAGGCCGAGCTGGGGGAGGGCCGCGACGGCGGCCAGCGTGGGCGGCATGGCAATCCCTGTGCAAAGTGTCTACCTCGCCGGACGGATTTCGCCGTCCCGTACTGTTCATCGTAGGCGGCGCCCGGCTTATGTTCGGCGCATGACCAGCCAGGACCCTGCCCTGCCGCAGGAACGCCGTGTCGTGACCGAGATCCCCGGCCCGCGCTCCCGGGAGCTGCACCGGCGCCGCACCGCGGCGGTGCCGCCGGGCGTCGGCAGCGTCCTGCCGGTGTACGTGACGGACGCCGGCGGCGGCGTCATCGTCGACGCGGACGGCAACTCGCTGATCGACTTCGGGTCCGGCATCGCGGTGACGGGCGTCGGCAACGCGAACCCGCGGGTCGCCGCGCGGGTGAAGGCGCAGGCGGACCGGTTCACCCACACCTGCTTCATGGTCGCGCCGTACGAGTCGTACGTCGCGGTGTGCGAGAACCTCAACCGGATCACGCCCGGCGACCACGAGAAGCGGTCGTTCCTGGTCAACAGCGGCGCCGAGGCGGTGGAGAACGCCGTCAAGATCGCCCGGTACGCGACGGGCCGGCAGGCGGTCGTGGTGTTCGACCACGGCTACCACGGCCGGACCCTGCTGACGATGACGCTGACGGCGAAGAACATG
Organism: Actinomadura sp. B10D3; assembly: GCF_039871695.1. Classification (NCBI taxonomy): domain Bacteria; kingdom Bacillati; phylum Actinomycetota; class Actinomycetes; order Streptosporangiales; family Thermomonosporaceae; genus Actinomadura; species Actinomadura sp. B10D3. The sequence continues at coordinate 102,721 of NZ_JBDPLY010000006.1, forward strand.
CCGTACAAGCAGGGCTTCGGCCCGTACGCGCCCGAGGTCTACCGGATGCCGCTCGCCTACCCGTTCCGGTGGCCGACCGGCCCGGAGAACTGCGGGCCGGAGGCGGCGGCGCAGGCCGTCGACCAGATCACCAAGCAGATCGGCGCGACGAACGTCGCGGCGCTGCTGATCGAGCCGATCCAGGGCGAGGGCGGGTTCATCGAGCCCGCGCCGGGCTTCCTGCCCGCGCTCGCCGAGTTCTGCCGGGCCAACGGCATCCTGTTCATCGCCGACGAGGTGCAGACGGGCTTCGCGCGGACGGGCGACATGTTCGCCTGCGAGCACGAGGGGATCGTCCCCGACCTCGTCGCGACCGCGAAGGGCATCGCCGGCGGGCTGCCGCTCGCCGCCGTCACCGGGCGCGCCGACATCATGGACAAGGTGCACGCCGGCGGGCTCGGCGGCACCTACGGCGGCAACCCGCTCGCCTGCGAGGCGGCGCTGGCCGTGCTGGAGGAGATCGAGGACGGCAAGCTGGTCGAGCGGGCCCGCCGCATCGGCGAGATCATGCTGCCCCGGCTCCGCGCCCTCGCCGCGCGGCACCCCGCGATCGGCGACGTGCGCGGGCGCGGCGCGATGACCGCGATCGAGCTCGTGCGGGAGGGGACCAAGGAGCCCGACCCCGAGCTGACCGCGAAGGTCGCGCGCCGCTGCCACGAGCGCGGGCTGCTCGTCCTGACGACCGGGACCTACGGGAACGTGCTGCGCTTCCTGCCGCCGCTCGTCATCCCCGAGGACCTGCTGACCGAGGGCCTGGACGTTCTGGAGGAGGCCTTCGAGGGGTAGGTCAGGCCGGGGTGAGGCTCCCGGCGTACAGGTCGGCGAGGAGGTCGTAGGAGCGGAGCCGGTCGGCGTGGTCGTAGACCTGGGTGACCACCATGACCTCGTCGACGGCCGTCCGCTCGATCAGCGCGTCCAGCTGCTTGCGGACGCTCTCCGGCCCGCCCACGACCTGGTCGGCCAGCCGAGCGTCGATCATCTGCTGCTCGAGCGGCGTGTAGGGGTAGGACGCGGCCGCCTCGGGCGTCGGCAGCGGCCCCGGGCGGCCCTGCCGGAGGTGCAGGAACGCGAGCGCCTGCGGGGCGGCGAGCTCGCGCGCCCGCTCGTCGGTGCCGGCGGCCGTGACCGACACCCCGATCATCGAGTACGGCTCGTCCAGCGCGCCCGGCCGGAACGACTCCCGGTACAGCGCCAGCGCGGGCACCGTGTTCTCGGCGCTGAAGTGGTGCGCGAACGCGAACGGCAGGCCGAGCAGGCCGGCGAGCCGCGCGCTGTACCCGCTGGACCCGAGCAGCCAGACCGGCGGCTCGTTCCCGGCGGCGGGGGTCACCGTGCTGTCGGCGCCGAAGTAGCCGCGCAGCTCGATGACCTGCTCGGGGAAGTCGTCCACCGACAGCGCCTCCGGGGACCGCCGCAGCGCCAGCGCGGTCGCCTGGTCGGTGCCGGGGGCGCGGCCGAGGCCGAGGTCGATGCGTCCCGGGTACAGCGCCTCCAGCGTCCCGAACTGCTCGGCGACGACCATCGGCGCGTGGTTCGGCAGCATGACGCCGCCGGAGCCGACCCGCATCCGGGAGGTCGCCGCCGCGACCTGCCCGATCAGCACGGCCGTCGCCGAGCTGGCGATGCCGGGCATCGCGTGGTGCTCGGCCAGCCAGTACCGGTGGTAGCCGAGCCGTTCGGCGTGCCGCGCCAGGTCGAGGGTGTTGCGCAGGGCCTGGCCGGACGTGGAGCCGCTGACGACGGGGGCGAGGTCGAGGACGGAGAAGCGCACGCTCATACCGGGTGCCAACCCGCCGCGCACCCGTCCTCTTCCCGCTAGCCTCCCAGCGCCACGAGGATCCCGGCCGCGACCGCCGCGAGGACGACGGGGACGGTGATGCTGAGCCAGGACCAGTTCACCAGCGTGCGGGCCCGCGCGGGGTCCTCCGCGAACCGGACCTCGGCCCGCGCGTACAGCAGCGCGGCGACGACGACCAGCGGGAGGAAGGCGAAGGTGGTGAGGAGGCCGAGGACGAAGGCGGCGACCTGCCCGAACCGGGTGTACGTGCCGTCCGGGCCGATGCCGAACGCGAGACGGGGAGCCGCCGCGGGGGCGGAGACGGCTTCGGTCATGATGCGCACCGTACCGATCACTAGTGCCACTAGGAATGTGACCTGGATCATACGCTTCGTGATCAGTCGTAACCAGGGGCCGGCCGCCACTTTCTTGGACGGCCGGCCCAATAGGTGCGGTCAGCGGAGGTCGAGGCCGAGGAGCACCGGGTCGTGGTCGGCTGCCGAGCAGCAGGAACCGCAGCGGGCGGCGGCTAGGACGCCGGCTCCTCCAGCAGGGTGATCAGGCGGGCGAGCCCGTCGTCGCCGTGGCCTTCGGCCACCGCGCGGTCGAGCAGGTCCCGCAGCGGGAGCAGGTGCCCGGGGTCGACGCCCTGGTCGCGGCTCGTCTCGATCAGCCCGGGGAGCGCCACCTGGCTGGTCGCCACGCTGGAGACCGCGGTGCCGAAGTCCCCCGCGTCGACGGCGCGGGCCTGCTCGGGGAACGACGCCATCATCGCGGTCAGCCACGCGGTCGCCATCGGCTCGAAGTCGGCCGCCGCGACCTTCTCGGAGCGGACGAGCGCGACCGCGTGCTGGAACCCGGCGAACATCCCGTACATCGCGTCCAGCAGGGCCAGGTCGAACAGCGGCGCCAGCCCGGGGTCGGCGCCGAGGAACCGCGCCCCGCCGAGCACGGCGAGGGTGTCCCGGTGCCGCTCGAAGGCCTCGTCGTCGCCGCTGTAGAGGATCAGCGCCTCGGGGCGTCCGATCATCGGCGGGACGGCCATGATGCCGCCGTCGACGTACCGGCCGCCGTGCCCGGTGACGCGGCCGGCCAGGGCGCGCGCCTGCCGGGGCGTCCCGTTGGTGAGCTGGACGACGGTGCGCCCGGACAGGACGTCCCCGGCGAGGATCTCCTCGGCGTTGGCGTACACGGACAGGCACACGATCACCAGCGGGCTCGCGGAGACGGCCGCCGCGGCGGTCTCCGCCTCCACCGCGCCCTTCACCACGAGCGGCCCGGCCTTGGCGCGCGAGCGGTTCCAGACGGTCACGCTCCGCCCGGCGTCCAGAAGTGCCTCGGCGAGCGCGCTGCCCATCAGGCCCAGCCCGAGCACGGTCACGGATGTCTTCATGGGACTCTCCTTTTCGTCAGGGGGTCCAGCCTGCGGCGGGCGTGTTCGGGAATCGTTCGGGCCCGATTACGGTGGGCGTATGCGCTTCGGGGTCCTCGGTCCGCTGGAGGTGCGGACGGAGGACGGCAGGCCGGTCAAGGTCGCCGACCGGAAGGTGCGCGCACTGCTCGCCGGCCTTCTCGCCCGTGCCGGACGCGTCGTCCCCGCGGACCGGCTCATCGAGGACCTGTGGGGGAGCGCCCTGCCCGCCGATCCCATGGCGACCCTGCGGGCCCGCGTCTCGCAACTCCGCCGGACGCTGGAGGACGCCGAACCGCACGCCCGCGCCCTCATCGAGGCCCGGTCCCCGGGCTACCGGCTGACCGCGCGGACCGACGCGCAGCACTTCGAGGACCTGGCCGGACGGGCGGCGAGCGAACCCGATCCGGGGATCCGGGCGGGCCTGCTCGCCGACGCGCTGGCCCTGTGGCGCGGCTCCGCCTACGCCGACTTCGCCGACGCCCCGTTCGCCGCCGCCGAGATCGCCCGCCTGGACGAGCTGCGCCTCGCGGCCGTCGAGGAGCGCGCCGAGGCCCGGCTTGAGCTGGGCGGGGACGCGGCCCTCGTGGCCGAGCTGCGCGGCATGGTGGCGGAGCATCCGCTCCGGGAACGGCTTCGCGCCGCTTACATGCGGGCTCTGTACCGGTCGGGCCGTCCCGCCGACGCGCTCGCCGCGTACGACGACCTGCGCGTCCGGCTTCGGGACGAGCTGGGTCTCGACCCCGGCCCCGAACTGGCCGGCCTGCACGCGGCCATGCTGCGGCACGACCCGGCGGTCACCGGGGCGCGCCACGATCTCCCGGCCGACGTGACCGCGCTCGTCGGCCGGGAGGAGGCCGTGCGGGAGGTGACCGCTCTGCTGGACGCGTCGCGGCTGGTGACCCTGCACGGAACGGGCGGCGTCGGCAAGACGCGGCTCGCGGTGGCGGTGGCCCGCGGCGCGCGTGCCCCGGGCGGCGTCCGGATGGTCCGGCTCGACGAGGGCCTCGGCGCGGGCGCGTCCGCCGGCGAGGTGGCGTCGTTCGTGGCCGGGGCGCTGGGGCTGCGCGACGACGCCGGCTCCGGCGCGGACCCGGCCGCGAGGCTCGGGGACGCCCTGCGCGGCGCGCGGACGCTGCTCGTCCTCGACAACTGCGAGCACGTGGCCGAGCCGGTGGCGCGGCTGGCGGCGGTGCTATTGCGGGACGTCCCGTCCCTGCGCGTCCTCGCCACGAGCCGGGAACCGCTGGCGATCAGGGGTGAGCGTGTCTGGACCGTCCCGCCCTTGGAGGCCGAGGCCGCCGCCACGCTGTTCGCCCAGCGGGCGGGCATCGCACCGGGCTCCGGGCACGCCGGGGAGATCGCGGCCATCTGCGAACGGCTCGACGGCGTCCCCCTGGCGCTGGAGCTCGCGGCCACCCGCGTGCGGGCGCTCGGGGTGGCCGGGCTCGCGGCGCGGCTGGACGACAGGTTCCGGCTGCTCTCGTCCGGTGCCCGCGACGCCCCGGCCCGGCAGCGGACGCTCCGCGGGCTGATCGACTGGAGCTGGGAACTCCTGGACGACCGCGAGCGGGCCGTCCTGCGGCGGCTGGCGATCCATGCGGGCGGATGCAGGCTGGAGGCCGCCGAACAGGTATGCGGCGCCGATCTCGACGTGCTCGCGAGCCTCGTCGACCGGTCGCTCGTCGTCGCGGCCGATGGGCGCTACCGGCTGCTCGAATCGGTGGCCGCGTACTGCGTCGAGCGGCTCGACGAGGCGGAGGAGTACGACGCCACGCGGCGCCGCCATGCCGCGTACTACACCGGCCTGGCGGAGCGCGCCGACCTGCGCGGGCCCGGCCAGCGAGACGCGCTCCGGCGGCTGCGCGCGGAGACCGGGAACCTGCGGGCCGCGCTCGACGGCGCCGTCCGGGGCGGTGACGCCGGCCTCGCGCTGCGGCTGGTGAACGCGATGGGCTGGGCCTGGTTCCTGTGGGGACGCCCCGGCGAGGCGCGCCGGGCCTTCGAGCGGGCGCTCGCCGTCCCGGGCGGGACCCGCGGCACCGGCACCGCTGCATGGAGGGCACGGACCTGGCACATCGGGTTCACGATGCTCGACGGCGACGCCGCGGACCGCGACGCGCGGGTCCGCGAAGCGCTGGCCTCCGACGACGATCCCTGGGCGCGATGGTTCCTCGGGTTCGTCCGGGCCGGGTTCGGTGACCTGGAGGCGATCGGCGGGCTGGCGACCAGCGCGCTGGAGGGCTTCCGCGCGGCCGGGGACGTCTGGGGAGAGGCGGCGGCGCTCGCCACCCGGGCCGCGCGGGCGCTGTCGGCCGGCGAACCGGGACGGGCAGGACGCGACGGCGAGCGAGCGCTGGAGTTGTTCCGCAAGGCGGGCGACCGCTGGGGACGCCTCCAGGCGACCGAGACCCTCGGCCTTCTCGCCGAGGTCACCGGCGACTACGCCCGTGCCCGGGAACTGCACGAGAGCGGCCTGCGCGACGCCGAGGAACTCGGGCTCTGGACGGAGGTCTCCGGACGCCTGTCCCGCCTCGGCCGCATCGCGCTGCTCGAAGGCGACCTCGCCGCGGCCGACGACCTGCACGAGCGCGCCAGGCGGCTGGCCGTCCGCGAGTCCCACAGGCGGATGGAGAACTTCGCCGACATCGGCCTCGCCCTCGCCGCGCGCCGGCGCGGGCGCCTGGACGAGGCCGAGGCGATCCTGCGCCGCTGGCTCGACTGGTGCCGCGCCATCGACGGCGCCCCCGGCCTGGCGTTCCTGCTGGCCGAACTGGGCTTCGTCGCCGAGCTGCGCGGCGACGCCGGCCGAGCCCTGTCCCTCCACGAGGAGGGCCTCGCGGCGGCCCGCGCCACCGGCAACCCGCGCGCGATCGCCCTCGCGCAGGAGGGCCTGGCGGGCGCGCTGTCCCTGGCGGGCGACCGCGACGGGGCCGCGGCCGCGCTCGCCGCCGCGGCCGGCGCCCGCGAGGCGGCCGGAGCGCCGCTGCCCGCCGCGGAGCGCGGCGACGTCGAGCGCATCAGCGCCCGCCTCGCCGGCTGACCGTCAGGGGCACGGCGAGGAACATCACGCCGGCGGTCAGCGCGAAGGCGGCCGGATAGCCCGTCTGCGCGGCGGCGAGCCCGAACGCGACGCCGCCGACGCCCATCCCGCCGTCGAAGCCGATGTTCCACAGCGCGCTGACCGTCCCGTATCCGGAGGCGGGCGCCCGCTCGAACATCACCGCCATGCTCGCGTTCTGCGCGACCCCGAAGCCCGCGCCGAACAGCGCCATCGACGCGAAGACGGCGACCGGGTGCGGCACCAGGAACAGCAGCGCGATCCCGGAGGCGGCCGCGGCCACCGCGGGCGGGAGCAGCCGGCCCGCGCCGTGCCGGTCCCCGACCCGGCCCGCCCACCAGCGCGACAGCGTGGCCGCCGCCGGCTGGACGAACAGCGCCGCCGCCGCGACGCCGCCGGGGACCGCGTCCGGCAGGAACGTGACCAGGACGCCCGCCGCCATCGCGGTCGCGGCGAACGCCGCCGCCGGGCGCAGCAGCGCCGCGGACCGCAGCCCCGCCGCGATGCCGAACGGCCGGTCCGCCTCCGCGTCCGGGACGTCGACGGTGCGCGGCAGGCCGGGCAGGACCGCCAGCGCGGCCAGGGCGAAGGCCGCGCCCGCGACGAACACCGGCGTGTAGCCGACCTGCCCGGCGAGCCACACGCCGAGCGGCAGCGCGAGCAGCGACGGCACCCCCGCCACGACGCCGAACAGGCCGAGGCCCTCGCCGCGCCGCTCCGCCGGGACGAGCGCCGCGACCAGCGCGCCCGTGACCACCACGGCGACCGCGAACCCGAGGCCCCGTACCAGGCTCACCACCGTGATCATCGCCATCGAGGACGACAGGGGCAGCGCGAGCGCGGGCAGGCCGAGCAGCAGCACGCCCACCACGAGCACCCGCCGCTGCCCGAACCACGTGAGCAGCCGGGGGAGCGAGAGCTCGGCCAGCACCGTCGTCAGCATCAGCGCGCCGGTCGCGGCGCCCGCCCCCACGCCGCCCGCCCCGCCGGCCGCCGCGTACATCGGGACGACCGAGAACAGCAGGAAGAACCCCGTGAGCATGCTGAACGCCGCCGCGAACACGAGCGCCAGGTGCCGCCCGACCAGGCGCGGACGCGGGCTGGCGACCTTCGGAAGCTGGAGTGTCTCGCTCATGTCCACGACCGTATGAGACGATCCGGCCTCCTGTATGGTCCGGTTTCATGGCGATCGAGTGGGCCGGTTCACCACCGGAGCTGCTGCTGCCCCTCGACCGGGGCGCGGCCGGAACGCTGCGCTCCCAGCTGGAGGGCGGGCTGCGCGACGCGATCTGCAGCGGGCGGCTGAAGGCGGGGGAGCGGCTGCCGTCGTCCCGCGAGCTGTCCCGCCAGCTCGGGGTGTCGCGCGGCCTCGTCCAGGAGTGCTACGGCCAGCTGGCGGCCGAGGGGTACCTGTGCGCGAGGGCGGGCTCGGCCACGCGCGTGGCGCCCGTCCGGGTGCACCGGGAGACCGGGCCGCCGGAGGCGCCGGCGCCCGCGCCGCGGCTGCGCGTCGACTTCGCCGCCGGCGTCCCCGACCTGGCGTCCTTCCCGCGCGGCGACTGGTGCTGGGCGCAGCGGGAGGTGACCCGCACGGCCCCGAACGCGGTGCTCGGCTACGGCGACCCGCGCGGCAGCGAGGTGCTGCGGGACGTCCTCGCCGGCCACCTCCGCCGGGTGCGCGCGGCGCTGGCCGAGCCCGAGGACATCGTCGTCTGCTCCGGCTTCGCCCAGGGGCTCGCCATGGTCCTGCACGTCCTGGCCCGCCGGGGCGTCCGGCGTGTGGCGTTCGAGGACCCCGGCTACGGCGACGGCGCGACCATGGCCGCCGCCGAGCGCGCCGGGATCGAGGCGGTGCCCGTCCCCGTCGACGGCCTCGGGCTGGACGTGGACGCGCTCGCCGCCACCGGCGCCCGCGCGGTCGTCGTCACCCCGGCGCACCAGTGGCCGACGGGCGTCGTCCTCGCCCCCGAGCGCCGCCGCGCCCTCGCCGACTGGGCGGCCGACCGGAACGCGCTCGTCGTCGAGGACGACTACGACTCCGAGTTCCGCTACGACCGCGAGCCCGTCGGCTCGGTGCAGGGCCTCGCGCCCGGCCATGTCATCGGCATCGGCACGGTCAGCAAGTCCCTCGCGCCCGCCGTCCGGCTCGGGTGGATCCTGTGCCCGCCCGCGCTGACCCGCGCCGTGGCGGAGGAGAAGCGGCTCGCCGACCGCGGCTCGCCCGTCCTCGACCAGCTGGCGCTCGCCGCGCTCATCGAGTCGGGCCGGTACGGGCGGCACCTGCGGCACCTGCGCCCCCTCTACGCCGGGCGGCGCGCCGCCCTCGTGGACGCCCTCGCGCGCCACGCCCCCGGCGTGCGGCCGTCCGGCCTGGACGCCGGGTTCCACGCCGTGGCCCACCTTCCCGGGGGGAGGGACGAGCGGCACGTCGTCGCCGAGGCGCGCAAGCGGTCGATCGGCCTGTACGGGATGAGCACCTACCGGACGTCCGGCGCGGCCGACCCGCCGCAGATCGTCCTCGGCTTCGGCGACCTCACCGAGAACGCCATCCGGGACGGGATCCAGGCGGTGGCCGACCTCCTCGGTTAGTGAGCTGAGTGCTAATAACGGCGCTTCAGCATGTGAGAGGACTTCATTCCGCGCGTCACGGGCGGTGGGTCACAGTCGTCTGACCCGTCCCCGGAGACAAGGAGTCCTGCCCATGACAGCGGGCGTCGCCGACGTCGGCAGCCGAACCCCGCAGCCGGACATCTCCGGCACCGTCCCGTTGCCCGAGCGCATCGCGGTCGTGGTGTTCGTCGTCGCGCCGATCATCGGTCTGCTGGCGGCCGTCCCCTTCCTGTGGGCTGGGGCCTCGGGTGGACGGATGTCGCCATCTTCGCTTTCCTCTACCCGCTCAACGCCATCGGGATCACGGTCGGGTACCACCGGCACTTCACCCACGGCGGCTTCAAGGCCAAGCGGTGGCTGCGGATCGCGCTCGCCGTCCTCGGCGGGCAGGCCATGCAGGGGTCGGTGGTCCGGTGGGTCGCCGACCACCGCCGCCACCACAAGTACTCCGACCGGGAGGGCGACCCCCACTCGCCGTGGGCGTACGGGCCGGGCGTGTGGGGGCTCACCAAGGGCCTCTACCACGCGCACATCGGATGGCTGTTCACCAAGGAGCGCACCTCCCGCAGCAAGTACGCCCCCGACTTGCTGCGGGACAAGGACATCCGGTTCCTGTCCCTCGATCCCGTGTACGCCGTGATCGTGCTGTCGACATTCCTCGTCCCGATGGGCCTCGGCGCGCTGCTCACCCTCTCCTGGCATGGCGCGCTCACCGCGCTGTTCTGGGCGGGCCTGATTCGGGTGTTCGTCGGCGAGCACGTCACGTTCTCGATCAACTCGATCTGCCACGTGTTCGGCAGGGAGGACTTCACGACCCGCGACAAGGCCCGCAACGTGTGGTGGCTGGCGATCCCGTCGTTCGGCGAGTCCTGGCACAACCTGCACCACGCCGACCCCACCTGCGCGCGGCACGGCGTCCTCAGGGGCCAGATCGACATCAGCGCCCGCGTCATCTGGATCTTCGAGCGGCTCGGCTGGGTCTGGGACGTCCGCTGGCCCGATCCGGGGCGCCTCGCCGCCCGCCGCGTCCGGCGCGGCGAGCCCACCACGCCCCCCTCCTGACCCTGGTCTGGATCGACGTTCATGGACTACTTGGCTTCCTGTCCCGCCCGAAGGCGGGTGAGTCCAGCGGTCACCCATCTGCCCCGGTTTTGCAGAAATATCTTTCCTCCCCCGCCTGCGGCCGGGGGTCTCCATGGAGGAATGCAGATGACCGAACTGCCCGCACTCGACCGTACTCCGCTGATAGAGCGGCTCGCCGGGTTTGTCGATGACTTCCCCGAAGATCGGGCTTACACCTTTATGGATTACAACTTCGACCCCGGCGGCGTCGCCACGGACGTGACCTGGGGCGAGCTGGACCGCCGGGCCCGCTCCATCGCCGCCGCGATCCGCCGCGCCACCGAACCGGGACGGCGCGTGGCGCTGCTCGCCCCGCAGGACCTCCACTACGTCACAGGGTTCCTCGGAGCCATGTACGCCCGGGTGATCGGCGTCCCGCTGTTCTCCCCGGACCTGCCCGGCCACGGTGACCGGCTCCTCGCCGTCTACCAGGACGCCGAGCCCGACGTCGTGATCACCACGAGCGCGTCACTGCCGCACGTGCGGTCGTTCCTGGCCGACAACTCCGTCCGGGAGCCCGCCGAGGTCATCGTCGCCGACGAGGTGGCGGACCGAGACTGGACGTTCGAGCCCATCGACCCCGACGACATCGCCTACCTCCAGTACACGTCCGGCTCGACCCGCACCCCGGCGGGCGTGATCATCACGCACGGCAACTTCGCGGCCAACGCCGAGCAGCTGTGGCGGGCGTTCGACGGCATCCCGCGCGAGTCGTCCGGCGTGAACTGGCTGCCGGTCTTCCACGACATGGGCCTGGTCACCACGGTCGCGCTGCCGCTGGTGTACGGCAACCCGGGCGTGATCATGGACCCGGTGGCGTTCATCATGCGTCCCGTCCGGTGGCTGGAACTTCTGAGCCGGCAGAGGCATGCGTTCACCGGAGGCCCGAACTTCGCCTACGAGTACCTCACCGCGCAGGTCACGGAGGAGGAGAAGGAGACCCTCGACCTCAGCGGCGTGCAGGTCTTCATGAACGGCGCCGAGCCGATCCGGGAGAGCACGCTCACCGGTTTCTACGAGGCGTTCAAGGACTGCGGGCTGCGGCCGGAGGCGCAGGTGTGCGCGTACGGGCTGGCCGAGGCGACCGTCTATGTGTCGGCGTCGTCCCGGTTCAAGGAGCCGACCCGCACGGCGTTCGACCACGAGAAGCTGCGCCGCGGCGTCGCCGAGCCGTGCGACACGGACGCGCCCGGCGCGATCCGGCTCATCGCCTGCGGGACGTCCTGGGGACAGCGCGTCGCCATCGCCGACCCCGAGACCGGCGTCCGGCTCGCGGACGGGACGGTCGGCGAGATCTGGGTGCACGGCCCGAACGTCGCGGCCGGCTACTGGGGACGTCCCGAGGCGACTCGGGAGACGTTCGCGGCCGAGCTCACACAGGTTTCCGGGGAGTCTGGGGGGTCGTCTCCCCAGAAAAGACACGCCGATTCTGGCGAGTTGCCAAGCGGGCCGTGGCTGCGTACCGGCGATCTCGGCGTCCTGCACGGCGGGGAGCTGTTCGTCACCGGCCGCATCAAGGACCTGATCATCGTCGACGGCCGCAACCACTACCCGCAGGACATCGAGGTCACCGTCTCCGGCGCGCACAAGGCGATCCGCCGCGAATACACCTGCGCGGTGTCCGCCGACACCGGCGACACCGAGGGTCTCGTGGTCGTCGCCGAGCGGAACAGGCGCGTGCCGATCGCGTTGCTCGATCCGGACGAGGTGGCGCAGGCGGTGCGCACGGCCGTGAACCAGCAGCACGATCTGCCGGTCCACGACTTCGTGCTGATCGAGCCGGGCGGGCTGCCGCGCACCAGCAGCGGGAAGATCGCCCGGTCCGCCTGCCGCCTCGCCTATCTCGAAGGGCGGCTGCCGGTCACCGAGCGGTTGGCGGCCCGCCTGGAGTGAGCGGCCGGCTCACGCGTGCTCCCCGTCCTGGCCGCTGCTCAGCCAGACGGGGAGCAGCAGCATCAGCTCCAGCCGGATCGCCGGGTCCTCGAGGTCGTAGTCGAAGATCTCGTGGAGCTGCGCGAGCCGGTACCGGACCGTCTGCGGGTGGACGCACAGCGCCTCGGCGGCGTCCGTCGCGTTGAAGCCGTGCCGGAGGCACTCCAGCAGCGTCGCCGCCAGCCGGGCGCCGCGGTGCGGGCCGAGCGCGGCGAGCGGGGCCAGCCGGCGCCGCGCCGCCGCCTCGGCGAGCGTCCGGCCTTCCTGCAGCAGCAGGTCGGGCACGTACCGTTCGGCACGGACGAGCGTGCCGGACCCGGTCGGCCCGAGCCGCCCGGAGGCCACGAGGTCGAGCGCCCGGTGCGCCCAGTGCAGCGAGACCCCGGCCTGGTCCGCCGGCACCGACGGCCCCACCGCGCCCGTCCACCCGCCGAGGGCGGCGGTCAGCCGGCCCGGCCCGCCGGGACGGTCCGGGTCGGGCATCACCAGGCAGGGGCGGCCCCGGTCGAGCCCGCTGAGCAGGGACGGCGGTAACCCCGCCGGGCCCTCCCCGCCGCTGCCGGGACGCGGGCTCAGCACGATCACCGCGAGCCGCTCGGGCAGCGCCCAGCCGGCCAGGTTCGCCTGCTCGACGACGATGTCCTTCGGCGCGGGCGGGTCCGACAGCAGCAGGCTCAGCAGCCGGCTGCGCCGCTGCTCCCGCTCGCCCGCCGTCTTCTCCCGGGCCCGCGCGTAGCCCTGCGCGGCGGCGGACGCCAGCAGGTCCAGGTAGGCGAAGTTCACCTCGGTCAGCGCGATCGCCAGCTCGCGGGGCTTCTGCAGCCGGTCGGCCTCCCGCGACAGGTACCGCCACGCCGTCCGGGACGCGACGCGCAGCGCGTTCTGCAGGTGCTCCAGCCCCCGGCCCTCGATCGCCTCGCCGTAGCCGATGTCGAAGAAGACCTGGTGCACCTCCTGCCAGGACGCGTCCGGATCGGCGATCATCTGCACGAAATGGCCCATGCCCTGCGCGACCGCGAGCCGCATCACCTCGGTGTACACGGGGTCGTCCGGCCGCGCGTACTCGGGGACGTGCCGCAGCACGCCCTCGACCATGGAGTCCACCAGGGCCGGAAGGTGCGGGCGCATCCACTGCGCCTCGTCCCGGGGGACGTCGCGCCAGGGCTCCTTCGACAGGCCGTCCGCGGCGGACCTCTCGTACAGCTCCGTCAAAGTGTCACCTCCATGAGCGGACACCCGGGCCGCCAGGCTAGGTAACACGCGTCACCCACGACACTCATATCGATGACAAGACCGCCGGATTCCTTGTCACATTTGCGTCAGCGCCGCCTGTCAGCGCCGCCCGTCAGCGCGCCGCGAGCGACAGCATGACGACGGCGGCCGCCGCGCCGCCGAGCCCGGCCGCCTGCGTCCGCGAGAGCCGCTCGCGCAGCGCGAGCACGCCGAGGAGCACCGGCACCACCGGGTACAGCGACGACAGCACGACCGCGATCACCACCAGCTGCTCGCGCGTGGCGAGCAGGTAGCAGACGAGCGCCGCCGCCGCGAGGCCCCCGTTCACCGCCGACCAGAACCACAGCCCCGGGGACGGGGACCGCCGGCCGGACGACCACATCATCGGCGCGATCGCGAGGACGGCCGCCGCCCGTCCGGCAGCCACCGGCCAGAGGCCCGATCCGCCGGCCTGCGCGAGGGCCAGGTACTGGATCCCGATACCGCCGCCGGCGAGCAGCCCGTCGACGAGCGCCGCGCGCACCCTGCCCTGGTCGTCCGGCCGCGACCGGGACACCAGCCACAGGGCCGGCGGCACGATGACGATGCCCGCCCACGCCGCCGCCGAAGGGCGGTCGCCGAGGAACACGACGCCGGCGACGACCGGCAGCGCGACCCCGCCGACCGCGCTGACCGGGACGACGACGCTCAGGTTCCCCCGGCCGATGCCGCGGTAGAGGAACACCATCGCCAGGCCCGTCCCGACGCCCGACAGCGCGCCCCATCCGAGGTCCGCGGCGGCGACGCCCGGCGCGGGGACGGCGAGCGCGGCGGCGACCGCGCACGCGAGCCCGCCGACCTGCCCGAGGAGCGCGACGACGGCGAAGTCGGCCCGGCGCGACAGCAGGCCGCCCCAGACGTCGGCGATGCCGTAGAGCAGCGCCGAGGCGAGGGCGGCCAGGATGCCGATCACCCGCCTCCCGCGTCGCGCTCCGCCTGACCGACCGGACAGACCGCGCCGGCGGTGCAGCACCGCCGGTCGCAGAGCCGGCACATCAGCTCCGAGTCGCCGATCCGGTCGTAGAGGCGGGCCAGCAGCGTGGCCAGGAGGCCGGCCAGCGTCTCGCGCTCGCCCTCGTCCAGGGCGGCCAGCGCCTCGGCCAGCGGTGCGTCGCGGGCGTCGAGCATCGCGCGCACCGCGTCCTCGCCCTTCGGCGTCAGCCGCACGTGGACGGCCCGTCCACCGCCGGGCCGGCGGCGGGCGAGGCCGGCGGCCTGGAGCCCGTCGACCATCCGGGCGGCGGCGGACTGGGTCAGCCCGACCCGCCGCCCGAGCTCGGTGACCCCGAGATCGGGCGCGTTCGACAGGACGACCAGCGCCGCGGCACCGGTCGGGCCGACCCCTCCCGCGGCCGTGGCGCCGGACAGGACGAGGTCGGTCACCGCGAGCGAGGCGGCGCCCAGCAGGTTCGCCAGTCGGTCATGCATGACTCATGCATGCTAGCAGACGGCCGGTGTGTCCAGCCTCGGCGGGGCGCCGTTTGCGTGCCATGCTGGCGGGTAACGCTGGTGTTCGGAGGTCGCCTGATGGATCGCGGAGCCGCACCCGACGCGCAGGTCGACGGGCGGCGCAGGATCGCCCGCACGGACGTGCTGCTCGCCGATCCGCGACTCGCCGAGGCGGCCGGCCGGCTCGGGCGCGGCGTGGTGAAGGCGGCCGTCGTCGCGGCCCAGCGCCGGGCCCGGAGCGGCGAGATCCCGCCGGACGCGGTGGCCGCCGCCGCCGTCGCCGCGCTGCCGGAGACCGCCGCCGGGCTCCGCCCCGTGATCAACGCGACCGGCGTCCTGCTGCACACCAACCTCGGGCGGGCGCCCCTGTCGGACGCCGCCCGGGAGGCCGTGGCCGTGGCGTCGGGCGGCACCGACGTGGAGCTCGACCTGGAGACCGGCAGGCGCGCACGGCGGGGGCGGACCGCCCTCGCGGCGCTGCTGGAGCGGGTCCCGCAGGCGGAGGCCGCGCACGTCGTCAACAACGGCGCGGCGGCGCTGGTGCTGGCCGCGACCGCGCTCGCGCCCGGCAAGGAGATCATCATCAGCCGCGGCGAGATGGTGGAGATCGGGGACGGCTTCCGGATCCCCGAGCTGCTCGCCGCGACGGGCGCCCGGCTCCGCGAGGTGGGTACCACGAACCGCACCGCGCCGGAGGACTACGCGGCGGCCGTCGGCGACGGCACGGGCCTCATCCTCAAGGTGCACCCCTCGAACTTCCGCATGACCGGCTTCACCCGGGCCGCCGACGTCGCCGAGCTGACCGGGCTCGGGGTCCCGGTCGTCGCCGACATCGGCTCCGGCCTCCTCGCCCACGAGCCGCTCCTGCCCGACGAGCCCGACGCCGCGTCGATGCTGAAGGCGGGCGCGCACCTGGTCACCGCCAGCGGCGACAAGCTGCTCGGCGGGCCGCAGTGCGGGCTCGTCCTCGGCCGGGACGACCTGGTGCGGCGGCTGGCCCGCCACCCGCTCGCCCGCGCGCTCCGGGTCGACAAGCTGACGCTCGCCGCGCTGGAGGCGACCCTGCGCGGGCCCCGCACGCCCACCGGCGAGGCGCTGCACGCCGATCCGGCGGTGCTGCGGGAGCGGGCGGGACGGCTCGCCGCCCGCCTGCGCGACCGGGACGTGGACGCGGCGGCGGTCGAGAGCGAGGCGGCGGTCGGGGGCGGCGGCGCGCCCGGCGTCGTCCTGCCGAGCGCGGCCGTGTCGCTGCCCGAGCCGTACGCGGCCCGGCTGCGGCGCGGCGCCCCGGCGGTGATGGGACGGGTCGAGGACGGCCGCTGCCTGCTCGACCTGCGCTCGGTGCCGCCCGGCCTGGACGGCGCGCTGGCCGACGCCGTGGCGGCGGCGCGATGACGCACGTCGTCGCGACCGCCGGCCACGTGGACCACGGGAAGTCCACCCTCGTCCGCGCCCTCACCGGGATGGAACCCGACCGGCTGGAGGAGGAGCGCCGCCGCGGCCTGACGATCGAGCTGGGGTTCGCCTGGACGACGCTGCCGGGCGGCGGCCGGCTGGCCTTCGTCGACGTCCCCGGCCACGAGCGCCTCGTCACCACGATGCTGGCCGGGGTCGGGCCGGTCCCGGCGGTCATGGTCGTCGTCGCGGCCGACCAGGGCTGGCAGCGGCAGTCCGAGGAGCACCTCGCCGTCCTGGACGCGCTCGGCGTCCGGCACGGCCTGCTCGCCGTCACGCGCATCGACCTCACCGACGCGGCGACCGCCGGCCGGGTCCGGGACGAGGCGCTCGGCCACATCGCCGCCACGTCGCTCGGCGAGGTCGAGGCGGTCATGGTCAGCGGCGCCGGCGGCGACGGCCTGGACGAGCTGCGCGCCGCCCTGGACCGGCTCACCGCCTCGCTTCCCGGCCCCGACGAGGACGCCGACGTCCGGCTCTGGATCGACCGGGTCTTCACCATCCGCGGCCGGGGCACGGTCGTCACCGGCACGCTCGGCGCCGGGACGATCAGTGTCGGCGACCGCCTCGCCTCCGGCGGCGAGATGCTGCGCGTCCGCGGCCTGCAGAGTCTCAAGGAGGACCACCGGCGGGTCGGCGCCGTCGCCCGCGTCGCCGTCAACCTGCACGGCAACGCCGGCGGCCTGGGCCGCGGCGACGCCCTGCTCACCCCCGGACGCTGGCTGGACGCGGACGTCGTCGACGTCCGGCTGCACGGCGACCCGGCCCGCGACCTGCCGCGCGAGCTGCTCTTCCACGTGGGCTCGGCGGCGGTGCCGGCGCACGTCCGCCCGCTGGGGGACGACACTGCCCGGCTCTCGCTGCGGCGCGCGCTTCCGCTGCGCGTCGGCGACGTCGCCCTGCTCCGCGACCCCGGACGCCATCGCGTCCCGGCCGGGGTGACCGTCCTCGACGTCCGCCCGGAGGCCTTCACCCGGCGCGGCGCCGCGGCGTCCCGGGCCCTCGTGCTGGCCGCGATGACCGGCCGCCCGGACGGTGCCGGCGAGCTGCGGCGGCGCGGCCTGATCAAGCGGGCGGACCTGGTCGCGATGGGCGTCCCCGCCCCGTCCGAGCCGGTGGCGGGCGACTGGCTCGCCGACCCCGGCCACTGGGACGACCTGCGCAGGCGGCTCGAAACGGCCGTCGACGAGCACGCCGCCGCGAACCCGACCGACCCCGGGCTGCCCGCCGACGCCGCCCGCCGCGCGCTCGGCCTGCCCGACCGGGCCCTCGTCGAAGCCCTCGCCCAGGGCATGCGGCGGCGCGACGGCCGGATCTACGGCCGGACGACCGCGCCCGAGCTTCCCCCGGACGTGCGGAAGGCCGTCGACGCCGTCCGCCGCGACCTGGACGAGCACCCGTTCCAGGCGCCGGACGCGGGCCGGCTGGCCGAGCTCGGCCTCACGCCGAAGATGATCGCCGTCGCCGCCGCGACCGGCGCGCTCTTCAAGGTCGCCGACGGGATCGTCCTGCTGCCCGGCGACGACGCCCGCGCCGCCGCGCTGCTCGCCAAGCTCGGCGGCCCCTTCACGCTGAGCGAGGCCCGGCGCGCCCTCGGCACGACCCGCCGCGTCGCCGTCCCGCTCCTGGAGCACCTGGACGAGAAGGGCTACACGGTCAGGGTGGACGACCTCCGCCGCCGCTGCATCGAAGGGACGACATGACGAGGCTGACCCAGTACGCGCACGGCGGCGGCTGCGCCTGCAAGATCCCGCCCGGCGAGCTCGAAGACGTCGTCGCCGGCCTGACCAGGTCCCCGGCCGAACCGAATGCCGAGCTGGTGGTAGGACTCGACACGGGTGACGACGCGGCCGTCGTCCGGCTCCAGGACGGCCTGGCCACCGTCGCCACCGCCGACTTCTTCACGCCCGTCGTCGACGACCCCTACGACTGGGGCCGGATCGCCGCCGCGAACGCGCTGTCGGACGTCTACGCGGTCGGCGGCCGCCCGGTCGTCGCGGTGAACCTCCTCTCCTGGCCGCGCGAGGTGCTGCCGTTCGACCTGGCCCGCGAGGTGCTCCGCGGCGGCCTGGACGTCGCGTCCGAGGCGGGCTGCCATGTGGGCGGCGGGCACAGCGTCGACGACCCCGAGCCCAAGTACGGCATGGCCGTGACCGGTGTCGCCGACCCCGCCCGGCTCCTCCGCAACGACACCGGCAAGCCCGGCACGCCCCTCTCCCTGACCAAGCCCCTCGGCCTCGGGATCCTGAACAACCGGCACAAGGCGACCGGCGAGGTCTTCGAACAGGCCGTCGCGACCATGGTCGAGCTGAACCGCGACGCGTCCGCCGCCGCCCTCGCCGCGGGCGCGGTCTGCGCCACCGACGTGACCGGGTTCGGGCTCCTCGGGCACCTCTACAAGATGGCCCGCGCGTCCGGCGTCACCGCCGTGGTCGACGCGTCCGCCGTCCCCTGCCTGGACGGCGCCCGCGAGTCCCTCCGCGCCGGCTACGTCAGCGGCGGCACCCGCCGCAACCTCGACTGGGTCGCCCCGCACACCGACTTCGGCGCGACCGGCGAGGACGACCGCCTCCTGCTCGCCGACGCGCAGACGTCCGGCGGGCTCCTCGTCGCCGGCGAGATCCCCGGCGCGCCGGTCATCGGCGAGCTGGTGCCCGCCGCCGAGCACCCGCTGGTCGTCCGCTAGGGCTCGGTGCCGGTCCGGTCCGTAACGCCGGCGCGCTCCCGGTACTCGCGGACCAGCGCCACGGCCTCCGCGCCGCGCGGACGGCGGCCCGGCCGGATGTCGACCGACAGCGCCTTCGCCTCCTGGATGTGGGTGTTCGGATCCAGGGAGAGGTGCAGCAGCTCGTTCGCGGCGTCACCGGTGCTGTAGCCGTTCGGTCCCCAGTGGTAGGGCAGGCCGACCTGGTGCAGCGTCCGGCCGTCCACGACGAGCGGCTGCATCCGCCGGGTGACCAGGACCCGCGCCTCGACGACGGCGCGCGGGCTGACGATCGTCGCCCAGCCGCCGTGCTCCAGCCCCCGCCGCGCCGCCAGCTCCGGCGAGACCTCGCAGAAGAACTCCGGCTGCAGCTCCGCCAGGTACGGCTGCCAGCGGGACATGCCGCCCGCCGTGTGGTGCTCGGTGAGCCGGTACGTGGTCACGACGAACGGGTACACGTCCGCGCCCGGCTCCGTGCCGCTCGGCCCGTACCGGTTGTCGGGGTGCGGTTGCAGCAGGTGCCGGACGGGGTTGCGCTGCTGCCCGTACAGCGGGTTGGTGAACGGCGACTCCTGCGGCTCGTAGTGCGTCGGCAGCGGGCCGTCCATCAGCCCGGCCGGGACGTACAGCCATGCCTTTCCGTCCGCCTGCATGATGAACGGGTCGTCGCCGGCGAGCGCGTCCGGGCCCGTCGCCTCCCGCGGAGGCTTGTGGTCCGGAGGACGGTCGGCGATGAAGTCGGGCACGTCGTGGCCCGTCCAGGCGCCCTTTCCGGCGTCCCACCAGACGAGCGCCTTGCGCTCGCTCCACGGCTTGCCGTCGGGATCGGCGGACGCCCGGTTGTACAGGATGCGCCGGTTGGCGGGCCACGCCCAGCCCCATTCGGGCGCCACCCAGTGCTGGTCCTTGCCGGGCTTGCGGCGCGCGGGCTGGTTGACTCCGTCGGCGTAGCAGCCGCAGTAGATCCAGCAGCCGCACGACGTGGACCCGTCGTCCTTCAGCTGCGTGTAGGACGACAGCGGGTTCCCGTCCGCGTCATGCCCGTTGATCTCGGCGAGCACCGCCTCGGCGTCGGGCTCGTCCAGGCTCCCGTGCGTCGGGTAGTCCCAGGTGAGGTCGAGGACCGGCCGGTTCATCTCCTCGGTGGAGCCGGCCAGCTTCTCCCGGATGATGCGGCCGAGGTGGTACATGAACCACAGGTCGCTGCGCGCGTCCCCGGCGGGCTCCACGGCTTGGTGGTGCCACTGGAGCATCCGCTGCGTGTTGGTGAAGCTGCCGTCCTTCTCGGTGTGCGCGGCGGCGGGCAGGAAGAACACCTCGGTGCCGATGTCCTCGGCGCGCATCTCGCCCGTCTCGATCTCCGGGCCGTCCTTCCACCACGTCGCCGACTCGATCAGCGAGAAGTCGCGGACGACGAGCCAGTCGAGGTTCGCCATCCCGAGCCGCTGGATCTTGGCGTTGGCGGACCCGACGGCCGGGTTCTCGCCCATGAGGAAGTAGCCCTTGCACACCCCTTCGATCTGCGCCATCGCCGTCTCGTAGGTGCTGTGGGAGCCGGTCAGCCGGGGCAGGTAGTCGAAGCAGTAGTCGTTGTCCTCCGTCGCGGCGTCGCCCCAGTACGCCTTGAGCAGGCTGACGATGTAGGACCGCATGTCGCCCCAGAACCCCTTGCGCGCCGCCTCCGCCTGGATGAACGCGTCCAGGTCCTCGTTGGTGTGGGCGTGCGGCATCGGGATGTAGCCGGGCAGCAGGTTGAACAGCGTCGGGATGTCCGTCGAGCCCTGGATGGACGCGTGCCCGCGCAGCGCCAGGATGCCGCCGCCCGGACGCCCGATGTTGCCGAGGAGCCCCTGCAGCACCGACGCCGCCCGGATGTACTGGACGCCGACGGTGTGCTGCGTCCATCCCACCGCGTACGCGAACGCCGACGTCCGGTCCCGGCCCGAGTTCTCGGTGAGCATCTCGCAGACCTGGAGGAACTGCTCCTGGGAGACACCGCAGATCCGCTCCACCATCTCCGGCGTGTAGCGGGCGTAGTGCCGCTTGAGGACCTGGAACACGCAGCGGGGATGCTCCAGCGTCGGGTCCCGGTCCGGATGCCCCTCGCCGATCGCCGCGCCGCCGGAGCCGTGCTGCTCGCCGCGTCCCGACTCCGCGACGGCCTCGACCCGGTCCTCGTACTCCATGTCCCGCTCGCCGGCGGCCGACTGGACCGACATGCCCTCGTACTGCCACGTCCGGTGGTCGTAGCTGCGGTTCTCCGGATTCAGGCCGGAGAAGACGCCGTCCAGGTCCTCGGTGTCGAGGAACTCCTCGGAGAGGATCACCGACGCGTTGGTGTAGGGGACGACATAGTCGCGGAAGTACTTCTCGTTCTGGAGGACGTAGTTGATGATCCCGCCGAGGAACGCGATGTCACTGCCGGCGCGCAGCGGGACGTGGACGTCCGCGAGCGCGCTCGTCCTCGTGAACCGCGGGTCGACGTGGATCACCTTCGCGCCGCGCGCCTTCGCCTCCATCACCCACTGGAACCCGACCGGATGGCACTCGGCCATGTTCGAGCCCTGGATGACGATGCAGTCCGCGTTCTGCAGGTCCTGCTGGAAGGTGGTCGCGCCGCCGCGTCCGAACGAGGTTCCCAGACCGGGAACGGTGGAGGAGTGTCAAACGCGGGCCTGGTTCTCGATCTGCACCGCGCCGAGCGCGGTGAACAGCTTCTTGATCAGGTAGTTCTCCTCGTTGTCGAGGGTGGCGCCGCCGAGGCTCGCGACGCCCATCGTGCGCCGCACCCGCACGCCCTCGTCCTCCCACTGCCAGCCGTGCCGGCGCGCCTCGATCACCCGGTCGGCGATCATGTCCATCGCCGTGCCGAGGTCGAGCGGCTCCCACTCGGTGCCGTGCGGGCGCCGGTAGAGGACCCGGTGCTCGCGGGCGGACCCGGTGGTCAGCTGGAGGCTGGCCGAGCCCTTCGGGCACAGCCGCCCGCGGCTGACCGGCGAGTCGGGGTCGCCCTCGATCTGGGTGACCTTCCCGTCCTTGACGTAGACGTCCTGGCCGCAGCCGACCGCGCAGTAGGGGCAGACCGACTTCACGACCCGGTCGGCGGTGCTCACCCGCGCCTGGAGGCGCTCGCTGCCGGCGCTCTTGGCCGCCGCGCCGCGCCCCAGCGGATCGCCGCCGGTGAACTGCCGGTAGACGGGCCACGACTCGATCCATGTGCGAACGCCCACGTCACCGCCCCTTCTCACCTCGGCGCGCGGTCCACCTACCCGCCGCCCGGACCGCGAAACGCACCGGACGGCGGTACCCGGTGTCCGAGGTCACCGGGCGGCGAAGGCGGCCAGGTTCACTGAGATCGGCTCGGGCCTCCCGCCGTTCTGGACGGCGGACGCGGTCAGCACGTCGAGGTGCTGGTACCCGGGCGCGACGACGTCGCCGGGCCGCGGATCGCTGAAGAGTCCGTCGCCGGCCTCCAGGTTGAGCGTCGGGTTGGCGGTGAGGCCGTTCTCGTGGACGGCGTCGTCCGCGATGCCCGGCGCGTCGGCCAGTGCGATGTCGGTGACCATCTTCGTCGGGAAGTAGCGCTCGGTGAAGTCGAGCGGATGCTCCGACAGGCTGCGGGCCAGCTCGGCGATGTCGGTGACCTCCTTGCCCGCGGTCGTGAACGGCGTGCCGTCCTTGGACTTGTGGACGGGGTCGTCGGGCGCGCCGACGCGGTCGAAGTTCCGCCACGTGAAGAGAGGGCCGCCGGGCTCGTCCGGAATCGCCTTCTTCTCCTTGCCGAGCAGCCTGGACAGGCCGCCGAGCCCGATCTCCTCCAGGTCGTTCGGCGCCGGGAACTCCTTGTCGACGATCCTGCCGCCGTCCCAGAAGCCCACGCTGGCCTGCATGAACGCGAGCGGCTCGGAGTTGTCGTCCAGCAGCCCGCCGAGCGCGGCGGCGCCCGCGCCTTCCAGGATGCCCGGCTGCGCGACCAGGATCCGGTCGGCCCGCGCCGAGTCCGCGGGCCCGTCCTTGTGCCGGAACCGCAGGTACGACAGCCAGTCGCAGGCTTCCGGACGCGGTCCCGCCGACGCCGGCAGCGGCACCCTGACCCGGACCACCGACTCGCTGACGGTCACCGGCGAGGTGGAGGCGACCGGTGCCTCGGACCGGCCGGCCTCGCGGGCGCCGGCCGGCCCGGCCGCCGCTCCCGCGATCGGCACGGACGCTCCTGCCACCACAGTGATCCATCGTGGAGTCACCACGTTCTCCTTCCGGGGATGCGCGCCGGATGTCAGGAGCCCACGATGAACCTGTCGTTTTCGTGACGACAGATGCCTATATGCACAACTTGCGGGCCGTTCCTATCGGCCCGTGACAGATGCGCCCGTCAAACCTGGAGAACGGTCAGCGGAGGACGGCGGAGCCGATCGCGCCCATCCGCTCGGCGAACTCGGCGCGCTCGGACGGCGCCAGCGCCCGCTCGTAGACGGCGGCACTGAGCCGGTCGGTGATCTCCTCGGCCTCCGCCCGCCGCGGCTTCAGCGGCGCGCAGTCGGGGAGGTCGCCCTGCCAGCCGAGGAAGCGCGCGGTGTCCGGCCCGTCCTGGGTCAGGATCGCCTCCAGCGGCGACAGGCCGACCGCGGTCGTCGCGACGAGGTGCAGCCCGCCGCGCAGCTCCCGCAGCACCTGCACGAGCTGCATCAGCCGGGCCGGCCCGCTCTCCGGCAGCGGCTCGGCGCGCCAGCCGCAGAACAGCGGCAGCCCGGACCCCTCGGCCGCCCCGGCGACGCGCTCGGCGAGCTCGCAGAGGCGCGGGTCGTCCGGCAGGTGCTCCTCGCCCCAGGCCGCGCAGCCGAGCGTGTACCGCCGCGCCGCCTCGCGCGCCCCGGCGACCGCCACCCCCTCGTCCCACTGGACGCGGACGAACCCGGGCTCGAACCAGCCCAGCGCGGCGGCGACCACGCCGGCGTCCACGTCGCCCAGCACCCCGCCGCGCCCGGCGAAGTAGAACGCGAACGGGTTGGCGTACCCCTGCTCGGCCCCGTGCTCCGCCGTCCGCCGGGACAGCATCCACCGCGAGCCGACATCGTGGATGATCGTGTCGGCCGCGCGGACCGTCTCCGCCGCGCTCAGTTCTCCCATGCTCCGCCTCCCGGATCCTCGTCGCCGAAGTAACCGGCAGGTTACTGGCCGGCCGCGGCGGCCCCCACCCCGGGTCCCGGGGGCCGGCAGTGTTGACATTCGGGCGAGTTAGCGCAAACATTCGGCCTGTAACGATGGGACGGCGCGGGGAGGCGATGTGGCCGCCGAATCACCGGAGGCGCCCGACGGCCGGCGGCTGGCGGTGATGGAGGACGTGGCCGCGATGGCCGGCGTCTCGGCGATGACCGTGTCGCGCGTCCTGAACACCCCCGAGAAGGTCCGCCCGCAGACGCGCGCCCGGGTGATGGCGGCCGTGCAGGCCCTCGACTACCGGCCGAACTCGGCGGCCCGGGTGCTCGCCACCGGCCGGTCCGGAGTGCTCGGTGTGGTCAGCTTCGACACCACGCTGTACGGGCCGGCGTCAACGCTGTTCAGCATCGAGCAGGCCGCCCGCGAGCACGGCTACACCGTCAGCATCGTCAGCCTGAGCTCGCTGAACCGGCGCTCGATCGGCGAGGGCGTGGAGCGGCTCCGCGCCCAGTCCGCCGACGGGATCATGGTCGTGGCCCCGCACGAGTCGGCGGCCGACGGGCTGAAGGAGTTGCCGGCCGACACCCCGCTGGTCGCGGTCGGCGCGGGCGGCGACGTGCCGTTCCCGGTCGCCGCGGTCGACCACCGGGCGGGCGCCGAGCGCGCGGTCCGGCACCTGCTCAGCCTCGGGCACGAGACGGTCGTGCACCTGGCCGGCCCGGCCGACTGGGTGGACGCGACCGGCCGGGTGGAGGGCTGGCGGGCGGCGCTGCGGGACGCCGGGCGCGACCTCCCCGAGATGCCCGCGGGCGACTGGAGCGCCCGGTCCGGCTACGAGCACGGCCGGCAGATCGCCGCCGACCCCGACGTCACCGCGGTGTTCGCGGCCAACGACGCGATGGCGCTCGGTCTGCTGCGGGCCTTGCGCGAGGCCGGCCGGGACGTGCCCGGCGACATCAGCGTCGTCGGCTTCGACGACGTCCCGGAGGCCGCCTACTTCCCGCCGCCGCTGACCACCGTCCGGCAGAACTTCGCCGAGGTGGGGCGGCGCGCGTTCGGCCTGCTCCTGGACCGGATCGGGGGAGGCCCCCCGCCGGCCGGGAAGGCCGCCGCGGCCCGCCGCGTCGTCGAACCCGAACTCGTCGTCCGGGAGAGCACCGGGGTGCGCCGCCGGACCTGATCTCGTCCCGACCGGGCCACGGCTTCTGCCACCGCCAAGATGTTAGCGCTAACAAGGAGTGGACATGCCAGAGTCTCCTCCGGGGGCGGCCCCCGAGACCCCCGGCGCGGAGCGCTCGGACCCGGGCGGGGCGATCGCCGTGCTCCGCACGGAGCTCGCCGCCCTGCACCGGATGCTCGTCGAGAGCGGCCTCGTGGTGTGGACGGCCGGGAACGTCTCCGCCCGCGCCGGCGAGGACGCCTTCCTGATCAAACCCAGCGGCGTCCCGTACGAGGACCTCACCCCGGACGCGATGGTGCTGTGCGACCTGGACGGCGAGCCGGTCGGGGAGGCGGCGCTCGCGCCGTCCAGCGACGTCTACGCGCACGCGTACGTGTACCGGCACCGCCCGGACGTCGGGGGAGTGGTCCACACCCACTCGACCTACGCCACCGCGTGGGCGGCGCGCGACGAGCCCATCCCGTGCGTGCTGACCGCGATGGCCGACGAGTTCGGCGGCGAGATCCCCGTCGGCCCGTTCGCGCTCATCGGCGGCGACGACATCGGCCGCGGCATCGTCGAGACCCTCGACGGGCACCGCAGCCCCGCCGTCCTCATGCGCAACCACGGCGTCTTCACCATCGGCGCCGACGCCCGCGCCGCGGTCAAGGCGGCCGTGATGTGCGAGGACGCGGCCCGCACCGTCCACGTGTCCCGCCAGCTCGGCGAGCCGCTGCCGATGGCCGCCGGCGACGTCGACCGGCTCTACGACCGCTACCAGAACGTCTACGGGCAGAAGGGCCGACCATGAGCTTCCCGAACCGCGAGATCTGGTTCCTCACCGGCAGCCAGGGCCTGTACGGCGAGGACACCCTGCACCAGGTCGCCGCCCAGTCCCGGGAGATCGCCGCGCGGCTCGGCGAGGCGCTCCCCGTCGCGCTGACGTGGAAGCCCGTGCTGACCGGCGCGGACGCGATCCGCCGCACCTGCCTGGACGCGGGCGCCGACGACTCCTGCATCGGCGTGATCGCGTGGATGCACACCTTCTCCCCGGCCAAGATGTGGATCGCCGGCCTGGACGCGCTCGGCAAGCCGCTGCTGCACCTGCACACGCAGGCGAACGTCGAGCTGCCCTGGCGGACGATCGACATGGACTTCATGAACCTCAATCAGGCCGCGCACGGCGACCGGGAGTTCGGGTACGTCCAGGCACGGATCGGCGTCGCCCGCAAGACCGTCGCCGGGCACGTCGGCGATCCGGCGGTCGGGGCGCGCGTCGCCGGGTGGGCGCGGGCCGCGGCCGGGTACCACGAACTGCGCACGCTGCGGCTCGCCCGGTTCGGCGACAACATGCGGGACGTCGCGGTCACCGAGGGCGACAAGGTCGAGGCGCAGCTCCGGTTCGGCGTCTCCGTCAACACCTACGGCGTGAACGACCTGGTGGAGGTGGTGGACGCCGTCCCCGACGACGACATCGCCGAGCTGGTCAAGGAGTACGAGGACGTGTACGACGTGGTCCCCGCGCTGCGGGCGGGCGGCGAGCGCCACGACGCGCTCCGCTACGGCGCGCGGATCGAGCTCGGCCTGCGGACGTTCCTGGACGGCGGCGGCTTCCAGGCGTTCACCACGAACTTCGAGGACCTCGGCGGGCTCCGGCAGTTGCCCGGCCTCGCCGTCCAGCGGCTCATGGCCGACGGCTACGGCTTCGGCGGCGAGGGCGACTGGAAGACCGCCGCGCTGCTGCGGACGCTGAAGGCCGCATCCGCGGGGCTGGCCGGCGGCACCTCGTTCATGGAGGACTACACCTACCACCTGGAGCCCGGCAACGAGCTGATCCTCGGGGCGCACATGCTGGAGGTGTGCCCGTCGATCGCCGCCGGCCGCCCGGCGCTGGAGATCCATCCGCTCGCCATCGGCGGGCGGGAGGACCCGGTGCGCCTGGTGTTCGACGCCGAGCCGGGCCCGGCCGTGGTGGCCGGCCTGGCCGACATGGGCGACCGGTTCCGGCTCGTCGCCAACGAGATCGAGGTCGTCGCGCCGCCGGAGCCGCTGCCGAATCTGCCGGTCGCCCGTGCGGTGTGGCGCCCGCTGCCGGACCTGCGCACCTCCACCGAGGCGTGGCTGACGGCGGGGGCGCCGCACCACACCGTGCTGTCCGCCGCGCTCGGCGCGCAGGAGCTGGACGACCTCGCCGAGATGGCCGGGGTCGAGCTGCTCACCATCGACGCCGGCACCACCCTGCGGCAGTTCACCAAGGAGATCCGCTGGAACCAGGCGTACCATCGCCTGGCCCGCGGCCTGTAACCGGCTTTCTGCGAGGAGGAGCCATGAGCGCGGACGAGCGCTACGTCGTCGGCGTCGACTTCGGGACGCTGTCGGGCCGGGCGGTGCTCGTCCGCGTCCGGGACGGCGCCGAGGTCGGCGACGGGGTGCACGAGTACGACCACGGGGTCATGGACAGGGAGCTTCCGGGCGGCGCGGCGCTCGGGCCCGACTGGGCCCTCCAGGCGCCGGGGGACTGGCTGGACGTGCTGCGCTTCGCCGTGCCGAAGGCCCTCGCCGTCGCCGGGGTCCCCGCCGCCCAGGTCATCGGCATCGGCACCGACTTCACCGCGTGCACGGTCCTGCCGACCACCGCGGACGGGACGCCGCTCTGCGAGCTGTACCCCGACCGGCCGCACGCCTGGCCGAAACTCTGGAAGCACCACGCCGCGCAGCCGCACGCGGACCGGATCAACGCCCTGGCCGCCGAGCGCGGCGAGCCGTGGCTGCGCCGCTACGGCGGCAAGATCTCCTCGGAGTGGGAGTTCGCGAAGGGGCTGCAACTCCTCGACCAGGACCCCGACCTGTACGACCTGGCCGAACGGTGGATCGAGGCCGCCGACTGGATCGTCTGGCGGCTCACCGGCCGGGAGTCGCGCAACATCTGCACGGCCGGCTACAAGGGCATCTACCAGGACGGCGGCTACCCGTCCCGCGAGTTCCTGGCCGCGCTCGACCCCCGCTTCGCCGGCTTCCCCGCCAAGCTGGGCCACGACCTGGAGCCCCTCGGCGGCCTCGCCGGCACGCTGACCGCGGAGGCCGCCGCCTGGACGGGCCTGCCGGAGGGCATCGCGGTCGCGGTGGGCAACGTCGACGCGCACGTCACCGCCGCCGCGGCCGACGCCGTCCGGCCCGGCCGGATGGTCGCGATCATGGGGACGTCCACCTGCCACGTCATGTCGTCGGACCGGCTCGCCGAGGTCCCCGGCATGTGCGGCGTCGTCCAGGACGGCATCGTCCCGGGCCTGTGGGGGTACGAGGCGGGTCAGTCCGGCGTCGGCGACATCTTCGCCTGGTTCGTCGACACCTGCGTCCCCGCCGCCTACCATCAGGCCGCGGCCGCCGCCGGGCGGACCGTCCACGAGCACCTCACCGCGCTCGCCGAGCCCCAGCCGGTCGGGCGGCACGGCCTCGTCGCGCTGGACTGGCACAACGGCAACCGGTCGGTCCTGGTCGACCACGACCTGTCCGGCCTGATCGTCGGGCAGACGCTCGCCACCCGGCCCGAGGACGTCTACCGCGCGCTCATCGAGGCGACGGCGTTCGGCACCCGCATGATCGTGGAGACGTTCGAGGGGTCGGGCGTCCCCGTCGAGGAGCTCGTCGTCGCGGGCGGCCTGGTGAAGAACACCTTCCTCATGCAGGTGTACGCCGACGTCCTGCGCCGCCCGCTGTCCCTGATCGGGTCGTCGCAGGGCCCGGCGCTCGGCGCCGCCATCCATGCCGCCGTCGCCGCGGGGGCGCACCCCGACATCACCTCGGCCGCCGCCGCGATGGGGCGCCGCGTCCCGTCCGCCTTCGTCCCGGACCGGGCGCGGGCCGACGCCTACGACTCCCTCTACGAGATCTACCGGTCGCTGCACGACCACTTCGCCGACGGCGCGATCATGCACCGCCTCCGCGCCCTGCGCTAGATCCGGTACGGGGCGGCGGGGCCGGTGCTGCGGCGCACGATGAGCTTGCTCGGCACGAGCTTGGGCGCGTCCGGCGCGGCCCCGGCCCCGGTGAGCTGCGCGATCAGCAGCTCGACGCAGTGCCGGCCGAGGGCGGTGAAGTCCTGCCGGACGGTGGTGAGCGGCGGGGTGAGGAACGCCGCCTCCGGGATGTCGTCGAACCCGATCACGCTGACGTCGTCCGGCACCCGGCGGCCGCTCTCGTGGATCGCCCACAGCAGCCCGAGCGCGATCTGGTCGTTCGCCGCGAACACGGCCGTGACGCTCCGGTCGGCGGCGAGGACCCGGCCGCGCTCGTAGCCGGACCGGGCGCTCCAGTCGCCGGGCGCGCACCCCGGGACGTCCGCGCCCGCCTCGGTCAGCGCGTCCCGCCAGCCGCGGGTCCGCTCGTTCGCCTCCGACCAGTCGGCCGGGCCCGGCAGGTGGTGGACGGTCCGGTGCCCGAGCTCCAGCAGGTAGCGGGTCGCCTCCCGCGGCGCGAGGTAGTGGTCGGCCGACACGGTCGGCACGGCCGCCCGCGGGCCCAGCAGGACGGTCGGCAGGTCGTCCGGCAGGTGCCGCAGCGCCTCGTCCGCCGGGACGTGCCCGGGGATCATGATGATGCCGTCCACGCCCTGGTCGCGGAACCGGTCGACCGCCCCCGCGACCGCGCCGTGCCCCGGCGACTCCAGGCTCGCGACGCTGGTGAAGAAGTCGGCGGCGCGGGCGTTGCGCTCGATCGCCGCGATGATCGAGGCCGGGCCGAACAGCGCGGTGTCGAAGCTGACCACGCCGAGCGTCCGGGACCGGCCGGTGGCGAGGGCGCGGGCCGCCGCGTTCGGCCGGAAGTCCAGCTGCGCCGCCGCGGCCAGCACCCGGTCCCGGGTCTTCTGGCTCACCATCGGATGGTTCTTGAAGACCCGGGACACGGTCTGGTGGGAGACGCCGGCGAGCCGGGCGACGTCCCGCAGGCCGGGCCGGGCGGGTGGCGTGGCGGTCATGTCCCTCCGGAAGATACCGGGTCGCCCGTCCCGCGGCCGGGTGCTCAGCGCGCCGTCCCGCTGCGCCGCTTGGCCCAGATGTCGAACGCGACCGCCGCGAGCAGCACCAGGCCCTTGATCAGCATGACCCGCTCGCTCGGCGCGCCGAGCAGCGACATGCCGTTGTTGATCACGCCCATGATCAGCCCGCCGGTGATCGCGCCGATCACCTTGCCGACGCCGCCCTGCACGGCCGCGCCGCCGATGAACGCCGCCGCGATCGAGTCCAGCTCGAAGTTCGTCCCGGCGGTCGGGCCGGCCTGGTTCAGGCGCCCGGCGAACACCACGCCGGCGATGGACGCGAGGACGCCCATGTTGACGAACAGCCAGAACGACACCGACTTGACCTTGATGCCGGACAGCTTGGCCGCGAGCGGGTTGCCGCCGAGCGCGTAGAGGTGCCGTCCGAACACGGCCCGGTTGGTCACCAGCGTGTAGCCGAGCACGAGCACGCCCAGCAGGACGAGCACCCACGGCATGTTCTTGAACCGCGCGAGCTGCACGGCGATGAACATGACCACGACGACCGCGAGGGCGTTCTTCAGCGCGAACACCGCGAGCGGCTCGACCCTCTGCCCGTAGCCGATGCGCCCCTGCCGGTTCCGCCATCCGAGCCCGACGTACCCGCCGACCAGCGCGAGCGCGACCAGCAGGGTGAACAGGTCGGCGCCGCCGAGCGGCCCGAGCGCGATGTTGCCGAGGTAGCCGGACAGGAAGCCGTTGGCGATCGTGCGGACCTCGTCGGGAAACGGGCCGATGCCCTGGTTGCCGAGGACGGTCAGGGTCAGCGCCCGGAACACCAGCATCCCGGCCAGCGTCACGATGAACGCGGGGATCTCGAAGTAGGCGATCCAGTACCCCTGCCACGCCCCGATCGCGGCGCCGGCGAGGATCGTCAGCAGCACCGCCAGCGGCCACGGCACGTCGTGGTTGACCATCAGCACGGCCGAGACGGCGCCCGTCACCGCCACCACCGACCCCACCGACAGGTCGATGTGCCCGCCGATGATGATCAGGATCATCCCGATCGACAGGATCAGGATGTAGGAGTTCTGCACGATGATGTTCGAGATGTTCTCCGGCGACAGCAGCCGCCCGTCGGTGAGCACCGCGAACAGCGCCACGATCAGCGCGAACGCGATGTAGATCCCGCTCTGCCGCAGGTTCACCGGCAGGGCCCGGCCGGGGGCCGGCCGCTGCGCCGGAGGCGGGGACACGGCCTTGTCGGCCGGCGCCACGCTGCTCATGTCCTGGTCTCCTCGGTCTGGGTCATGTACTGCATCAGCCGCTCCGGCGTCGCCTCCGCCCGGCTCACCTCGCCGGTGATCCGCCCGCCCGCCATCGCGTACACGCGGTCGCAGATCCCGATCAGCTCGGGCAGCTCGGAGGAGATCACCAGCACCGCACGGCCCTGGTCGGCCATCCGGTTGATGATCGAATAGATCTCGTACTTCGCGCCGACGTCGATGCCGCGGGTCGGCTCGTCCAGGATCAGCACGTCGGCGTCGGTGAACATCCACTTCGACAGCACGACCTTCTGCTGGTTGCCGCCGCTGAGCTGCCCGGCCGGCGTGAGGACGTTCGGCGTCTTGATGTTCATCTCCTTGCGGAACCCCTCCGCGACCTCGTACTCGCGGTTGTCGTCCACCCAGCCCGCCTTCGCGAGGCCGCGCAGCCCGGCCGCGGAGACGTTGCGCTTGACGTCCTCGATGAGGTTCAGCCCGTACTTCTTGCGGTCCTCGGTCGCGTACGCGAGGCCGTGCCGGATCGCGTCGCTGACCGTCCGGACCGCGATCTCCCTGCCGTCCTTGTAGATCCGGCCGGTGATCCCGATCCCGTAGCTGCGGCCGAAGACGCTCATCGCGAGCTCGGTCCGGCCCGCGCCCATCAGGCCCGCGAGCCCCACGATCTCGCCGCGGCGCAGCATGAGGCGGGCGCCCTGCACGACGGTCCGGCCCCGCTGGGTGGGGGAGTGGACGGTCCAGTCCTCGATCCGCAGCACCTCGTCGCCGATCTCGGGCACGCGGTCGGGGAACCGGTGCTCCAGGTCGCGGCCGACCATCCCGGAGATGATGCGGTCCTCGGACACGTCGCCGCTCATGTCGAGCGTCTCGATCGTCCGGCCGTCCCGCAGGATCGTGGTCGAGTCGGCGATCGCGCGGATCTCGTTCAGCTTGTGCGAGATGATCACGCAGGTGATGCCCTCGTCCCGCAGCCCGCGCAGCAGGTCGAGCAGGTGCGCGGAGTCGGCGTCGTTGAGGGCCGCGGTCGGCTCGTCCAGGATGAGCAGCTTCACCCGCTTGGACAGCGCCTTGGCGATCTCCACGAGCTGCTGCTTGCCGACGCCGAGGTCCATCGCGGGCGTCACCGGGTTCTCGTGCAGCCCGACCCGCTCCAGGAGCTTCGCGGCGTCGGCGTTCGTCCGGTTCCAGTCGATGAGCCCGAGCCGTCCCCGGCGCTCGTTGCCGAGGTAGATGTTCTCCGCGATCGACAGGTACGGGCTGAGCGCCAGCTCCTGGTGGATGATGACGATCCCGTGCTGCTCGCTGTCGCGGATGCCGGAGAACCGGCACGGCTCGCCCTCGAACTCGATGTCGCCGCTGTACTCGCCGTGCGGGTACACCCCGGACAGCACCTTCATCAGTGTCGACTTGCCGGCCCCGTTCTCGCCGCAGATCGCGTGGATCTCGCCCCGCCGCACCTCCAGGTTCACGTCCTGCAGGGCCGTGACCGCGGGAAAGGTCTTGGTGATGCCGCGCATCCGCAGTATCGCCTCGGTCATGGTCGTCCTCCGGTGGAGCGGGCGGGCGCCGAGGTGCGCGCCCGCCCGGGTGGCGCTACTGCAGCTGGTTCGCGGTGTAGTAACCGGTGTCGATGAGCTGCTGCTTGTAGTTGCCCTTGTTCACGATCACCGGGTTCAGCAGGTACGACGGCACGACCTTGACGCCGTTGTCGTAGTCCTTGGTGTTGTTGACCTCGGGCTTGTTCCCCTTCAGCACGGCGTCGGCCATCTTGACCGTGACGGAGGCGAGCTGCCGGGTGTCCTTGTAGATCGTCGAGTACTGCTCGCCCGCGATGATCGACTTGACCGAGGCGACCTCGGCGTCCTGCCCGGTCACGATCGGGTACTTCTGGCCGCCCGTGCCGTAGCCGCTGGACTTGAGCGCCGACAGGATGCCGATCGACAGCCCGTCGTAGGGGGACAGGACGCCCTGCACCTTCGTCCCGCCGCCGTAGTAGCGGGTGATGAGGTCCTCCATGCGCTGCTGCGCGCGCTCCGCGCTCCACCGCAGCGTCGCGATGGTCTTGAAGTCCTTCTGGCCGCTCTTGATGACGAGGGTCCCCTTGTCGAGGTACGGCTTCAGGGTGTCCATCGCGCCGTTGTAGAAGAACGTCGCGTTGTTGTCGTCGGGGGAGCCGGCGAACAGCTCGATGTTGAACGGGCCCTTGGCCGTCCCCTCCGAGCCGTCCTCCTTCTTCAGCCCGAGCCCGACGAGCAGCGACGTCGCCTGCTGGACGCCGACCTTGTAGTTGTCGAAGGTGGCGTAGTAGTCGACGTTCGGCGAGTTGCGGATCAGCCGGTCGTAGGAGATGACCGGGATGTCCTTGTCCGCCGCCGCCTGGAGCTGCGTGGTGAGCGCGGTGCCGTCGATGGAGGCGATGACCAGCAGCCGGGCGCCCTTGGTGATCTGGTTGTCGATCTGGTTGGCCTGGGTGGGGATGTCGTCCTGGGCGTACTGGAGGTCGACCTTGTAGCCGAGCTGCTCCAGCTGCTTGCGGACGTTGTCGCCGTCGTGGATCCAGCGCTCGGACGAGCGCGTCGGCATCGTGACGCCGACGAGGGCGCCCGCCGCGGACTTGTTCTGGGCCTTCTCCTTGTCGACGGTTTTCTCCGCCGACCCGCACGCGGTCATGCCGAACGCGAGGCCGAGGCCCAGCGCCAGGGTGACGAGCTTCCTACGCTTCACGTCTCACCTCGGGGGTGGTGCCGGTGTCCCGGGACACACTGTTACCGGTCACACTTCCATGTCAAGAGCCCGCTGTGCGCCGCGTCACCGCCGTGACCGCCCGCCCGGACGAACTCGCCCATCGATTGTTAGCGTTATCACTCCGCGCGTCAACACTCCGGCGGCCCCCGATCCGGCCGGGCGGCCTTGAGCAGTCAAAACAGGCCGAATCAGGCCGATGTCCAGGGGCGACTCTTGACAGTGCGGATGGTTAACGCAAACATCGGCGTGCGTTCGCTCGCACCGGGACGAGTTCCATCTCGACGTGGGGCCGCCGCGTTCCGGCAGGCCGTGGCCGCGGCCGGGGTCCCCGACGACCGCGTCCACTTCGAGCTGTTCGACGGCGGGCACGGCGCCATCGAGTACCGCCACCCCCTCGCGATCACGTGGCTCAGCGGCAGACCGGCCGGCTGACCCGGCGGCCGGTCCCGGACGGTTCGGGAAGGCGTGCCGGTGGGGCCGAACCGGACGTTCCCGCCGCGCGTACGAGCTAGGGGGGTGGTCCCCGCGGGACCCACACGTCGGGACTCTGAATGGACAGCGATTCGTGGAACCAGCGCAGGGCGGCCGGTGTGGGTGAACGGGCGGGTGGCGCCGCCCAGTGGGCGCGGCTTCTGGACGGGCTGGAGACCGACTGCGGGACCTGTGGGGGGACGGGCACGACTCCGAACGAGCGGTGGGTGGAGTGGCACCGGCGGGCCGGCGAGCTCGTCGCGGTCGCCCAGGCCGCGCGCCGCGCCCACGAGCTGCGTCCGGCCCATGGCGCGGTCCCGGTCACGGTGCCGGACCTGCCGCTGGCGGGGGAGCCCGCCATCGTGACCGCCGTGGAACGCGCCATCGACGATCACATGAGGGCCCGCCCGGCCGAGCCGGAGGAGGACACCTGCCCGGCCTGCCGCGGGCTCGGCCGGGAGCTCACCGCCGCCGGGCGCGAGCTCGCCGACCTCCTCGCCCGGCACGGCTTCGTCCGCCGGACCGGTCCCGGCGGGGCGGGCGGCCCGGACTGAACGGGGGTCAGCGCCGCGGTCGCGGCGGGGTGCCGAGGAGGATCTCCAGCATGCGGTCCTGCGGATCGGGGTCCGTCCCCGGGACGAGGTAGCCGCCGGCCCAGGCGCGCAGCATCAGCAGTGCCCGCAGCCGCGCCTCCTCGCCGTCGAAGCCGAGGCCCTCCAGGCAGGCGGAGATGTGCCCGAGCAGCGCCCGGTCGGCGTGCCGGACGGCCTCCTCGGCGGCCGGCTCGTGCTGCGCCCACAGCCGCATCGCCCGGTCGACCGGCGCGATCTCGCGGCCGAGCGCCTGGATGCGGCGCAGCCGCTCGCGCGGGTCGGCGGTGCTGCCGAGGGCGAGCCCCAGCACCTCGTCGGTCCGCTCGTGCGCCCACCGGTCCAGCAGCGCCCGCATCAGCTCGGGGCGGTCCTTGAAGTGCCAGTAGAAGCTGCCCTTGGTGACGCCCAGCCGGGCCGCGAGCGCGGCGATCGTCACGGCGCGCTCGCCGGCGCGGGCCAGCTCGCGGTACCCGGCCTCGATCCAGTCGCGCCGCGCCACCCTGGTACGGGCCGTCATCGCACCACCATTTCCCCCGCCCGGGACGCCGTCACACGAGGACCACCGAGCCGGGGTCCAGCCCCAGCTCGATCCTGCCGTACAGGGTGTACGCCGCGTCCGGGTCGAACACCACGTGCCCGGAGATCGTATTCACATCGCGCTGCGCCCGCTGGAACGGGGAGCTCGTGAACTGGGCGCTCGCCCCGGCCGCCGAGCACAGCTCGTTGACGACGCGGCGGGACGTCCCGGCCACGTGCGCGGCGACGAGCCGGGCCCTGGCCCGCAGGCGCAGGTCGCAGGCCCCGCCGGCGACGGCCGTGACGACGTCGCGGAGCGCGTCCTCCAGCAGCAGGCGGGCGGCGGCGAGGTCCGCGCCGGCCTGCGCCAGCCGGATCTGCGCGCCCGCCAGGTCGCGCTGCCGCTCGCCGGAGTACGCCATCACCCGCCCCCGCATCCGCTCGGCGAACCGCGCCAGGACCCCCTCCGCCACCCCGAGCACGGGCGCCGCGCCGGTCAGGGCGAACACCGGCACCAGCGGGGTCCGATAGAGGGCGCCGGGGTGGACGCGCGACCCGGGCGAGCGTCCCTCGGCCAGGTCCTTGAGCGGCACCGACCGGTGGGCGGGGACGTGGACGTCCGCGACCTCGATGTCGTTGCTGCCGGTGCCCCGCATCCCGCTGGTGTGCCAGACGTCGTGGACGGTCACCTCGGCGCGGGGCAGCAGGAACAGCCGCGGCTCGATGCCGCCGTCCGCGGTGACCAGCGCCATGACCATGACGTGCCCGGCGTGCATCACCCCGCTTCCCCACGACCAGCGCCCGGTGACCCGGTGTCCGCCGTCCACCGGCTCGGCGGAGCCCGTCGGCGCCAGGACGCAGGGGATCAGCGCGTACGGCCGGTCCGCCCAGACCTCGGCCTGCGCCTGCTCGGAGAAGAGCGCGGTCATCCAGTTGTGCAGCGTGTAGATGACCGCCAGCCATCCCGTCGAGGCGCAGCCGGCGCCCGCCTCGCGGCACGCCGCCGCCATGGTCTCGAAGTCCCCCTCGCCGCCGCCGAACCGCCGGGGCACCAGCATCTGCAGCAGCCCCGTGCCGGCGAGGTCGGCGATGGTCGCGTCGGGGAGCCGCCGCGCCTCCTCGGCGCCCTGGGCGCGCTCGGACAGCACCGGCGCCAGCTCCCGCACCCGGCGGACGATCTCGTCTCCGTACTCCATGGTACGGAACCATACTCCAAGGTATGGTACGCGCGCGCGTTCCCCCCGCCGTGCCCATCGGCCCTGGTCCGAGGGACCTTCGGCTCTGCTCCCGCCCGCCCGCGTCCGGTCGTCTGGAGATGAGGGAGGGAGAAGAGATGCAGACCACGAGGAGCACGGTGCGGGACGACATCCTCCGGGCCGTCGGGGACGCGGTGTGGGGGCCCTCGGTGCACAACACCCAGCCGTGGCGGTTCGGCGTCGCCGGGACGCGGATCAGCCTGCGCGCGGACCCCGACCGCCGGCTGGACGTCGCGGACCCGGACGGCCGCGAGATGCTGATCAGCTGCGGTGCCGCCCTCTACACCCTGCGGCTGTCGCTGCGCGCGCTCGGGTACGCGCCCGTCGTCACGATGCTGCCCGACCCCACCCGCCCCCACCTGCTGGCCGACGTCGACCTGGAGCCGGGCGAGCCCGCGGACCGGCAGACGCTGCTGGCGCACGCGCAGATCGCCCGGCGCCGCAGCCACCGCGGCGGGTTCCGGGCGGACCCGGTGCCCCCGGAGGTGCTGGACGCCGTACGGTACGACGCCGGGCACGAGGGCGCACGGCTGATCGAGGCCGTCGACCCGCACGTCACGAACGCGCTGGCCGCCCTGACCGACGCGGCCGAGCACGTCCAGCAGCGCTCGCCGGCGTACGCGGCGGAGATCGCCCGCTGGGCGCCGTCGCCCCGCACGTCCCGCCAGGACGGCGTCCAGGAGCGCGCCTATCCGCAGACCGTTCCGCAGACCACGCCGAACTTCGCCGCCCGGGACTTCGCGCGCGGCCACGGCTGGGGTGTGCCGAGCACTCCGGACGCGGAGGCGGCGGGAGTCGTCCTGCTCCTGGTGACACCCGCCGACACGCCGTCCGACTGGCTGCGGGCGGGGCAGGCGCTCCAGCGCGTCTGGCTGCGGGCCACGGAGAGCGGGCTCTCGGTGGCGCTCCACTCCCAGGCGTTCGAGGTGCCCGAGCTGCGGGAGTTCATCCGCGCCCGGTTCTGCGCGGGCGGCCGGCCGCAACTGCTGCTCCGGCTGGGCGTCGCCGACGCGGAGGCACTGGGGACCGTGCGCCGGCCGGTCGAGGAGGTCGTCACCGAGGAGACGTGACCCCGCGCGGGACGAAGGTCCCTAGCGGCGCCCGGCGGCGTCCAGCAGGGTGAGATCCGGCGGAGATCGATCATGATTGCGCGGTTCCGGACCCGGGAAGGGCCACCGGAAGCGGCCGGACGGCGGAAAGCGGGAAGGCACTGTGGCGGAGATACGGCGGGAGCGCACTCCCGTACCGGCGCGTCCGGGACGGGCGGCGCCGGCGCGGCCCATGGTCATGCTGGTGATGGCCACGGCCGGGTTCGCGGTGAACTTCTGGGCGTGGGCGCTGCTCAGCCCGCTCGCCCCGCGGTTGAAGGAATCGCTGGGGCTGTCGTCGTTCGAGCAGTCGCTCCTGGTGGCCGTGCCCGTGGTGGTCGGGTCGCTCGGGCGGATCCCGGTCGGGGCGCTGACCGACCGTTTCGGCGGCCGGGTCATGTTCCCGCTGGTGTCGGTGGCCACGATCGTGCCCGTCCTGTACTTAGGGCTGGCCGGGAACTCGTCGCTTCCGGCCCTGCTGGTGGGCGGCTTCTTCCTCGGCGTCGGCGGCACGGCGTTCGCGGTGGGGGTCCCGTTCGTCAACGGGTGGTTCCCGCCCGAGCGGCGCGGGTTCGCGGTCGGGGTGTTCGGCGCCGGCATGGGCGGGACGGCGATCAGCGCGCTGACGACCGTGCGGCTCGTCGACGCGCGGGGCACGGCGGCGCCGTTCGTGCTGACGGCCGCGCTGCTGGCGGCCTACGCGGTGGCGGCGTGGTTCGTGCTGCGGGAGGCGCCGGGGCGGACCGCGCCCGCCGAACCGGTGGCGAAGCGGCTCGCGGCGACGGCCCGGCTGGGCGTGACGTGGCAGGCGTCGGCGCTGTACGCCGTGCTGTTCGGCGGTTACGTGGCGTTCTCGGTTTACCTGCCGACGTACCTGAAGACCGAGTACGGGCTGTCGCACGCCGACGCGGCGAACCGGATGGCGGGCTTCGTGCTGCTGGCCGTGCTGATGCGGCCGATCGGCGGCTGGCTCTCCGACCGCGCCGGCGCTGTGCCGGTCCTGGCGGCCGGCCTCGCGGTGACGGTGGCGTGCGCGGCCGTGCAGTCGTTCGCGCCGCCGCTGAAGCCGCTCGGCACCATCGCGTTCCTGGCGATGGCGGCGGCCCTCGGCGCGGGCAGCGGCGCGACGTTCGCCCTGGTGGCGAGGCTGGCGCCGGCGAACATGGTCGGCTCGATCACCGGCGTGGTCGGCGCCGCGGGCGGTCTCGGCGGGTTCGTCCCGCCGCTGGTGATGGGCACGATCTACGGCGCCTACGGGTCCTACGCGTTCGGCCTCGCGCTGCTGGCCGTCGTGGCGGCCGCCGCCGCGCTGTTCACCGGGACGGTCGTGCGGCGCGCCGCGGCCGGCCGCCGGGCCGCGGTCTGAACCCGGCCCGGATCACGACGAGAGGAAGGGTGGCGGAGGGGTGACTTCGACCGAGGGCCGGCCGGGCCTGGACGGCCCGCTGGAGGACGCGCTGGTGAGCACCCGCAGGTTCTTCACCCGCGCGCGGGTGTCGCCCGACCTGCGGACGATGACCAGGAAGGGTGGGCGGCAGGCGGACGCGTTCTACCGGGACCGCTGGTCGCACGACAAGGTCGTGCGCTCCACGCACGGGGTGAACTGCACCGGATCGTGCTCGTGGAAGGTGTACGTCAAGGACGGCATCATCACCTGGGAGGCGCAGCAGACCGACTACCCGTCGGTGGGCCCGGACCGCCCCGAGTACGAGCCGCGGGGCTGCCCGAGGGGCGCGTCCTTCTCCTGGTACACCTATTCGCCGACCCGGGTGCGGTACCCGTACGTCCGGGGCGTCCTGCTGGAGATGTACCGGGAGGCCAGGGCGCGGACCGGTGATCCGGTCGAGGCGTGGGCCGCCGTCGTCTCCGACCCGGAGAAGGCCCGCGCCTACAAGGAGGCGCGGGGGCGGGGCGGCCTGGTGCGGGCTTCCTGGGACGAGGCGACGGAGATGGTCGCCGCCGCGCACGTCCACACCATCAAGGAGTTCGGACCGGACCGTGTCGCGGGGTTCTCCCCGATCCCGGCGATGTCCATGGTGTCGCACGCGTCGGGTGCCCGGTTCGTGTCCCTGGTCGGCGGGACGATGCTGTCGTTCTACGACTGGTACGCCGACCTCCCGGTGGCGTCCCCGCAGGTGTTCGGCGACCAGACCGACGTGCCGGAGTCGGGCGACTGGTGGGACGCCGGCTATCTGATCATGTGGGGGTCGAACCTGCCGGTGACGCGGACCCCGGACGCGCACTGGATGACCGAGGCCCGCTACCGGGGCCAGAAGGTCGTCGCGGTCTCCCCGGACTACGCCGACAACGTCAAGTTCGCCGACGAGTGGCTGCCCGCCCGGCCGGGCACGGACGGCGCCCTGGCGATGGCGATGGGGCACGTGATCCTCAAGGAGTTCTTCGTCGACCGGCAGGTGCCGTACTTCACCGACTACGTGAAGCGCTACAGCGACCTGCCGTTCCTGGTGCGCGTGGAGGAGCGCGACGGTGTCCGCGTCCCGGGCAAGTTCCTCACCGCGGCCGACCTGCCGGGAGCCGAGGCGGAGTCGGAGAACGCGGCGTTCAAGACGGTGATCCTGGACGCGGTGACCGGGCATCCGCTCGTCCCGAACGGGTCGCTGGGCTTCCGCTACGGCGAGTCCGGCGAGGGCCGGTGGAACCTCGACCTGGGCGGCGCGGACCCGCTGCTGTCGGTCGAGGGCGGGGACGCCGTCGAGGTGAGCCTGGCCTGTTTCGACGGCGTCGACGGCTCGCCGGGAACGCTCCGCAGAGGGGTGCCCGTCCGGAACGTCGGCGGCCACCTGGTCACGACGGTGTTCGACCTGCTGCTCGCCCAGTACGGGGTGGGACGGGACGGGCTGCCCGGGTCGTGGCCGTCCGGGTACGGCGACGCGTCCGAGCCCGGCACCCCCGCCTGGCAGGAGGGCATCACCGGCGTCCCCGCACAGGCCGCCGAGCGGATCGGGCGCGAGTACGCCGCCAACGCCGAGGAGTCCCGCGGCCGCTCGATGATCATCATGGGCGCGGGGACGAACCACTGGTTCCACTCCGACACGATCTACCGGACGTTCCTGGCGCTGACCACGCTGACCGGCGGGCAGGGCGTGAACGGCGGGGGATGGGCCCACTACGTCGGGCAGGAGAAGTGCCGCCCGGTGACGGGGTGGGCGCAGCTGGCGTTCGGGCTGGACTGGTCCCGCCCGCCGCGGCAGATGATCGGCACCGCGTTCTGGTACCTGCACACCGACCAGTTCCGCTACGACCGGTTCGACGCGGGCACCCTGTCGGCCGCGACCGGCGGCGGGCGGCTGGCCGGGAGGTCCACCGCGGACGTGATCGCGCAGGCGGCCCGGCTGGGCTGGATGCCGTCCTACCCGACGTTCGACCGCAACCCCCTCGACCTCGCCGACGAGGCGTCGGCTGCGGGCAAGGACGTCGCCGCGCACGTGGTCGACGAGCTGAAGGCCGGGCGGCTGGCGTTCGCCTGCCAGGACCCCGACGCCCCCGAGAACTTCCCCCGCGTCCTGTCGGTCTGGCGGTCGAACCTGCTGGGGTCGTCGGCCAAGGGCAACGAGTACTTCCTCAAGCACCTGCTCGGCGCGGCGTCGGCGGTGCGGGCGGAGGAGGCGCCCCCGGACGTCCGGCCCGAGGAGGTCGTCTGGCGGGACGAGGCCCCGGCCGGGAAGCTCGACCTGCTGCTGTCGCTGGACTTCCGGATGACCAGCACCACCGTCTACTCCGACATCGTGCTGCCCGCCGCGACCTGGTACGAGAAGCACGACCTGAACACCACCGACATGCACCCCTTCGTCCACTCGTTCAACCCGGCGATCGCGCCGCCGTGGCAGACCCGCAGCGACTGGCGGGCCTTCCAGGACATCGCCGCGCAGTTCAGCCGCCTCGCCGGGGCGCACCTGGGCGTGCGCAGGGACGTCGTCGCGATGCCGCTGCTGCACGACACGCCGGACGAGATGGCCACGCCGCACGGACGCGTCCTCGACTGGGCCAAGGGCGAGTGCGAGCCCGTCCCCGGCGTGA
Organism: Actinomadura sp. B10D3; assembly: GCF_039871695.1. Classification (NCBI taxonomy): domain Bacteria; kingdom Bacillati; phylum Actinomycetota; class Actinomycetes; order Streptosporangiales; family Thermomonosporaceae; genus Actinomadura; species Actinomadura sp. B10D3. The sequence continues at coordinate 144,834 of NZ_JBDPLY010000006.1, forward strand.
CGATGCCGAAGCTCGTGACGGTCGAGCGCGACTATCCCGCGGTCGCGGCGAAGATGACCGCGCTCGGCCCGCTGGCGGAGCGGCTCGGCGCGACGACGAAGGGTGTCACCTTCCAGCTGGAACGCGAGGTCGAGTACCTCAAGCACAAGAACGGCGTGGTGCGCGGCGGGCCGGCCGACGGCCGCCCGTCGCTGCGGCGGGACGTGCACGCGTGCGAGACGATCCTGGCGCTGTCCGGCACCACGAACGGGCACCTCGCCACCCAGGGCTTCCGCACGGTGGAGCGGCGCACCGGGCGGCGCCTCGCCGACCTGGCCGCCGAGCACGAGGGCAAGCGGATCACGTTCGCCGACACCCAGGCCCGCCCCGTCCCGGTCATCACGTCCCCGGAGTGGTCGGGGTCGGAGAGCGGCGGGCGCCGGTACTCGCCGTTCACGATCAACGTCGAGCGGCTCAAGCCGTGGCACACCCTCACCGGGCGGCAGCACTTCTACCTCGACCACGACTGGATGGCCGAGCTGGGCGAGCAGCTCCCGGCGTTCCGGCCGCCGCTGAACATGGCCGCCCTGTTCGGCGAGCCCGAGCTGGGCGAGACGGGCGAGCTGGGGCTGACCGTCCGGTACCTCACCCCGCACAACAAGTGGTCGATCCACTCGGAGTACCAGGACAACCTGTTCATGCTGTCGCTGTCGCGCGGCGGCCCGGTGATCTGGATGAGCGGCGTCGACGCGGCGAAGATCGGCGTCCGCGACAACGACTGGATCGAGGCGGTCAACCGCAACGGCGTCGTCGTCGCCCGCGCGATCGTCTCCCACCGCATGCCCGAGGGCACCGTGTACATGTACCACGCGCAGGACAAGCTGATCGACGTCCCGCGGGCGGAGGCCTCCGGGCGGCGCGGCGGCATCCACAACTCCCTGACCCGGCTGCTGATCAAGCCGAGCCATCTCATCGGCGGGTACGCGCAGCTGTCGTTCGCGTTCAACTACCTCGGCCCGACGGGGAACCAGCGCGACGAGGTCACCGTCATCCGCCGCCGCTCCCAGGAGGTGACCTACTGACATGCGCGTGATGGCCCAGATGTCGATGGTGATGAACCTCGACAAGTGCATCGGCTGCCACACCTGCTCGGTGACCTGCAAGCAGGCGTGGACCAACCGCAGCGGCGTCGAGTACGTCTGGTTCAACAACGTCGAGACCCGTCCCGGCCAGGGCTACCCGCGCCGGTACGAGGACCAGGAGCGCTGGCGCGGCGGCTGGACGCTGAACCGGCGCGGGCGGCTGGCGCTCAAGGGCGGCGGCCGGCTCCGCAAACTCCTGACGATCTTCTCCAACCCCAAGCTGCCCGGGATCGACGACTACTACGAGCCCTGGACCTACGACTACGAGACCCTCACCGACGCGCCCCTCCAGGAGCACACCCCGGTCGCCCGGCCGCGGTCGCTGCTGTCCGGCCGGGACATGAAGGTGTCCTGGTCGGCGAACTGGGACGACGACCTCGGCGGGTCCGTCGAGCACGGCGACAAGGACGTCCTGCTCAGGGAGATCTCCGACAAGGTGAAGATGGAGTTCGACAAGACCTTCATGTTCTACCTGCCGCGGATCTGCGAGCACTGCCTCAACCCGAGCTGCGCGGCGTCCTGCCCGTCCGGCGCCATCTACAAGCGCACCGAGGACGGCATCGTCCTGGTCGACCAGGACCGCTGCCGCGGCTGGCGGATGTGCGTGTCGGGCTGCCCGTACAAGAAGGTGTACTTCAACCACCGGACCGGCAAGGCTGAGAAGTGCACGTTCTGCTTCCCGCGCATCGAGGTCGGCATCCCCACCGTCTGCTCGGAGACCTGCGTGGGGCGGCTCCGCTACATCGGGCTGATCCTCTACGACGCCGACAGGGTCCTGGAGGCGGCGTCCGCCCCCGACGACACCGACCTGTACGAGGCGCAGCGGCAGGTGTTCCTCGACCCGCACGACCCGCGGGTCATCGCCGCCGCCGAACGCGAGGGCATCCCGGCCGACTGGATCGAGGCCGCCCAGCGGTCCCCGATCTACGCCCTCATCAACACCTACAAGGTCGCGCTGCCGCTGCATCCGGAGTACCGGACGATGCCGATGGTCTGGTACATCCCGCCGCTGTCCCCGGTCGTGGACGTCGTCCGCGACACCGGCCACGACGCCGAGAACGCCGGGAACCTGTTCGCCGCGATCGACGCGCTGCGCATCCCCGTCGAGTACCTCGCCGAGCTGTTCACCGCCGGCGACACCGCCCCGGTCGACGCCGTCCTGCGGCGGCTGGCCGCGATGCGGTCCTACATGCGCGACATCAACCTCGGCCGCGAGCCCGACGCGTCCATCCCGGAGGGCGCCGGGATGTCCGGGGAGGCGATGTACGACATGTACCGGCTGCTCGCGCTCGCCAAGTACGACGAGCGGTACGTGATCCCGCCCGCGCACGCCGAGCAGGCCCACGGCCTGGAGGAGCTGGCCACCGAGTGCGCCCTGGACTACGAGGGCGGGCCCGGGATGGGCGGCGCCGGGGCGGGCGGCGGCTCCGGCCCCTTCGGCGAGGCGTCCGGCGGCGCCAACCCGATCGCGGTCGAGAACTTCCACATGCTGCGGGAGCGGCAGACCTCCGACAACCCGGTCGACCCGGCCGACAAGCACACCCGCGTCAACCTGCTCAATTGGGACGGCAAGGGCGCCCCGGCCGGCCTGTTCCCCGCCCGCAGGCCCGAGAACCCGCCCGCCGACTCCGGTGACGCCGAAACGGAGCCCAAGCCGTGAGAACCCGACCCGCGAAGACCACCGACGCCCAGCTGGCCGCGGCCTGGCAGGTCGCGTCCCTGCTGCTCGGCTACCCCGACGAGGAACTGCTCGGCCGCCGCCCGCTGCTCCGCCGGGCCGTGGCGGGCCTGCCCGCGACCGTCGCCGAGCCGCTGGGCCGCGTCCTGGACCACCTGGACGCGGCCGCGCCGCGGGATCTGGCCGCCGACTACGTCGCCACGTTCGACCACCGCAAACGGTGCTGCCTCTACCTGACGTACTACGCCTACGGCGACACCCGGAAACGCGGGATGGCGCTGCTGCGCTTCAAGCAGGCCTACGACGCGGCCGGGCTCGTCCTGGACGGCGGCGAACTCCCCGACCACCTCGCCGTCGTCCTCGAATTCGCCGCGACCGGCGACCTCGCCCAAGGGCGCCGGCTGCTGCTCGAACACCGCGCCGGGCTGGAACTCCTGCGGCTGTCCCTCAGCGAGTCCGGATCGCCGTGGGCGCCCGTCCTGGACGCGGTCGCCGCGACCCTGCCGCCGCTGACCGGCCGCACCGAGGGGGCCGTCGCCCGCCTCATCGCCGAAGGGCCGCCCGAGGAGGAGGTCGGCCTCGCCCCCTACGGGGCGGACGCGACCGCCACGGGCCCGGTCCTGCTGCCCGATCCCGTCGTTGGAGCCCGCTCATGACCGGCAGTGCCGGCGTCCTGGCCGCCGAGAACGGAGGCGATCCCGGTGTCGCCGGGATCCTGCTCTGGGTCGTCCTGCCCTACGTCACCCTCGCGGTGTTCGTCCTCGGGCACATCTGGCGGTACCGCTACGACAAGTTCGGCTGGACGACCCGCTCGTCCCAGCTCTACGAGCGGCGCCTGCTCCGCATCGGCAGCCCGCTCTTCCACTTCGGCATCCTCGTCGTGCTGCTCGGCCACGTCGGCGGGCTGGTCATCCCCGACGGCTGGACCGAGGCCGCCGGGATTACCGAGCACATGTACCACGTCGTCGCCGTGGTGCTCGGCACCGTCGCCGGGTTCTGCACGCTCGCCGGGCTCGCGATCCTGATCTACCGGCGCCGCACCGTGGGGCCCGTCTTCTCCGCCACGACCCGCAACGACAAGCTGATGTACGCGGTGCTCACGCTGACCATCGTCCTCGGCCTGGCCGCCACCGTCGCGGCGAACATCGTCGGCGGCGGCTACAACTACCGCGAGACGGTCTCCCCGTGGTTCCGGTCGATCTTCTACTTCCAGCCGGACCCCGACCTGATGACCGATGTCCCCATCCTGTTCCAGCTCCACGCCCTCAGCGCCCTGGCCCTTTTCTGCGTCTGGCCCTTCACCCGTCTCGTCCACATGCTGACCGCACCGCTCGGCTACCTGACCCGGCCCTACATCGTCTACCGGAGCCGCGACGAGCAGCTCGGCATGCACCGCCCGCGCCGCGGCTGGGAGCAGGCCCGCTGACCGGCCCCGAAGGCGGTCCGCAATGAAGTGGAAATAATTCCTCCATTTACCTTGCGGGCGTGCGGCGGCCGTGGCACGGTTAAGTGGAGGAAATTACACCGGTTACTGCTACACGCACTCGATCTGGAGCGATCATGACCGCCGACCTGCCGCCCCGCCTCGCGCGGATGAGCCGCGTGCCCGCCCGCCTGCTCTCCCGGGGCGTCCCGATGGGACCCCTCCGCCTTCTGCGCACCACCGGCAGGCGCAGCGGCCTGCTCCGCACCGCCCCCGTCGCCCTGCTGAAGTTCGACGGCCGGGAATGGCTCGTGTCGCCGTTCGGCGACACCCACTGGGTCCACAACGTCCGCGCCGACGGCCGGGCCGAGCTCGGACGAGGACGCCGCTTCCGGCGGGTGCGCCTGACCGAGGTCACCGGCGGCCGCGAGCAGGCCGTCCTGGACGCCTACCGCCGCAAGTTCAGGATCGTCCCCTTCGTCCGCGACACCTTCGACGCCCGCCCGGACGCTCCCCGCCCGGTCTTCCTGATCGACCCGCCGACGTAGCGCGTCCCGGCGCCGGCACGGAGCCCCGCGCGGTCGCCGGAGTGCGATGGTCGGGACCGGGTAACGAACGCGCCATGGGTCATCCATCGAGCACCACCGCGCGACGGGTCCGCTGGCTGGTGCCGGCCGTCCTGCTCCTCATCTGGCTGGCCATCGGAGGTGCCCTCGGTCCCTACGCCGGAAAGCTCGGTGAGGTCGCGACCAACGACCAGGCGTCCTTCCTGCCGCGAAGCGCCGAATCCACGCGGGTCATCGACGCGCAGCGCGCGTTCAGCCGCGAGGAGGCGCTGCCGCTGATCGTGGTCTGGACCGCCAAGGGCGGCGATGGCCCGGTCGGCGAGGAGCAGCGGGACGACGCCACGCGCGCGCTCGCGTCGCTGGCAGGCGGGCAGGGCATCACGGGGCAGCCGTCCCCGGCGATCGCGTCCCGGGACGGCAAGGCGCTGCAAGGGGTCGTCCAGCTGCGGCCGACCCTCGGCGACGAACTGCCGTCAACGCTCGACGACGTTCGGCGGGCCGCCGCGCAGGTGCCCGGAACCACCGCCCAGCTGGCGGGACCGGCCGCGTCCCAGGCCGACCTGTCCGAGGCGTTCTCCGGAGTCGACGGCCTCCTCCTGCTCGTGGCGGTCGTGACCGTCCTGGTCATCCTGCTGCTGGTCTACCGGTCCCTGCTGCTGCCCTTCGTGATCATCCTGGGCGCGATGTTCGCGCTCGGGCTGGCCGGCGGCGTCGTCTACCCGCTCGCGGACCACGACGTCGTCCGGGTGGACGGCCAGGTGCAGGGCATCCTGTCCATCCTCGTGATCGGGGCCGCCACCGACTACGCCCTCCTGCTGTCCGCGCGCTACCGGGAGGAGCTGTCCCGGGGACCGGACCGCATGCGGGCCATGTGGACGGCATGGCGGCGGTCGCTCGGCGCGATCAGCGCCAGCACGGCGACCGTCGCGCTGGGCCTGCTGGCGCTCCTGCTCAGCGATCTCACCAACACCAGGGCGCTCGGCCCGGTCGGCGCCATCGGCATCGTCTGCGCCCTGCTCAGCACGCTGACCTTCCTGCCCGCCGCCCTCGTCCTGCTCGGCCGGGCCGCCTACTGGCCCACGAAGCCGCGTCCGGGCGAGACGGCCGCCGCGGGCGCCGGCGTGTGGCGGCGGATCGCCGGGCTGGTCGACCGCCACCCGCGGCGCGTCTGGTCCCTCGCGCTCCTCGGCCTGCTCGCCGGCGCGGCCTTCGCGCCGACGCTGAACTCCAAGGGCGTGCCTCTCGACGAGGTCTTCGTCAACGACGCGCCCTCGGTGGCGGCCCAGAAGACCCTCAGCGCACACTTCCCCGGCGGCTCCGGGAACCCGGCCATCGTCATCGCGGGTGCCGGCAAGGCGGAGCAGGTCGTCGCGGCGGCCCACGGCGTCGACGGCGTCGCCCGGGCCGCGCCGACGTCCGACTCCGGACGTCCCGGTGGCCGGCCCAAGGTCGTCGACGGCCGGGTGCGGATCGAGGTGACGCTGCGCGCCGCCGCCGACAGCGACGCGGCGAAGGCCGCCGTGCGGGACCTCCGCGGCGCCGTGCACGCCGTCCCCGGCGCCGGTGCCCTCGTGGGCGGCTACACGGCCCAGCAGTACGACACGCAGCAGACCGCCGAGCACGACCGAAAGATCATCGTTCCGGTCGTGCTGGCGGTCATCGTGGTCATCCTCATCGGGCTGCTCCGGTCCCTGCCGGTGCCCGCCGTCCTGGTGGCCACGGTCGCGCTGAACTTCGCCGCGACCCTGGGCGTCTCCGCCCTCGTCTTCGAGCACCTCTTCGGCTTCACCGGGACCGACGCGTCGGTGCCGCTGTACGGATTCGTGTTCCTGGTGGCCCTCGGCGTCGACTACAACATCTTCCTCATGTCCCGCGTCCGCGAGGAGTCCCACCGGCACGGCGTCCGCCGCGGCGTCCTGCTGGGCCTGACCTCCACCGGCGGCGTCATCACCTCGGCCGGCGTCGTGCTGGCGGCGACGTTCGCGGCCCTCGGCGTCATCCCCCTGGCCTTCCTCGTCCAGATCGCCTTCATCGTCTCCTTCGGCGTCCTTCTGGACACGCTCGTCGTGCGCTCGCTGCTGGTGCCCGCCCTCGTCCGCGACGCGGGACCCCGCATCTGGTGGCCCGGCTCGCTGAGCCGGAGGCCCGACCCGTCCGATCCGCCGCGCTGACGCGCTACTGCGCCGGCGCGCCGGCGCGGTGGTAGACCTTGTTGGCGATCCGCCACTCGCCATCGACCTGGAGCAGCACGAAGCCGTCGGTGAACACGCTGTCCCCGTGGTACAGCGTCATCGTCGCGGTCGCGACGGTGCCGTGCCACCGGACGTGGTCGATACGCCGCCGGCGGGTGGCCTCGTCCTCCGCGGGACGTCCCGTGAAGACCTCGCAGTACTCGTCGAGCGTCCAGGACACGAACCGGCCGTCGCGCACGCCCTCGATGTGGGCGGTCGGCCAGAAGGCCAGGCGGTGATGGTCCGCCTGCCCGGTGGCGTGGCCGGCGACGTAGTGCTGGAGGGGCGCGAGCACTTCCGGTGGGGCGCTGACGCCCGGCGCGAGCGACAGGCCGTGCGGCCGTTCGGTCTCGGGGACGACGGTGAACGCCGCGATGTCGTCGTCCGCGCCGACCGAGCCCCCGTCCAGCGCGCCCTGCACCTGTGCGTGCAGCTCCGCGGCCGAAGGTGCGGTGCCGGCGAGCAGCGCGAGGTCTTTGGCGAGTGCCGCGGCGGTGAAGTCCCCATCGTCGAACGCCCCCTTCTCCAGCCGCTCCCGCTTGGCCCGGACCATCCCGCCGAGCGCCGTGCGCTCGAGCACCGACCAGGCCTGCTCGGAAAGCCCGAGCTCGTCCGCGAACCCCTTGCCGGCGCGCAGTGCCAGGAGCGTGTTGCCGAGTGCGCCGTTGGCCAGCAGCTTGGCCGCCGCGGCTTCGGCGGGGGAGGAGAGCACCACCGTCTCGCCGAGCGCCGTGAGCACCGGCGTGGCGGCGGCGGGCTCCGCGCCACCGCTGAGGATCGTGAGCGTGCCCGCGGCGACCGCGGGCAGCGACCCGATGACCGGCGCATGGACGTATTCGGCGCCGGAGTTCCCGACCGCCCTCGCGAGTGCCTCGGCCTCGCGGGGCGACACCGTGCTCGTGTTCACCACCACGGCGCCGTCCAGCCGTTCGCGTATCCGGTCGATGACGTTGAAGCACGCTTCGCCGTCGAACAGGCACAGCAGCACGACGGACGCGCGGCCGACCGCGGCGCCGGGATCGGACACGGTCGTGACGCCCCGCACCTCGCGCCCGGAACGGGTCCAGCCGACGACGGAGCATCCCTGGCCGGCGAGGCGGGTCGCGATGGCGGTGCCCATCCGGCCGAGGCCGAGGACGGCGATGTCTGGTGTGTCCGCAGAACTCATGCGCCGATCCTCCCGGCGGACGAGCCCCGCAACAAGCGCAGGTTTCTCCTACCTCCCATGCGAGGCGCGCATGCCTTCGCGGCCGTCCACGTTCCGTCCACGTAATGCCCAACGGCCCTTGGCAGCCTTGGCGGATGGACGTCGAGTTCGCCTTGCTGGGGCCGTTCGAGATGCGGGCGGGCGGGCGGGACATGCCCGTGGGAGGCCCCAAGCACCGCTCCCTCCTCGCCGCTCTCCTGCTGCGGGCGGGCCAGCCGATGCCGGTGGAGGACCTGGTCGAGGTGATCTGGGGTGACGAGCCGCCCGGAAACCCGCGCCGCGTCGTCCAGCTGTACGTCACCCGGCTGCGGAAGATGCTCGACCCTTTCGTCTCGTGCGCCGTCATCACCACCTCGGTCGACGGTTACCGCCTCCGCGTCGCGCCGGGACAGACGGACGTGATGCGCTTCCAGGACTGGCTGAGCGCGGCCGAGCGCGCGGCCGCCGAGGACGATCTCGACGCGGAGTCGGAGGCGCTCGGGCGCGCGCTCGCGCTGTGGCGCGGCGAACCGCTGGCCGGTGTGCCCTCCGACCGGCTGCAGCGCGAGGTCGCACCGCAACTGCGCGAGCAGCGGATGCGGACGCTGGAACGACGCTTCGAGGTGGAGCTGCGCCGCGGGATGCACCGTGAGATCGTCGGCGAGCTGTTCGCCCTCACGGCGCAGCACCCGCTCCGGGAGAAGCTGTGGGCACAGCTGATCACGGCCTTGCACGCGAGTGGCAGGCGCAACGACGCTCTGGACGCCTACCACACGGTGCGGCGGAACCTCACCGACGAGCTCGGGGTTGACCCAGGGGAGGAGCTCCGGACTCTGCACGCCGTGGTTCTCGACGGCCGCCCTGGCGCCGCCTCCTCCACGAGGTTCCCGCCGGTGCCGAGGCAGCTTCCACCGGGCGTGTCCGGCTTCACCGGCCGGGGCAGGGAACTGTCCTTCCTCGACACTCTCCTTGGGCATCAGCGTCGGGACGCCTCCGCGACGCGGATCTGCGTGATCTCCGGTACCGCGGGCATCGGCAAGACCGCCCTCGCCGGTCACTGGGCGCACCGTATCGCCGACCAGTTCCCGGACGGCCAGTTGTGGATGGACCTCCACGGCCACGACCCGGCAAGGTGCCTTTCCCCCGGGCAGGCCCTCAAGAGATTCATCCGGGCGCTCGGCACACCTGCCGAACACATCCCCTTCGACGTGGACGAGCAGGTCGACCTTTACCGCTCGCTCATGGACGGTCGGCGCACACTGGTGGTCCTGGACGACGCGGAAAGCGCCGCGCAGGTACGGCCGCTGCTTCCCGGCGCGACGGGCAGCCTCGTCGTGGTCACCAGCCGGGAACCCCTCACCGGCTTGATCGCCGCGGAGGGAGCGCGCCCGCTCGCCCTGGCCCCGCTCAGTCCGGGTGAGGCCCGCTCCCTGCTGACCGCGCGGCTCGGTGCCGGCCGGGCCGCGACCGAGCCCGCCGCGGTGAAGGAGATCATCGAGCGGTGCGCCACCTCACCGCTGGCGCTCACAGTCGCGGCGGCCCACGCCGCGCTAGGCGGAGACGCCTGAGATGAAGCAGATCTGACGCTTGCGCAGTGCAACATATGTTCGGTCGCACGCGGATGGTGAGCGGTATGCAGCGGGTGTCGAAATCCCTGCCTTCGGACGGGCGGACGGCCGCCGTGCCGGACGGCGCGCCGCCGCCGTCGGCGCGGGAGCCCCGGGAATCCCGCGGTTCCGGCATGCGCTTCCGGGTGCTCGGGGCGGTGGAGGTCGCCGACGGGGAGCGCCCCGTCCCCGTCAGGGCCGGCAAGCAGCGCATCCTGCTGGCCACCTTGCTGCTCAACGCGAACCGGATCGTCTCGACCGACGAGCTGATCGAACGGCTCTGGGACGAGCCGCCGGGGGACGCCCGGGGGACGACGCAGACCCATCTCCAGCGGCTCCGCCGCACGCTCGGCGGCGGCCGGGGCGCGGGCCCGCCGATCAAAACCGGGCCCGGCGGCTACCTGATGGAGGCCACCGCCCGGAGCCTCGACCTCGAACGGTTCGACCTGCTCACCGAGCGGGCCCGGGCGGCCGCCGGGAACGACGACCTGCCGGGCGAGCTGGAGCTGCTGACGGAGGCGCTCGGCCTGTGGCGCGGCCGGCCCCTCGCGAACGTCGATTCGGACCTCCTCCAGCGCGTCGAGGTGCCGCACCTGCTGGAACGGCGCGCCCGGGCGACGGAACGGCGCTTCGAGCTCGAACTCCTTCTCGGCCACCACGCGGACGTCATCGCGGAACTGTCGGCGGCGACCCGGGACGAGCCCCTCCGCGAACGGCTGTGGGCGCTGCTGATGACGGCTCTGTACCGGAGTGGCCGCCAGTCAGAGGCCCTGCGCTGTTACGCCGAGGTGAGCCGGCTCCTGCGAGACGAGCTGGGCGTCGACCCCGGTGCCGAACTGCGGGACGTCCATGAGGCGGTCCTGAACCATTCCCCGGAGCTGTCGGTGCCACCGCGAAACCAGCCGGTGAGGCTCGGACGCGCCGAGAGGAGGCCCCGGCCGCACCGGTTGCCTCCGCCCGTCGCCGATTTCGTGGGGCGTGCGGGGGCTCTGGAGCGGCTCGGGTTCCATCTCGGCGGCGGGGGATCCGGCGGCGGCTCGGTCGTGGTGGTCCACGGGCCGCCCGGCGTGGGGAAGACCGCGCTGGCCGTGACGGCGGCGCACGCGTTGCGGACCCGCTTTCCCGGCGGGGTCTTCCATGTCGGGCCCGGCGAGCCGCCGGGCGTGCGGCCCGCTCCGCCGGCCGGCGACCGGCGTGCGCTGCTCGTCCTCGACGGTGCGGCGGATACGGAGCAGGCGCGCCGCCTCGCCGCCGGCTGGACCGGCTGCGACGTCCTGATCACGAGCCGGCGCCGGTTGACCGGCCTGCCGAGGGCCGCGCGGGTGCGGCTCGGCGCCCTGCCGCCGGACGAGGCGCTGGAGCTGCTGGGGCGCCTGGTGGGTGGCCGCGTCCGGAGAGAGCGGAGGGCGGCGGCGGAGATCGCGGCACTGTGCGATCACCATCCGGCGGCCCTGCGAGCCGTCGGCCGGCGCCTCGCCCTGCGCCCCTCGGCCCGGCTCGCCGAATTCGTGCGGCGCCTGCGACCCCGCCCAGGGCGGCTGCACGAGCTGTCGTCGCCGGACGTGGACCTCCCAGGCATGTTCGACAGTGCCTACGCCGCCCTCGGCTCCGGCGCCCGCGCTCTTCTCCGCCGGCTGGGGATGCTCGCGGGGCAGGACTTCGCGGAGTGCGCCGCCTGGTGGCCCGCCGATGAGGCCGGCCCGCGGGCGCTGGACGAGCTGATCGAGGCGAGCCTGGTGGAACCCGCCGACCCCGGCGACGCGGGCGAACAGCGGTACCGGCCGGCGCCGCTCGTCGCCCTGTACGCGGGCGACCTGTTCGGACGGCAGCCTCTCGCCGACCGCGAGCAGGCCCTCGACGACCATCTCGACGCCCTGGAGGGGGTCGCGGCGCTGGCCTACGCGCGGTCCGGACGTTCGTTCGACGCGCTTCCGGCCGATGACGTCCGGGTGATGTCGGCGTCGGCCCAAGGGGCGCGGTGGCACGGCCCAGCGGATCCGTCCCGCCACGTGCTCTCCGAACGCGCCGCCATCGCGGCCGCGGTGGAGGAGGCCGGCCGGAGGGGGCGGCACGAGCAGGCGGCGCACGTCCTGGACACGGTCCTGCCCGTTCTCCTCCGGCACGGGCACTACGCCCTGCTCATCCGGTCGAGCGTCGAGGTGGCGCGGTCGGCACGCGCCGCCGGCGACGACCGTCGCGGCTCCCGCGCCGACCACCAGCGGGCCGTTCTCCTCGCCAGGAGGGGAGAGGTGCGGCTCGCCGCGGATCTGCTCTCCGACTGCGTGACCACGTTCCAGCGCCTCGGAGCGGACGGCGAACTGGCCCGCTCGCTCGCCGTCCTGTCCATGTGCCGGTCGTGCCAGGCTCCCACCGCGGAGCCGTTACGCCTGGCGCGACGCGCGCTCCGGACCGCGCGTGCGGCCGGCGAGCCCGGTGCGGAGATCCTCGGACTCGCGGCCACCGCCCAGGCGCTCGCACGCCGCGGCCAGGACGGGGCCGCGGTCCGCCTGCTCACGATCGCTCTTCGCCGCGCCCGCGAGCTGGCCGAGCCGGAACCGCAGGCCGCCGTGCTCGACCGCCTGGCCTGGGCGGCCGCGCTGGCCGGTGATCCGGGCGGCGCCGACGAGTACGGCGCCGGGTCGATGACGCTCGCGGAGGCGATGGGCGACGCCCACGCGGTCGCATGGGCGCACTGCTGGAAAGCCGCCGTGGAGAACGGCAGAGGCAGGCACGAGGAGGCGATCCGGCGCGTGTGCCGTTCTCGCGAGGTCTTCGCGGATCATGGAGACCGGCGCGGTCACGCCTGGACGCTGCGCATCGAAGCGGAGGCCCTTCTCGCCATGGGCCGTGGGGCGGGCCGGGCCTCCGGGCTGTTGTCGTCCGCGCGCGACCGGTTGCTGGAGGTGGGCGCGGACGCCGAAGCGGCACAGGTGCACGCCCTGCTCGCCGCGAACGGGCTCATGCGGTCCCCGTAGGCCCGCCGCAGCCGCGACCGGCGAGGGCGTCGAGGAGCGAGGTGGGGCCGCCCCGCCGATCGGCCCCGCGAGCGATCACGGTCGTGCCGGAGACGGGTGGACGCGGTCGCGTCCCGGCCCGGCGCGCCCCGGGCGGGCCGCACTGCGCGGGGCCGGCCTGCTGCGGCGCGAGGAGCCGCTCGGCGAAATCGAGGCCGAGGATCTCGCGGAACAGGATCCCACCGCAGCAGTTCGCATACGAGCTGTGGATCGGCAGGCCGAACACGCCGGCCTCGATCGCCCAGGCGAGCCCCTTGTCCTCGGGCGAGTCGCAGATCGTGTCCCGCTGGATGCAGAAGTCGACGACCTTCGACTGGACGTCCGGCGGAAGGGCCCGCCTCGCGAGGACCCCGGCCCCCGAACGGACGGCGGCGCCGCCGGAGATGCCGACGCTCTGGTCGTAGAAGGTGTCCCCGCCCGCGGCGGGGTCGGCGAGCAGCAGGACCGCGTGGATGTGCTCCCTCTCCTGCCGCGTCAGCCCGACCAGCACGGAACTGACCACGTGCGCGCCTTGCGAGTAGCCGATCAGGCCGATCCGGCTGTCCGGGCAGTCCCTCACCAGTGCCCGCACGTCCTCCGTCAGCATGTCGATGCCCACGCCCAGCGAGCGGAGGTAGTCGGGACCGACCGCGCTGGCCGGGTAGGGCAGGGAGATCATCAGGGACCGGTCCTGGGGGAGGTTCTCCCAGGCGACCTCGGCGTACGGGCTCGCCTGCGACCCCATGTGCATCGATCCGTCCTGGGGCTGGCCCGAGCCGCGCAGCCCCCAGGTCACGTAGGGCTTGTCGCAGGGCAGCGGCACTGGGTCGTCGGCCAGGATTCCCGCCGGGCGCGGCTTCGCCGCCAGCGCCGTCCCGGGCAGGGCCGGCACCAGCGCGGCCAGCGTGAGCGCGGCGCCGAGCGAGGCCAGGGCGCTCTTGATCCGGTTGTTCATCGGCCCGTCTCCCGTGTGGCTGCCATCCGGGCGCCGGCAGTGCGGCCTCCGCAGCGTCGCAGCCGCCGCCGACGTCCGCCCGACGCCGGGCCGCGCGGGCGGCGCACCGCTCCGCGTCCCGTACCCGGCCGGAGTCGGCGGGACGCCGGTGCCGGGGGCTAGCTTCGCCGGCGGTTGGCATGTGCAGGCGAACGCGCCGCCGCGACGGAGTTGATCAGATTGACGTTCTCAGCAGGCCCGGGGCGCGCTGCCGGCCCCGGCACGCCGGACGGGCCCGGCCGGACCGCGGCCCGGCCTCCCGCGCAGGCTCTCGCCCGCCGCCGTTTCCTCCGCGCCGCCGGCGCCGTCCTGTCCGGCGCGCTGGCCGCGGTGACCCTCGGCGGGTCGAGCGGCACCACCGATACCCGGAACGCCGCGGGCCGGGGCGCCGGCGGCAGGGGCGCCTCGCCCCCGGCGCCGTCCGGCGGGTCCGGCCCGTCCCGGGCGGGCGGCGACTCGCTGACCGATGCCGAAGTGGCGCTGGTGCTGCAGGTCGCCCGTGTGGGTGCCGCCTACCCGGCACCGTTCCCGCGGTTCGGCGAGCGAGGCCCTGCCACGGGACGCGCGACGAAGGCCCGGCTGGACGCCCGCCTGCCCGAGCTGTCGGCGCAACGGCTCGGCCAGGTCCGCGAGGGCGCCCAGAGCCTCATCTCGGCGGGACTGATGAACGCTCCTCGCGATGCGCTCCTGGACGGCATCGGCGCGCGCATGGCCGGGACGGAGACGAAGGCGCCACCCGGACTCACCGCCCTGCTCGCCCTGGCCATCGCGACCGTGTCCAAGAAGTTCGACCCGCATTCCGATGGCCTGGCCGAGGTCTGGCTCGGCACGGTACGCCGCCGCCACCGGCGGCTGAAGCGTTGAGGGAGCTGGGGATGAGCCGTAGTGATACTTAAATCCGCCCAAAGGAACGAGCTGGCCCTCGCGAAAAAGGCGGTCCTGCGCGCCTTCGGCAAGGACCCCAACGTCACCGCCTTCGGATACGGCTTCCGGCGCCGCGGCGGCCGCCTGACCGACGAGCCCGCCGTGATCGCCTCGGTGGCGAGGAAACGGCCGCCCGGATACCTGTCGCGCGGCCGGATGCTGCCGAAGACGGTGGAGGTCGGCGGGCGCCGGTACGGCGTGGACGTCGTCCAGGCCGGTCCGTTCTCGCTCGCCGGCGGGGCGCTGCCGGCGGCGGCCGGACGGGGCGTCAGCGATCCGATCTCCGACCGGTTCCGCCCGGCGCGGCAGGGCTGCGTCCTCGTCAACCGCGGCACCGGCGAGCAGGCGACCTTCGGATGCCTGGTGCGCGACACCGGATCGGGGAACACCGTGATCCTGACCAGCGGGCACGGGCTCGGATCGCTCGCCGGCGCCCGCCCCGGGGACCGCATCGCGCAACCCGAGGACGATGACGACGTCATCGGAACCCTCCTGCGCTACAACGCGCTCGGGAAGGACCGCGTCAACCCGACGAGCGCGGCTCTCGTCAGCGTCCAGGAGAAGGACGTCGACACGCTGGTCGCCCGCAACCTGATGACCCCGATCCAGCAGAAGCACCCGATTCTCGGGATCCACATCGCCAATGGCAGCGACGGTTCGAGCCTCTTCGCCAGGATCAGGCCGACGATGCGGGAGATGGGCGTCGATTTCTGGGGCAACGAATCATCCCTCATCTGTGACGCCATCGATTTCAACATGAACGTCGACAAGGTCGGCTCGCACACCGGCTACACGTCGAGTGTGGTCGTCGGAATGGGCGTCACCCCGGTGGGGCTGAGCCATTTGGGCGACAGCGACTACCTGGTGTTCGACGACCTGGTGCAGGTGGACATGGGGTTCGCGCTGTGGCGTGACCGGGGCGCGGTGGTCTGCCTGGGAGGGGACGGCCAGACGCGGGCCCCGCTTCAGCCGTTCCCCTGCAGGATGCTGACGGGTGCGGAGGAGGTCACCGGCCTTCCGTTCGCGGGTGACGAGGAGCTGGCCGACAAGTTCCGCGACGGTTTCCTTGGGCAGAGCAAGACCGGCCGGATGCTCACTCGTGCCTTCTATGTCAACTATGAGGAACTCGCAGGCCGGTACGACCAGATGGAACTCACCCCGACGGAGAAGGACCATCTCGGCGCCCTTTACGACCGTTACCGGCAGATCGCGCAAGGTGCCCTGAGCACGCCGAACAGTCCCGGGTACGTGGTGACCACGGAGCACATCGCCGACGCGTCGAACGCCCTCTACTACCTGACCGTCGAGATGCGGCCGTCCTGGCTCAGCGTCGAGGAGCTGAACGCCGCCTGGGAACTTCTCGAGATCTTTCAGCGCACCGAGGGGATGAACCGCGCCCAGCTGACCGCCATGCTCAACGACGACGCGGTGTACCGCGAGGTGCACGGCATCCTGGCGGCGGTTCCGTCGATCAAGCATCTCGGGCCGCTCGGTGCCGACGAGTGAGCCGGAGGGCCCGCCGCCGCCGCTGCGGGAATTCCGCACCGGAGTCGTGGGACGGATCCGGGAGCTCGTGGCCACCCTCCCCGCCCCGCTCGGCCAGGCCACCGCGCCCCTCACCGACAACCCCGGGAAGTGCCTGCGCTCGACCCTGCTCGGAGCCTGCGCCCGGTTCGGGCAGCACGACCCCTCGCGCGCCGTCCGGCTCGGCGCCGTCGTGGAACTGCTGCACCTCGCGTCCCTGCTCCACGACGACGTGGTCGACCGGGCCGCCGTCCGGCGGGGGCGACCCGCGGCCCACCTCGCCTCGGGGAACGAGATGGCCGTGCTGGCGGGGCTGGCCGTCATGGCGCTCGCGGGGATGGAGGCCGCGGACCTCGGCGGCGGCGTGGACGCCGCGGTGGCCGCCGCGGTGACCGACCTGTCCTACGGCGAGATGCTCGACGTCGAGCGGGCCTTCGACACCGGGTTCGGGCTGCCCGGCTATCTCGAGCTCGCCGAGCGCAAGACCGGCGCGCTGTTCCGGCTGAGCTGCGTCCTCGGCGCGGCGGAGGCCGGCCTCGGGGACACCGGGCGGCGCGCGCTCGGGCGGTTCGGTGCCGAACTCGGCATCGCGTTCCAGATCATCGACGACTGCCGCGACCTCGAACCGTCCGCGGCGGACAAGCCGAGCGGGACCGACCACATGCTGGGCCTCTTCGGCGCGCCGACCCTCTGCGCCCTGCGGGAGGACCACGACCGCGAGCTCACCGCGCTCCTGCTGGCGCCCACGCTGGCGTCCCGCGACCTGCCGTCCGTGCGGCGACTCGTGCTGGCGCGCGACGGCGTGGCGGCGGCCATGGAGATCGCCCGCCACCGCCGGGCGCGGGCGCTGGAGGCGCTCGGCGGGCTCGACCCGGCCGTCCACGGCGAGGCGCGCGACCTGCTCGTCCGGGCGTCGGCTCCGGCCTGGCGGATCCCGTGACGCCGCGCGAGACCGCCGTCCTCGTGGCCGGCGCGGGACCCGCCGGCGTCGTGACGGCGGCCGAGCTGCGGCGCCACGGCGTCGACGTCCTCCTGGTCGGGGACGAGCCCGCCGGCGGCGCGTACGACGCCGTGCTGAGCGGGCCCATCATGCGGACGCTGGCGACCCTGGACGGCGGGATCTCCGGCGCACTGCGGCCGATCCGCGCCGTCGACCTGCGGTTCGACGCGGACGGCCCGTCCACCTCGCTGATCGCCGACGCGGCCGCCTGCGACGACCGGCGCCTGCGGGCCGACCTGCGCCGCCTCGTCACGGCCCGCGGCGGCGCCCTCGAACCCGGCCGACTGGTCTCGCTCGACCGGGATCCGTCGGGATGGACGGCCCGGGTACAGGGTGAGGACCGCGTCCGCACGGTCGTCGCCCGCCATGTCGTCCTCGCGCTGGGGTGGGCGGCCGGCTCCCCGCTCCTCCCGCCGAAAGCCCGCCACGCCGTCGGCGTCACCTGCGCACGGCGGTACGGCGGGGTGGACCTCGGCGGCCGCCTGATCCTCCGCCCCCTCCCGCCCTCGCCCGTCGACCCGCACGACCACCCCGCGTGCGTCTGGGCCGTGCCCGGGGAAGGACCCGGCACGTTCACGGTGGGGATCACCGCAGTCGGAGGAGGCGGTGCCGACCGCCCGGAAAGCCTGATGGCGTCGGCGCTGGAGACGCTCGCGGCGTCCGACCCGCGCTTCGCCGCGGCCATGCCCCTCGGCGCCGTGACGAGCGGCCCCGTCAACAGCGGATTCGCGCCGGAACACGCGGTCCGCGACGGCCGGCTGCTCGTCGGCGACGCCGCGGGGCTGGTCAACCCCTTCACCGGCGAGGGCCTCGGCAACGCCCTGCAGAGCGCCCTGGTGGCGGCTCGCGCCATCGCGGAGAACCCGGCCGATCCCGAGGCGGCCCGCGCCGCCTACAAGCGGGGACTCGCCGCCTCCTTCATCGGCTACTTCGAGACCGCCCGGCACGCGGCCCGCCGCTACCACCTCGCCTGGCGCGTGCTGGGGGCCACCGCGGGCGACGATCATCCGTTCTACGCTCTCGGCCGCCGGGCGATGCTCATGCCGGACGGCGTGCTCGGCCCGTTCGCCGGCGAGGCCTCCTTCTCCCGCCGGGACGCGCTCTTCGTCCACCCCTTCCTGGCGGCGTGCGACGAGATCGCGGTGGAGGCGGTTCGCCGGGAATGGCCGTTCATCGCCCGCATACTCGCCGCCGGCCCGCACCGGGCCGTGCGGGTCCGGCCGGCGACGCTGTTCCTCGCCGCGCTCGCCGCGGCCGGCGCGGTCCCCGGCGACGGCCGCGCCGCCGTCGGGGCGGCCATGGACCTCGCCGCCCTCGGCTCGCTGACGTTCTTCGGCCCGATCCGCGGCGCCGGCCCGATCCGCGGCGTCGACTGGGGCGCGGCGGTGATCGTGCTGGCCTGCGACTTCCTGCTCGCCCAGGCCTCACGGCTGGTCTCCCGGGCCGCGCCGGAAGCGGCGTGGGCGTTCTCGGACTGGCTGGCGGAGATGGCGGGGCTGCGCGCCGCCCACCTCGGCGGCGACCCCGCGGTCGGCGCGGCGGACCTCACCGCGTGCCTGTTCGAGTTCCCCGCCCGCCTCGGCGCCGAGCTCGGCGGCGCCGGCCCCGAGACGGTGGCGCGCGTCCGGGAGATCGGCCACCAGTGCGGGCGCGCCTTCCTCTTCGCCGAGGACGCCCTCGCGCTGCGCGGCCTCCGGACCAGGCTCGACACCACGAGCGGCGCCATGCTCGCCGGGAGGATCTCCACCGTCCCCCGCCTGCTCGGACGGGACGACCTCACCGCCGGTGAGTTGTCGGCCGACCCGCACCTCCGCGCCGCGGCCGTGGCCGCCGCGACGGCGGCCTGCCGGGACGCCGCCGGGACGGCCCTCGACCTGGCCGCCGGCGTGCCGCATCAGGCCGCCGCGCGGATCCTGCGCGCGCTGGTCAGGGCGATCGCGCCGCCGTTCGTCCTCGCCCCCGAGGACGCACCACCCCCCGCCGCCCTTCGCGGAGAGGAGTCAGCCCGATGAGAGACCGGACCGTCCTGAGAAGATTCGCCGTGCTCGCCGCCCTGCTGGCCGGACTCACCCAGGCGGGCGGCGCGCCCTCCGCGGCGGCGCAGCCCCGTCCCGGCCCCCGGGAACTGGCCGTGGCGGCGGCCGACCGGCTGGTCGCGGGCGATCCCGCCCTCGTCCACCGATCGCCCCGCGACGCGATCGTCCGGCTGGGCGTGGTGGCCGGCGCCCGCGGCCTGCACTACGTCTCCTACGGACGCACCTACGCGGGCCTCCCGGTCCGGGGCGGTGACTTCGTCGTCGTCACCGACGCGGCGGGCCGCGTCCTGAGCACCTCCGTCGCGCAGACCCGGGAGCTGTCGGTGCCGACCGAGCCGACGATCCCGCCGGCGATGGCCGCGAAGCGCGCCCGCGGCCCCCTCGACGAGGTGACGGACCGCACCGATCCGCGGCTGGCGGTGGTCGCGGAGGGAGCGGGCCGGCTGGTCTACGAAACGGTGGTGAGCGGCGTCCGGGACGGGAGGCCGAGTCGCTTCCACATCTTCGTGGACGCGAGAACGGGGGAGGTGACGGAGAAATGGGACGAGGTGCTCGACGGGATCGGCAACAGCCACTTCCACGGCAGGGTCGAGTTCCAGACCACCCGCTCCGCCACGTTGTTCGGCATGTCCGATCCGGTCCGGCCGGGACTGCGGTGCGGCGGCACCGACGGCCGCACCTACACCGATTCCGACGACACCTGGGGTAACGGGAGCGGGACCGACCTGGTGACCGCGTGCGTCGACGCGATGTACGAGGCGCAGAAGCTGTGGGACATGCTGGGCGGCTGGCTCGGCCGGTCCGGCCTCGACGGGAACGGCCGCGGATATTCGATGCGGGTCGGCTACGACATCGTGAACGCCTTCTTCAACTACTACTTCGCCGGATTCGGGCGTAACGCGGCCGGAACGAAACAGATGACCGCCACGGACGTGGTCGCCCACGAACTCGGGCACGCGATCTACAACGCTTCTCCGGGCAGCACCGTGCCGTCCTCCCTGCACGAGTCGACGGGCGACATCTTCGGCACCCTGACCGAATGGTATTTCGGCGATTCACCCGACTACACGGTGGGCGAGGACGTCGACACCGTCGGCGACGGACCGATCCGCTATATGTACAACCCGGCGATAATGCCTTATCACGCGAGTTGTTACGATGATCTGATCGGCGAGCCGCATGCGGACGCCGGAGTGCAGAACCACTGGTTCTACCTCCTGGCGGAGGGATCGCACCCGAACGATCCGTCCCACGGCAGGCCCAACAGCCCGACTTGTAATGGTGCCTCGGTGTCCGGCGTCGGCATCGTGCGGGCCGGCATGGTCTTCATGGAGACCCTCAACCGGAAGACCACGGAGTGGTCGCACATAAAGGCACGGCGGGCCTCGCTGGAGGCGGCGCGGCAGCTCTTCCCCGAGGAATGCGCCGTGTTCACCACCGTCCGCGACGCATGGGACGCCGTGAGCGTGCCCGCCGACCCCTACGAGCCGCCCTTCTGCTCGTGAAGCCGATCTGAAGTCGCCGGATGCTCTGATGGAGGTCCGGCAGGCACCTCGGGCCGGAAGGCCGAGGTGGGTCAAGGAGGGTGGAAGGCAATGCTCACGAAGATCGAAAGGCTCGGCGACCGGCTGCTCAGCCTGGTGGTCCCGCACGCCAACGCGTCCGCCGAATGCACGTGCACCTACGTCGGGGACTGCGACATCAGCCGCATCAGGTGGTACTGCTGCCGGTACACCCCGGCGGGGCAGAGCTGCTACTACGAGTGCAACTACCGCAACCCCTGCTGACCACGGTGCCACGAAAGGGATTCGTTCGATGATGCCCGCCACCGCCGCGCTGGCCGTCCTCGCACTCGCGGTCGGTCTGCTGGACCTGGTTCTCACGCTCGGCGTGATCCGGCGGCTCCGCGAGCACACCGAGCTGATCTCGAACCTGTCGTCCGGGGGGCGGCGGCCCTACGCGATCCTCGGCGAGGGCGAGACCGCCGGGCCGTTCGAGGCCGTCGCCACCACCGGTGAGCCGGTGTCCCGGGACCTGCTGTCCGGCCGGACCCTGGTCGGCGCCTTCACTCCGCGCTGCTCCGCCTGCGAGGAGAAGCTGCCCGCCTTCCTCGACTCCGCGCGGACGTTTCCCGGCGGACGCGACCAGGTGATCGCCGTCGTCGTGGGGCCGGAGGACGAGGCGGAGACCTACCGCGAGCGGCTGGAGCCGGTCGCCCGGGTCGTCGTCGAGCCGCCGGCGACCGGTGCGGTGGGCACGGCGCTGGCGCTCGGGTCCTTCCCCGCGTTCGGCGTCCTCGACCAGTCCGGAACGGTGGTCGGCAGCGGCGTGGAGCCGGGCGGGGCGCCCGCCGGCGCCTCGCCCGCCGGCACCGGCGTGTGACCGTCGCTCATGGGCGACGGTCTGGGCGGGGCCAGGACGGGGCCCAGGGCCGGTGCCGCCAGGATCGGGCACGCGCTGGCTCTGGCCTGGCGCGCCGGCCGGTACCAGATCCTCGGCTACGGGACGCTGGAGCTGACGGCGGCGGTTGTGCCGGTCGCGGTGGCGTGGCTGACCAAGCTCGCGCTGGACGCGATCGTGGGACCGTCCACCGGTGACCCGCGTCTGGCCTGGATGGGCGGCGGGCTCCTGGCCGCCGGAGTGCTGGCCGCCGTGCTGCCGCATCTGTCCCGTTACCTCCGGCAGGAGCTCGAACGCCGGATCGGCCTGACCGCCCAGGACCGGCTCTTCGCGGCGGCCGAGCGGCTTCCCGGTCTGGCCAGGTTCGAGGACCCGGTGTTCCTGGACCGGCTGGCGCTGGCCCAGGGGGCCGGCGGCAGCACACCCGGCATGGTGGTGTTCGGCGTGCTGGCCGTCTGCCGCGGCGCGATCACCATCGTCGGGTTCCTCGGCTCACTGCTGCTGATCAGCCCGTGGCTGGCGGTGGCGGTGACGCTCGCGGCCGTCCCCGCGCTCGCCGCCGAACTGCGCCTGTCCCGGCTCCGTGCGGCGATGATGTGGCGGATCACCCCGATGGAGCGGCGGGAGATCTTCTTCCAGCGGATGCTGTGCAGCGCGCAGGCGGCCAAGGAGCTGCGCCTGTTCGGGACCGCCCGCCATTTCCGCGGGCTGATGACCGGGCAGCGGCGGGAGGCCAACGTGGAGCGGCGCCGGATGGACCGGCGCGACCTGGTCACCCAGTCCGGCCTCGGGGTGCTGGCCGCCGGGATCGCCGGGACCTGCCTGCTGTGGGCGCTCTTCACCGCCCGATCCGGCGGCTTCACGGCGGGCGACGTCCCGCTGCTCATCGCCTCGGTAGCGGGCGTCCAGGCCGCCGCGGCGTCCCTGGTGAGCGAGGTGACGCAGGCCGATCACAAGCTGGTGCTCTTCGACCATTACCTCACCATCACGGCGGGCGGGCCGGACCTGCCGGTGCCGACCGAGCCGCAGGCGATCCCGCCGCTGCGGCGCGGCATCGAGCTGCGCGGGGTGTGGTTCCGCTACTCGCCGGAGCATCCCTGGGCGCTGCGCGATGTGAATCTCACGATTCCGCACGGCCGGGCGGTAGGCCTGGTGGGCCGCAACGGCGCTGGGAAGAGCACGCTGGTCAAGCTGCTGTGCCGGTTCTACGACCCCGATCGCGGCGCGATCCTGTGGGACGGAGTGGATCTGCGCGACATGGACCCGGCCGACCTGCGGTCGCGGATCGGGGCGGTGTTCCAGGACTACATGGAGTACGACCTGACCGCGGCCGACAACATCGGGCTCGGTGACCTCCGCAACCGGGACCGCGACCGCGTGCGGGCCGCCGCACGACAGGCCGGAGTGGACGACGTCCTGGCCGCTCTGCCCAACGGCTACGACACGCTGCTGTCGCGCCTGTTCTCGGCGAAACCCGGAGACGACGACCCCGAGGTCGGGGTCCCCCTGTCCGGGGGACAGTGGCAGCGGCTGGCGCTGGCCCGCGCCTTCCTGCGCGACCAGCGCGACCTGCTGATCCTCGACGAGCCCAGCTCCGGCCTGGACGCCGAGGCCGAACACGAGATCCACACCGGCCTGCGCGGGCATCGCGCCGGGCGCACCAGCGTACTGATCTCGCACCGGCTCGCGGCCGTCCGGGACGCCGACCTGCTCGTCGTCCTCGACCAGGGACGGATCGTGGAACAGGGCACCCACGCCGAACTGATGGCGGCGGACGGAAAGTACGCCCGCCTGTTCACGCTGCAGGCCGACGGCTACCAGCCGGACCACCCGGTCGTGGACGTGCCGGCGCCATGACCTGGATCGCCCTCGCCGCCGCGACCGCGCTCGCCGGGACCGCCGCGCTCATCGCCTGGCTGCGCCGCCGCTACGTCGTCATCGACGTGGACGGCCCGAGCATGCAGCCCACGCTTCACGAGGGCGACCGCGTTCTGGTGCGGCGCCGTCCGCTGGGCCACGTCCGGGCCGGCGACATCGTCGTCGTGAAGAAGGCCGCACGCCACCGGGCGGCCCGCCGCCCCGGCATCGCCGCGCTCGCCCGGCCGAGGGGCTCC
Organism: Actinomadura sp. B10D3; assembly: GCF_039871695.1. Classification (NCBI taxonomy): domain Bacteria; kingdom Bacillati; phylum Actinomycetota; class Actinomycetes; order Streptosporangiales; family Thermomonosporaceae; genus Actinomadura; species Actinomadura sp. B10D3. Next base: position 168,631 of record NZ_JBDPLY010000006.1, read on the forward strand.
GGGCGTCTCTCCCGCCACAGGTGGGTGATCAAGCGGGCGGCCGGGGTGCCCGGAGATCCGGTGCCGTCGGTGATGGCCGCGACGGTCTCGGTCGCCGCCGACGTCACCGTGCCGGACGGGCGGCTGCTCGTCCTGGGCGACAACCCCGACCGCAGCCTCGACTCCCGCCACTACGGCTACCTTTCCGGCGACGGCGTGCTCGGCGTCGTCGTCCGCCGGCTGGAGCTCCCGGAGAAGGAGCCCGTTCATCACCGAGCCGCCGGCCGCCGTGTCAGCCGCCCTTCCCGCGGCATCCGAGGGCGATGAGGCTGGCGTGGACGTTCTCGGCCTTGACCTCGCCCTCGTAGGCCAGGCCGAGGTCGTCGAGAATGGTCAGGGCGCGCTGCCAGTGGTGGCAGGCGCGGTCACGGTCACCGAGCGCGTGGTGCGCGTGGCCCAGGCCGTCATGGGCGCGGGCCTGCTGCCCTTGCTGGTGGAGGTTCCGCGCCATTTCGAGGGCTCGCTCGTGCAGGTTGAGCGCCTGGCCGGACCGGCCGGTCGCGACGCATGTTCTGCCGAGACCGTAGAGCGCCTCGAACTCGTAACTGGGTACTCCGATGTCCCCGGCGAGGTCGAGAGCTCGTTCGTAGTACCCGGTGGCGCGGTCGTATTGCTCGCGGAACCGGTAGGTGTGGCCGAGTCCGCACAGCGCCTGGACCTCTCCGGAGCGGTGGCCGATCTCATCGGCGATGCCGAGCGCCTGCTCGTAGCGGTCGATGGCGCTGTCGTACTCCGCTCGCACCCTGTGGGCGTGGCCGAGCCCGCACAGCGCCTGGAGTTCCCCGCCGCGGTCGCCGATCTCGCGGGCGATGCGGAGCCCCCGGCTGAAACAACGGCTCGTCTCCTCGTGCCGTCCCGTCTGGTAGTGCAGCAGCCCGAGCGTGCAGAGGACCTGGAGCTCGCCCCTGCGGTCGCCGATCTCACCGGCGAGCCGGAGGGCCTGCCCGAGGATGTCGGTGGCCGGTCTGTTCCGGCCGGCCAGGTAGCGGCTGCGGCCGAGACCGCGCAGCGCGGCGAGTTCGCCGCCGCGGTCACCGATCTCGCGGGCGAGGGCGAGGGCACGCTCATGGCCTTCGGTCGCCGCCGCCAGACGGATGGTCGCCTGGTACGCGTCGGCAAGGCCGATCGTCGCCCACATCTCGCCCGCGCGATCACCGGTCTGGAGAGCGGCGTCACGGGCCCGCTCGTGCAGGGTTTCGGCGTGCGAGAAGTGCGCCCGGGTATGCAGGTGGACCTGGAGCGTCCGGGACAGGCTGAGGACGTGGCCGGGCGCATCGTGGTCCGCGGCGTGTTCGGCGGCTGCGAGCAGGTTGGCGAGCTCGGCGTCGAGCCAGGCCGCGGCCTGGGGCGGTGTGGCCGGCCCTGGAGCGGATCCGACCGCCGGTGCGGTATCGCGCCGCTGCGGCGTCCGGGGAGCGTAGAGCACGTCCACCGCCAGGGAGACGGTGCGTGTGTAGTGGTCGAGCAGGCGGGCGAGCGCGTCCTGGCGGTCCGGCTCGCGTTCCTCTTCCCGCGCGATCCGCATGGCGTGGAGGCGGACGAGGTCATGGAACGTGTACCGGCCGGGGGCGGTCTCGTTGAGGAGCTGAGCCCCCAGCAGATCGTCGAGCGCCTCCTCGGCGCGCTCCCGGGGCATGCCGGTCAGGGCCGCGGCCGCGTCTGTGCCGAAGACGGCACCGGGATGCAGGCCGAGGAGCCGATAGGCACGCCGATGCCGGGCGGTGAGGTGACGGTAGGACATGTCGAGGGCGGCGCCCATGCTGCGCTGCCCGGCCTGGAGTTCGGCCAGGCGCCTGTCGTGGTCGCCCAGCCGCTCGATGAGCTGTTCGGCAGTCCAGGCCGGGTGCGCGCGCAGGCGGGCGGCCGCGATGCGGATGGCCAGGGGCAGCCGCCCGCACATGTCCACGATCTCGCTCACCAGGGGCGACCGGGCGGTCAGATCGTCCCGTCTGACGGTACGGGCGAACAGGTCGGCCGCCTCGGAGAGGGACAGGACGCCGACCGACACCAGGTGCGCGTCGTCGAGACCGGCCAGGCGGTGCCGACTGGTGATCAGCGTCAGGCATCCGGGCGTTCCGGGGAGCAGCGGCCGAACCTGGACGTCGTCGGCGGCGTTGTCCAGCAGGAGCAGCACCCGCCGTCCGGCCAGGGTGGAACGCAGCATCGCGGAGCGGTCCTCCAGATGGGCCGGAATCCACTCGCCCGGTACCCCCACGGCGCGCAGCATCCGCTCGAGCGCGTCGGCCGGATCGAGCGGGGCGACGCCGGGGGTGAAGCCGTGGAGGTCGAGGAAGAGCTGACCGTCCGGGTAGTGAGCGGCAAGACGGTGCGCGGCCTGCACCGCGAGGGCGGTCTTGCCGATCCCGGCCATCCCGTCGATCGAACCGATCACGACCGTCCCGGCGTCCGGCAGACCGGTGAGTTCGGTCAGCTCGCCGGCGCGGCCCGTGAAGACCGGGGAGGCCGCGGGCAGCTGACGCGGCGTCAGGCCGGATCTCGCCGGCCCGGCCGGGTCATGGGGCGCCGTCCGCGGGGCGGGGTCCAGTTTGGACCAGGGGGGAGGCGCCGGCCGGTCAAGGGAGGGGTCGTTGCGCAGGATGCCGAGGTGGAGCCGCTGCAACTGGTCGCCGGGGTCGACCCCGAGCTCGTCGCTCAGCCGCTGCCTGACCTCCTGGTGGACGGTGATCGCATCGGCGGTCCGCCCGCTGCGATGCAGTGCGAGGATGAGCTGGGCCGCCAGATGCTCCCGGAACGGATGGCGGTCGACCAGCTCCGTCAGCTCGGCGACGATCTCGGCGTCCTCGCCGCAGGCCAGCGAGGCGTCGTACATCTCCTCCAGCATGGTCAGCCGGAGCTCGGTGAGGCGGCCGACGGTCGCGGTGATGGAATGGCTGGGAGGCACGTCGGCGAACGGGGCACCGCGCCACAGCCGGTGCGCCCGCCGGAGCGTGGCGAGACGGTGCTCGGCCCGTCGCGTCCGCCGCTCCTTCCGGGCGTCCGCGACCAGCTTCTCGAAGACGTGCAGGTCGAGTTCCTCGTCGTGCACCTTCAGGCAGTAGCCCGGCTTCCGGGTGATGATCCGCTCGGCGGCCGCCTGCCCGGCCTCGCCGGTCCGCAACGTCCGCCTGATCCGGGAGACGTGACCGCGCACCAGCGCCCGTGCCTGCGAAGGGGGCCGGTGCGGCCAGAGCTCGTCGACGAGCTGGTCGACGCCGACCAGGTCGTTGGCGTGCACCAGCAGGATGGCCAGCACGGTGCGGTCCTGCGGGGCGCCCAGAGGCAGGGACGTACCGTGGTCGCCGACGACGAGCGGTCCGAGAACGCCGAATCGCACGTGCACCTCCGGCGAGAACGGGTTTCGCCATTCTGCCCGCGGCGCACCGCCTTCCAGCGCTCTCCGGGCAAGCGTCCCCTCGATGCCCGGTCAGTGTCCGCTGTATGCCCCTTCTCACCCGGTGGCGCCGGGTGCGGCGGCCCTTTCGCCGGACGGGCCGGCGGCCAGGCCGGCGAACGGCAGGGGGCAGTCCTCTTCGGCGGCGCAGGCGACCAGGTCGTCGCATCCGGCCTCCAGGGCCTGGCGCAGCGTGCCCGCGATGACCCGCAGATCGCTGATCTTGGCTTCGACCTCGGCGAGCTTGCTCCGGGCGCGGCTCTGCAGCCCCGCGTCGGGCCGCCGGTGCCGGTGCGTGCCGGCCTCCAGCAGCTCGGCGACCTCGTCCAGGGTGAAGCCCAGCCGCTGCGCGGTCTTGATCACGCGCAGCAGCGTCACCGCCTCGGCCGGATACAGCCGGTGCCCGCCCGGGCTGCGGTCGGGTTCGCGCAGCAGGCCGCGCCGCTCGTAGTAGCGCAGCGTCTGCGGGCCGATCCCGGCGGCGGCCGCGAGCTGCCCGCTGCGCAGCCGGCCGTCCGGCTCCACGGCGGGACCGGTCATGGCCGTGCCCCCGGGGAGGCCGCGCTCATCCGGGTGGCGCGGCTGGTCAGCGCGTCCAGCACCCCGGCGTGCCGATCACCGGCACTGACGTCGAGGGTCAGCTCACCACCGGTCGCGGTGAGGGTGAAGGTGAAGAAGGAGCAGCAGCCGGTCTCCCGCGCGGCCAGCTCGGCCGCCCGCCCGGCCACCTCGGGCCCCGGACGCAACACGAACCGGACCCGGCCCGGTCCGTCCGGCCGCACCTCCCGCACCGCCTCGGTGAACAGCGCGTCGAACTCGGCCACCCGCAGTGGCCGCTCGGCCGTCGGCAGGGTGCACGCCCGCGGCGCCCACCCCTGGTCGTCCTGCCCGGCCGGTACCTGGTGGAGTTCCATGTCTTCGACGGTAAGCCTGTACCCGGGTACCGGATGCAACTCCCGGCCACCGATCCGACCCGATGGCCGAGGTCGGCCCTCCGGAGCCGGTGCGTACGACCCCGGGACCGCTTATTCTGCGATCCTCCGCCTCCGCTCGACGATCACGGAGGGCATCGTGGCGATCGGCGCGCTGGTCATCTACCTGGTCTTCGCCGCGCTCGCGTTCGGGCTGCGCACCTGGGTGCAGTGGCGCCGCACCGGCGACACCGGCTTCCGCGGCGGCGACCTGGCCAAGGGCAGCACGCAGTGGTGGGCCCGGGTGCTGTTCACCGCCGCCTTGCTCATCGGCGCCGCGGGCCCCATCGCCGCGCTGGCCGGGCTGCCCGCCGTCGGCTTCCTCGACCATCCCGCCGTCCAGGCGGCCGGTGCCGTGCTGGCCGTCGCGGGCCTCGCGGGCACGCTCGCCGCGCAGGCCTCGATGGGCTCCTCCTGGCGGATCGGGGTGCAGGAGGAGGAGCGCACCGAACTGGTCACCGCGGGCGCGTTCGCGCTGGCCCGGAATCCCATCTTCACCACGATGGCCGTCACCGCGGCCGGGCTGGCGGGCATGGTCCCCAACGCCGTGACGCTGTTCGGCCTGGCGCTGACCATCGTGGCCGTCCAGATGCAGGTCCGCGCCGTCGAAGAGCCGTACCTCCTGCGAGCCCACGGCGACGCCTACGCCGCTTACGCCGCGCGGGTCGGCCGGTTCCTGCCCGGCATCGGTCGCCTCGGCCCCTGACCCGCGGCAGTGACGCGCTTCCCGTGCCGCGTCCGCCACCCGTGGAGCGGAGGGGAAGCGATATGCCGATTCATCCCGCCGATGCCGGGGTAATCAAGATCGGGGCCACCGCCGTCGAATTCCAGGAGTTCGTTGTGCTGATCCTCACCGGTGCGGCCGCCGCCGCGATCCGCAACCTGTCGTCGCAGTCGGGACTGGCGCGGGACGGCGGGATGCGCATCGCACCGGGGCAGGACGACCCCTCGCTTCTCACGATGGCCGTCACCGACCGCCCCGCGTCCACCGACGAGGTGATGGAGGTCGACGGGACCCGGCTGTTCCTCGAGCCGACCATCACCGCGACCCTCCGGGGCAAGGTGCTCGACGCGCGGATCGGTGAGCACGGTCACGTCGTCTTCGTCATCAACGCGCCCTCGCGCTGACCGGCGGGGCGGCCGTCATGAACGCGACCGGGCGCTCTCCCGGTCGTTGGCCTTCTGGATGGCCTTCACGAGCTCCTTCTTCGACATCGTCGAGCGGCCGGAGATGTCCAGCTTCTTCGCGACGTCGTACAGGTGCTTCTTGGAGGCGTTGGCGTCGACGCCGCCCGCGGTCGCGCGCGACGTCCCCACGCCGCCCTCGGCCTGCTCGTCGGACGGTCCCTTGGCGCCCTTCTCCTTGGGCTCCCAGTGATCACCGATCTTCTCGTGGGTGTGCTTGAGCGCCGCGTACGCGACCCGGTGGGCCCGCTGCCCCTCGCCGTACTCCTTGACGGCCGAGTCGTGCGCCTTGGCGAAGGTGCGCTGGGCCTTGGCGTCCGACCGCTTGATGGTGTCGGGAAGCTCGCTCTTCTTGGCCTGTCCCTTGCGGGTGCTCTTCGGCATCCCTCTGACTCCTCAGTCGCTGCGAATTCTTGGGCGCCTGCTTACCCGTTGCAGGCCGATATCCACATGTCACGGTCCGTGCAACCATCGGCCACGTCGGGCGGGTCGTTAGAGGCGGACGTGGCCGGGTAGCCGTAGCGCGACGGCCGGGCGAGCCGGCCGGTCATGCGACAGAGGGGGGCGGATGACCACGCCGGAGGAGAACGCGCCGAAAACCGAGGACACCGATCAGGTGGTGATGAAGCCGGGCGGAGACCCCGACCGGGACCCTGATCAGAACCCCGAGCCGCGACGTCCCGACGTGCGGACCGAACTCGGCGCAGAGCTCGAAGACAAGATGGCGGAGAAGGGACTGTCGCGGGACGACTTCACCGAGTCCTGAGCCGATCCCGACCGAGGAGCGCCGCTTCTAGCTGCTCCGCGTGCCGTCGGGGCGGATGACCGCCCGCACGCAGTCGTCCTTCTTGTGCTTGAACATGTCGTAGGCCTGCGGTGCGTCGTCCAGGGCCACTTCGTGGGTGGCGAGGTGGCGCGTGCTCAGTTCTCTGTTGGCGATGCGATCCAGGAGCATCGGGATGTAGCGCTGCCCGTGCATCTGGGCGCCGCGCAGGGTGAGCCCCTTGTTCATCAGGGCGCCAAGCGGGAACTTGTCGACGGCGCCGCCGAAGACCCCGAGGACGAACACCGAGCCGCCCTTGCGGCAGGCGTAGATCGCCTCACGGACGGCGGTCGGCCGGTCGGTCTGCATCCGGAGCTGGTGTTTGACCTGGTCGTAGGCGTGCTCAGGGCCGGGGCCGTGCGCCTCCATGCCGACCGCTTCGATGCACACGTCCGGGCCGCGCCCGCCGGTCCGCTCGCGGAGTTCGGCGCCGACGTCGGTGGAGGTGTAGTCGATGGTGTCGGCGCCGGCGTGCTCGCGGGTCATCGCCAGCCGCTCGGGGAACCGGTCGATCGCGATGACGCGTTCGGCGCCCAGCAGCATCGCCGCGCGGGACGCCATCTGCCCGACGGCCCCGCAGCCCCACACCGCCACCACGTCGCCGGGCCGGACACCGCCCAGGTCGGCGCCCATCCAGCCGGTGGGCGCGGAGTCGGAGGCGAACAGCGCGCTGATGTCGTCCACCCCGTCCGGGACGCGGAACGCGCCGTAGTCGGCGAACGGGACGCGGGCGTATTCGGCGTGGCTGCCGCGCAGGCCGCCCATGGCGTGGGAGTACCCGAAGATCCCGCCGGGGTCGTATCCCCACATGGCCTGGGTGATGCCCGGGTTGGTGTTGGAGTTGTCGCACAGCGACCACAGGTCGTTGGCGCAGTACCAGCACCGCCCGCAGCCGACGAACGAGCACACCACGACCCGGTCGCCGACCTGGTGGCGCCGGACGGCCGGACCGGTCTCGACGACCTCGCCGAGGAACTCGTGGCCGATGACGTCGCCCGCGCGCATGGCGGGGATGTAGCCGCCGATCAGGTGCAGGTCGGAGCCGCAGGTCGTCCCGGCGGTGACCTTGACGATGACGTCCTGGTCGTTGCGGATCCGCGGCTCCGGGACGTCCTCCACCCGCAGCTTGTTCACGCCTTCCCAGCACAGTGCCTTCACAGCCGTCCCTCCCCACCCGCGCGGCGGGTCGCCAGGGCCACCAGCTTCCCGCCGGGGGTGCGACGCGCGGTGGCGGGCGCGTCCGCCTGGAAAATCTCGCCCGTCTCGATCAGGGACTTGGCCTCGCGCAACGCCTGCCGGACGCGCTGCCGGGGATCGTCGCCGGTCAGCCGCTCCAGCGTCCCGCCGGCGGTGCTCTCGCGCAGCCGCGCGGCGAGCTCGGTGCCCTTCCCGCCGGGCGCCGGCGCGGTCCTGATCTCGACGTGGTCGGCGAGCCTGGCCAGCGGGGCCGGGAGCTCGCCGAACCGTTCGGGCGGCCGGTTGACGGTGACGGTCAGCCACCGGTTCGGCTCGGGCCCGGACCCGGCGGTCCGGGACCGCAGCCGCCGGACGGCGACCCCGGCGCCGACGAGCGCGGCGGCCGTGGCCAGGGCGCGTTTCATGAAGTCTCCAGACTGAGTGGGGCCGTCCTCGCTTCGATCACTTGCCGTCGCGGGCGTCGCGGATCATGTCGCGGACGCGGTCGACGGTGGCGGCCATGGGGCCGGCGAGCAGGTTCTTGGTGGCGCTCTCGGTGCCGGGGTGGGGGCGCGTGGGTGCGGTGGCCTGCGCGGCGCGGACGGCGGCGGCGAAGCCTCTGAGCTGGGCGGAGCTGAACTCGTCCTTGAGCCGGTCGAACTCGTAGCGCTCTTCGGCGCGGGCGTGCGTGAGGACGTCGATGCGGAGTTTGTCGACCGATTTGAGGAACCGGGGGTCGTCGGTGTCCATGCCGTCCAGTTCGGAGAGCAGTTCCTTGGCCTCGCGCTCTTCGGCCAGCCGGTCGTCGACGATGCCGTCGCCGCCGGGCAGCCGCCGGGCCATCGGGTGGATGAGTTCCTCTTCGGCGGTTTCGTGAATGGCCAGGAGTTTGACCAGGTCCTGGAAGGCGTTCTTGCGGTCGTCGCCGTCAGTGTGCAGGACCTCGTCGAACAGGTCCCGGATCTGGCCGTGCTGAGCGCGCAGCAGGTCGACGACGTCTTCGGTGGTTTCGGCATTGGCGGGCGTGGTCTGCATGAATGTCCCCTGCTCGGTGGTGCGGGTCCGGTGATACCCGCCGTGCCGTACCCGAGCCCGGCGCCCCTATGCAGCCCGATTCGGTGGGGGTGGACTGGGATGTCCACTCGGTGACAAAGATCGTGTAATGCCGGGCCGGTAAAGGTGCGGAACGTCTCGTGCCGGGTACCGGCAGCGGGTGTCGCATCCGATCTCGTCTCGAGACGAAAGGTGAGCCTGGTGGCCTTCAACCCGCTCGAACATCGCGGTATCCCGCTGGACGACCAGTTGCGGAACTGGGCGCAGCTGGACGTCGCCCCCGTCGATCCCGACAGCTCTGATCCCTACACCAAGTGCCGGATCATCACGATGAACGGGATCGAGGTGGAGGCGATCATGTTCAGCCACCACTTCGCCCGGGTCTGCCCGGACGTGGAGGTCAAGCAGCAGCTGGCCGCGGTGCGCTACATCGAGGCCCAGCAGCAGAAGGTCGTCAACTGGCTGCTGCCCGGCCAGGCCTCGGTGCTGGAGACCACCATCAGCTACGAGCAGGTCGCCGTCGACCTGACCGGATGGGTCGCCCGCCAGGAACCCGACCCCTACCTCAAGCAGGCCTACAACTTCGGGCTGCTGGAGGACTTCGACCACCTGTACCGGTACTCCAACCTGTACGAGATGATCGAGCACCGCAAGGCCGAGAAGGTCATCGACCAGCTCACCGAGGTCATGCCGGGCCGCCCCGGCTACCTGCAGCACCGCAACCCGCTCGACAACGTCCGCGAGCCCTACGACCGCGAGGCCGCCGAGCCGATCTCCAAGCTGCACGCGCTGACGATCATGTCGGCCGAGCAGCAGACGATGAACTTCTACATGAACGTGGGCCCGATGTACATGGAGCCCATCGCCCGGCAGCTCTACCAGGAGATCGGCCTCGTCGAGGAGGAGCACGTCACCCACTACGAGTCGCTGGTGGACCCGGGGGAGACCTGGTGGGAGCGGCTGGTCAACCACGAGTACAACGAGTGCTACATGTACTACTCGTTCATGCAGACCGAGTCCGACCCCCGCGTCAAGGGGATCTGGGAGCTACACCTGAACATGGAGCTGGAGCATCTGCGGATCGCCTGTGACCTGATGCGCCGCCACGACGGCCGCGACCCCGAGAGCGTGCTGGCGCCGCACCTGCCCGAACCGGTCACCTTCGAGCCCAACAAGCAGCTGCTGCGCGAGCTGCTGGCCACCCAGATCGACTGGACCACCCTCGGCACCGGCTACGTCCAGGAGGCCCACCAGCGGTTCGAGGCCTACCAGGACAAGATCAACGCCGAGCGCGGCGCGCAGGAACGCGTCATCGACGAGCACCGCGACAAGTTCGGCGACGAGTACCGCCTGGAGACCGACGGTCCCCACCCGGTCGAACGCCTCCGCGACAAGCCCGCCAGGTGACCGTCCGGCCGAGGCAGTCTCGCCATCAGTGGGAGCGCCCTGCTACGGGCGCGTGCTGCCTCGGCGGACGATCGACCACGAAGCTGATTCGCCGGGTTCCTGCCCCAGCGCCGCGTGCGCGCAGGCCGCGCCCTGCTCGCGCAGCGACTGCGCGACCGTGGTCAGGCCGAGCTGGGCGGCCACTGCCGCGTCGTCCCACCCGGTCACCGCGACATCGTCCGGGACGGCGCGGCCGGCGGCCCGAACCGCGCGGACGACGCCGGCCGCCTGCTGGTCGCTCATGGCGGCGATCGCGTCGGGCGGCGCGGCGGAGGCGAGGAGGGACGCCGCGGCGCGCTCGGCCTCGGCGGTGTCGTTGCGGGCGCACACCGCGATGACGACGTCGCGCCACGCGGTACCGGCCGCCTCGATCGCCTCCCGGTAGCCGTCCAGCCGGTCCCGGGTCACCGGGAACGAGACCTCCGGCAGGTCCGCGCCGCCGATGACCGTGCTGACGCGGTCTCGGGTAAGCGGAAAGCTCACGATCGCGGGACGCTCGGCCCCCGCGAACGCTAGCGTGCCCACCGCGCGTGCCGCGGCGCGGTTGTCGATGCCCACCGACCCCATGCCCCGGACGGCCGGCCCGCCGTGAACCACCGCGGGGCGTTTCATCGCCTCGACGGCGGCCAGGACCGGATCGTCATCGGACGTGGTCCAGACGATGAACCCGTCGACGGCGGCGTCGGTGATCCGCGAGATGTCCGCGGCGGCGCCGGTGATCGGCAGGATCGTCATGCCGTAGCCGTGGTCGGCGCAGACGTCCGCCACCCCCGCCAGGAACGACACCGCCTCCGGGTCCTCGAACGCGTAACTCAGGTGCTCGCCCATCACGACCCCGAGCGTGCGGGTGCTGCCGCGGCGCAGCGACCGGGCGCTCGGGTCCGGCCCGGCGTACCCGAGCCGGTCCGCCGCGGCGAGCACCTTGGCCCTGGCCTGCTCCGAGACGCGGCCCGGCCGGTTGTAGGTGTAGGACGCGGTCATGACCGACACTCCGGCCAGCTCCGCCACCTGCGCGAGCGTCACCCGCTTCGAGCCCCGGGACGACGATGCCATGCGGCCAGCCTAACGGTCCCTTCCGAGGTTGTGTATCGTTACACACATGCATGCCCCCTCGTCCCGTCACATGATCGTTTCGGTGGTCGTGGCCTTTGCCGTGTTCGGTGCGTTCTGGGGGGTGTGGGGAGCCTCCGTCCCGCGGGTCCAGCACCAGGCCGGCGTCAGCGACGGGCAGCTCGGTTTCGCGCTGCTGTTCGTGGGCGCCGGAGCTCTGCCCGCGATGCTGCTGACGGGCAGAGCGCTCGATCGATGGGGCCTGGCGGTCTCGGCCGTGGTCATCGCCGCCCTCGGCGTCGCGGGCGCCGCGCTGGCCCTGACCGCGGTGGACGCCGCGAGCCTGTGCGCCGGACTGGCCGTCGTCGGTGCCACCAGCGGGGCGGCGGACGTGTCCATGAACGCCGCCGCCGGACGGGCCGAGAAGGCGGCAGGCCGTCCCGTCATCACCCGGGCCCACGGCGTCTTCTCCAGCCTGGTGGTCTTCGGGAGCCTCGCCACCGGGCTGGCGTCGTCCGCGTCGCTACCGCTCGCGGTCCCGTTCGCGGCGGTCGCCGTTCTCGGCCTGCTGGCCGGTGGCTTCCTGGTCAGGGCGCTGGCCGGTCATGCGTCCACTCCTCTGCAGGAGCGGACCCCGACCGCGGACGCGGCACCGTTCGGGCGCCGCGAGATCGTCCCGTACCTGCTCATCGGGGCACTGGGCGCGCTCGCGTTCGCCAGCGAGAACGCGCACCAGAGTTGGAGCGCGGTCTTCGCGCACGACGAGCTCCGGTCGAGCACGGGGCTGAGTGCCGTCGCGCCCGCCGTGTTCGCCGGCACGGTCGCGGTCACGCGGTTCTCCTTCGGAGGCCTCAGGGCCGAACACGCACGGACCGTCCTTCTCATCGGCGCGTCTGCCGCCGCAATCGGCGCCGCCCTCATCGCCGCCGCGCCCACATTGCTCATCGCCGGGCTGGGGCTCGCGGTGGCCGCCGCGGGAACCGCGGTGCTGTTCCCGACCCTCCTCGGCGTCGTCTCGCGGAACGTCGACGAGTCCCGCCGGGGCCGCGCGACGTCGATCGTCACGAGCGTCTCCTACCTCGGCTTCCTCGTCGGTCCGGTCTACGTCGGGCTCTGGGCCGATGCCGTGGGACTGCGCGGCGCCATGGTCGCGGTCGCGGTCTTGGCGGTCGCGCTGGTCGTCCTCACTCCGGCGCTACTGCACCTCAGCGGCTTCGGTTCCCGAGGCGTGGACGTGTCGGCACGCCAGGAGCCGATGAGCTCCCAGAGGGAGGACCGGCCCGCAGCCAGGCGCTGATCCACACCGCTCCCGCTAGGGTCTGCGGTTGTGGAAAGTGCGGCGTAGGTCGCTCACCCAGGCCTCGGGGTTCTCCCAGGGGATGAAGTGGCCGCCGTGGTCGTGGGCATTGACGTTGACGTGGTTGAAATAGGCGGCCAGCGGGCCCGCCTTGAACGCCTGGACGCGCTCGTCGGCGGTGTGAATGCCGGGCGGGTTCTCGTAGGAGACGAAGGTGAGCCCCACCGGGGCCTCCACGACGGGAGTGCGGTCGTGGGCGGGGACCCAGGGGTAGCGGTTGGCGTTGGCGTAGTAACGCATCGACGTCGCGATGGAGTTGTTCACCCAGTAGATCGTGGCGTGGGTGAGCAGATCGTCCTTGGTGAAGACCGACTCGACGTCCCCGCCGTTGTCGCTCCAGGCGTTCCAGCGCTCCAGCAGCCAGGCGAGCAGGCCGGCGGGCGAGTCGCTCAGCCCGTGGGCCAGCGTGGCGCCGTCGAGCATGTGCACGGTGAGGTGGGACGCCCAGCGGTGGTCCATCTCGATGATGCGGGCGCGGACGTCGTCCGGCTGGTCGTTGGTGAGGGGCCGGTTCCGGGCGAAGTCCCAGGCGCGGGGCCCGGAGAAGAAGTTGAGCGGCAGCCCGGAACCGATGTGGACGCCGTACAGCTCGCCGGCGTATTTGTGACCGAGTTGGCTGGAGACGATCCCGCCGATGTCGCAGCCCCCGGCGGCGTACTTCTCGTACCCCAGGGTCTCGGTCATCAGGGTGTGCCAAAGGTCGGCGACCTTCCAGAAGTTCACGTCCGGGAAGCCGGCGAGCGGGCCGGGGAAACCGAAGCCGGGCAGTGACGGCACGATGACGTCGAACGCGTCGGCGGGGTCACCGCCGGACGCGCCTGGATCGGCGAGCGGATCGATCACCTTCGACCAGTGCCAGAACGTCCACGGCCAGCCGTGGGTGAGGATCAACGGGATCGGGCGAGGCCCGCGGCCGGGCTTGCGCATGAAGTGCACCGGAACACCGGCGACGTCCACCTGGTAATGCTCGTAGGCGTTGATGGCGGCCTCGGCCTTGCGCCAGTCGTATCCGTCCCGCCAGTAGGCGACCAGCCCGCGGAGATAGCTGTCCGGCACGCCGTAAGACCAGTCCTCGTTCCCCTCGTCCAGCGGCGGACGGGTCGAGGCGAGACGGGCGCGCAGGTCATCAAGGGCCTCGTCTGGCACATGGATCGGTGTCGGCTCCAGCGGGAAGCCGTGTGAGGAGGTCATGGCGTGGTTCCTTAGCGTGGAAAGCGGTGCCGTGGGCCTGTCGGCGATCGATCCGCCGACAGGCCGACAACGCCATGCTGTCGCTGGCCCTCCGACCACCGCAACCTGCGATGGACCAGCGCACTACCTGATCAGCCGGCGGGCTCGCCGAACCAGCGGGAGAAGTGGGCGTCCAGGTCCTGCTGATCGTCGCCGACCCAGGCGACGTGACCGTCAGGACGTAGCAGGACGCAGGGAACGTCCAGCGCCGCGGTCGGATCCGCGAGGTGGTCGACCCGGTCCGACCAGCCGCCGGCGGTGAGGCGTCCGGTGCGGTCCAGCAGCAGGCCGCGGCCGCGATGCAGCAGATCGTAGAGGCGGCCCTGCTTCACCTCGATGTCGCGCAGGCGGCGGCCGAGCAGGGCGGGGCCCTCGCCGACGTCGTAGCGGACACCGATCCCGGCGATCTTCTCGATCAGGTGGCGGTTCACCTCGTCGAAGTCCATCAGCTCGGTGAGCAGCCTGCGCACGGCCTGCGGGCCCGGTTCGGGGGAGAGCAGTTCCATCTGGGCGCGGGTGTTGTCCAGCACATCCGCGGCGACCGGATGACGTTCGGCCTGGTAGGTGTCGAGCAGTGTGTCCGGGGCCCAGCCGCGGATCTGCGCGGCCAGCTTCCAGCCCAGGTTGAATGCGTCCTGAACGCCCAGGTTGAGGCCCTGACCGCCGATGGGCGGGTGGATGTGCGCCGAGTCCCCGGCCAGCAGCACCCGGCCGACCCGGTAGCGCTCGGCCAGCCGGGTGGCATCGCCGAAGCGGGACAGCCAGCGCGGGGAGTGCACGCCGAAATCGGTTCCCGCGATGGCGCGCAATTGCTGTTTGAATTCCTCGAGGGTCGGTGGTTCCGCGCGATCGCTGACTCCCGCGGCGGGGACGACGACGCTGTAGACCTTCTCGCCGAAGGGCCTGAGCCAGAACCGCCTGTGGATCTCGCCGATTTCCCTCACCCTGGCGCCGATCTCGTCCCGCGGCGCGCCCACTTCCATCTCGCCCATCAGCGTGTCGTTCCGCGAGGGCTCGCCGGGGAAGCCGACGCCGAGCAGTTTGCGTACCGTGCTGCGCGCACCGTCGCAGCCGACGAGGTAACGCGACCGCAGCCGTTCCCCGCCGGCCAGTTCGACGGTCACGCCTTCGTCGTCCTGCGTGAAGCCGGCCACGGCACAACCGTGCCGGACCTGCGCACCCAGGTCGATCGCGTGGTCTTCGAGCAGGCGGACGATGACCGGCTGCGGGATGCCCACCAGATAGGCGTGGGCGGAATCCAGCCCCTCGGGAGCGGGTTTGTTGATGGCCGCGAAGAAGCCGCCGGCCGGACGCCGCCTTCCGTGTTCGAGAAGGCGATCGAGGAGCCCGCGCATGGCCATCAGCTCAAGGCTGCGGATATGCAGCCCGACGATGCGGACGAACGACGCGGGCTCGGTGTCCTTCTCCAGAAGGAGTACCCGTACATCGTGCAGCCGCAGCTCGGCGGCCAGCATCGCACCGGTCGGCCCGCAGCCGGCGATGATCACGTCGAACGTGGGGGGCGTGCCATCGGGGGAGGCCGACCGCCGTCCGGGGACGGCGTCGCGCTCGGCCGCATCGCTGGACGACGGCTCGGGGGTGAACTGCGAAGAGTGCATGGGTGTTGCCTTTCGAGAGTGCCTTTGGCGAGGCGCTCCCGGCGACACCTACATCGATCGCCCGACCGTAACGGGAAGGGGGAGCACCCCCATCGATACAGCGTTCATGGGGACTCACCTCCTCGGTCAGCGTCACGGCCACCCGCAAGCTACAACCCGGCCCTCACCGCGTCCACTCTTTTTCCACTCGCATGATCATTCCGTCAAGAGGGCACGGCCATGCTTATGTGTCAGCTAGACGTCGTTCGTCGACATTTCTGCACGCGTCGCCGTCGGGGTGGACAGGCCCGCGACCTCGTCGTAGAAGCGCTCGGCGGGAGGACCGAGCAGGGAGTGCGCCTCGAGGAACATCTCGTGGGCCTCGCGGCCGACCCAGCCCGCCGGGAGCAGCTCGACCGGCAGGTCCGGGTCGCGGAACGGGAACTTCCGGTAGTCGTACGTCAGCCGCATCCGCTCGATCAGCGCCTCCTGCGGGCTCAGGTGCCCCGCGCGGTAGGACGCCAGCCGGCCGCGGTAGGTCCGCATCAGCGCCCGGTAGTCCTCGTTGAGCGTGTCCAGATCCCAGCAGCGCGCGGCCATGTCGCGGTCGACCGGCAGGCCGCGCGACTGGCAGCGCAGGGTGTCCAGCCGCACCACCGGCTCGTCGGCGAAGTTCTCCAGCACCTGCTGGACGCGGTCGTGCGGGCAGATGTACGTCGAAGGCGCCAGCGGCCCGAACCCGAGCCACGCCAGCTCCTTGCGGATCCGGTCCCGGACGGCGCGATCGGTCTCGGGCACCGAGTAGATGACCATGTGCCAGGTGCGGTCCCACTCGTCCCGCACCCGGTCGAAGATCCGCGAGCGGCCCTCGTCCAGCAGGCGCAGGCTGCGGGGATTCAGCGCGTAGACGCTCTCCCGCCCCTCCCGGTGCGCGTCGAACCAGCCCTCCTTGCGCAGCCGGGACAGCACCACCCGAACCGTGCTCTCTCCGATGTCGAAGCACCCCATCAGGGTGCCGAGGGTGCGCATCCGCGCGGACCCTCCGCGGTACCGCACGTAGTCACCGAAGAGATCGAACACCACGGACCTGGGCTTCACCGGTGGACTCCTCCTGTCGACGCGTGCTCACCGACTATCTCATGCTCGGCGGCCGTCGCCAGAGTGACTGATGACGGAGCAGAACCAGTACTGGCTCGCCCTCGATCAGTTTCATTCTATTGACGTACGTCATTCAGATGACACATACTCCTGGACATCTTCCCCCCGGCCCTGGAAGAGGGAGGCCGCCATGAGCCCACCACCTGCGCGAATCGCCCGGCGCACCGAGCTGACCGTCATGTCCCTGTGCTTCGCGGTGATCGTCTTCGACGGCTACGACCTGATCGTTTACGGGGCGACCCTCCCCGGCCTGCTGGAGTACCAGGACTGGGGGCTGACCAAGACGGAGGCCGGCGCGATCGGCAGCTACGCGCTGATCGGGATGCTCGCCGGGGCGCTCGTCGCGGGCGCGGTCACCGACCTCATCGGCCGCCGCCGCGTCCTGATGATCGGGGTCGGCTGGTTCTCCGTCGCGATGATCGGCTGCGCCCTCGCCCCGGGCCCCGGCTGGTTCGGCCTGTGCCGCCTGCTCGCCGGGCTCGGCCTCGGCGGAGTCATGCCGACCGCCGTCGCCCTCACCGCCGAGTACTCGCGGGCCGACCGGCGGAGCCTGAACAACGCGATCATGTTCTCCGGCTACTCGGTGGGCGGCGTGCTGGCCGCCGTGCTGACCATGAAGCTCATGCCCGAGCACGGCTTCCGCGTCATGTACTGGACGGGCGCGGCCCCCTTGCTGCTGGTGCCCGTGCTGTGGCGGCTGCTGCCGGAGTCGGCGAGCTTCTTGGCCGCGCGCGGCCGCCACGCGACCGGGGCCCGCGCCGGCGCCCGGCCCGGCACCGCGGCCGGAACGTCCCGGCGGCACCTGGCCGAGCTGTTCGAACGGCGGCACCTGACGCCGGCCCTGCTGTTCGCGCTGACCAGCTTCCTCGGCCTGCTGCTGGTGTACGGCCTCAACACCTGGCTCCCGCAGATCATGAAGTCGGCGGGCTACCCGCTGTCCGGCTCGCTGCTGTTCCTCGTCGTGATGAACGCCGGCGCGGTGTTCGGCACGATCCTCGTCGCGCCGCTGGGGGACCGGCTCGGCATGAAGCCCGTGACCGCGTCCGCGTTCCTCACCGCGGCCGTCTCCATCACACTGCTCAGCCAGACCACGGCCAAGCCGGTCATGTACGCGCTCGTGGCGGTCGCCGGCTTCGGCACCGTCGGCACCCAGATCATGGTCAACGCCTATGTGGCGATGCACTTCCCCGCCCAGGTCAGAGCGACCGCCCTGGGGTGGACGCTCGGGATCGGCCGCCTCGGCGCCATTCTCGGGCCGACGTTCGGCGGGTACCTGCTGGCCGCGGACGTCGACGTGTCCTGGAACTTCTACGCCTTCGCGATCCCGGCCGCGGCCGGTGCCGCCCTGGTGCTATTCCTGCCCGCGAGGGAGAAGGCGGCCGTCCCGGCCGAGACGGGGGTCAAGATGCCCGCCTGACGTCCGGACGGCCGCCGCCCCCGGCGACCGTCCAGACCTGCAACAACCGGCAAAGACCGGCGGCGCGGCAGATTGCCGGAACGGCCGTACGGGGAGCTTCGACAGGAGGCAGGTGTCCCAATGGTGTCCAGGATCGCGTGCGTGGGAGGCGGCCCCGGCGGGCTGTTCTTCGCGACGCTGATCAAGCAGGCCGACCCCTCGGTCGAGGTCACGGTCTTCGAACGCAACCGGCCGGACGACGTGTTCGGGTTCGGCGTGGTGTTCTCGGACGCGACCCTCGCCGGCATCCACCGGGCCGACCCGGTGCTGCGCGAGGCACTGGCCGACCAGGGGAGGCACTGGGATTCCATCGAGGTCCGGCTGAAGGGCGAGCGGGTCACCTGCGGCGGCAACGGCATGGCGGCGATCCACCGCAGGACGCTGCTCGCCCTGATGCGGGCCCGCGCCACCGAGGTGGGCGTCGACCTGCGTTACGGCGCCGAGGTCTCCGGCCCCGAGGAGCTGGCCGGCTACGACCTGATCGTCGCCGCGGACGGGACCAACTCGCGGTTCCGCGAGCGCCTCGCCGCGGAACTGCGCCCGCGGGTCGACGTCGCGACCGCCAAGTTCATCTGGTTCGGCACCGACTACATGTTCGACGGGCTGACCTTCGTCCATCAGCGCGGCCCGCACGGGGTGTTCGCCGTCCACGGGTACCCGATCGGCCCGGACGTCAGCACCTTCATCGTCGAGACCGACGAGGAGACCTGGCGCGCCGCCGGGCTGGACGAGTTCGACGTCGCGAGCCCGCCGGGCCCGAGCGACGTGAAGACGAGGCGCTACCTGGAGGAGCTGTTCGCCGAGCAGATCGACGGCCGCCGGCTGCTGGTGAACAACTCGCGCTGGGCCAATTTCCGCACCCGGCGGGCGCAGCGCTGGCACGCGGGCAAGGTCGTCCTGCTCGGCGACGCCGTGCACACCGCCCACTTCTCCGTCGGGTCGGGGACGAAGATGGCGATGGAGGACGCCGTCGCGCTCGCCGCCGGCCTCGCCGCCCATCCCGGCGACCTCGAAGCCGCGCTGGCCGCCTACGAGGCGGCCCGCAAGCCGCCGGTGGACAGGATCCAGGGCTCGGCCCGCCCGAGCCTGGCCTGGTGGGAGCATTTCGGCCGGTACCACGACGCCTTCGAGCCGCTCCAGTTCGCCTTCCACTTCCTGTCCCGCAGCATCGGCAAGTCCAAGCTGGCCCGCCGAGACCCGGCCTTCGTCGCCGACGTCGAAGCGGACTGGCGCAGGCGGCAGGGCTCGGCGCCGCTCGACTCACCGTTGAAGGTCGGCCCTCACCTCTCGACCGGACGCCTGGCGACCGTCGAAACGTCCCAGGACGGTGCCGTCGCGGCCCTGCCGGGCGGCGCGCGTGTGCCGTTGCGGGACACGACGGCACCCGGCGCGGGCCAGGGCCTCTGGCTCGCCGCACCGGAGGCCGAGTCCGACCTGTCCGGCGTGTTCGGACGCCTCGCCACCGCCGTGGAGGCCGGCCCACCACCGCTGGTGGCCGTCCACGGCGGGACGCCGCTCACCCGCGTTCTGCTCGGCGAGCAGGCCCGGCTGGGACACGGCGTCCCGGCCCTGATCGTGGAGGAATCGCTGAACGACGACCGTGCCGAGACGCTGCTGCTGTCCGGCCGGGCCGACCTGGTCGGCTCGCAGACCGCCGGGCGGCCCGCGTGAACGGAGACCTGACCCCCCTGTTCGCTCCCTCCGGCGTCGTCGTGGTCGGCGCCTCCCAGCAGGGGAACAAGCTCGGCGCGGCCATGGCGCGCTCGCTCGCGGGGTTCCCCGGCGCCCGCGCGCTGGTCAACTCCCGCAACCCCGACCCGGCGGCCGGCGTCTTCGCGTCCGTCGCGCAGGCCCGCGCGCACACCGGCGCCGGCCTCGACCTGGCCGTGCTCTGCATTCCGGCCGCGGCCTGCGCGGACGCGCTCGCCGAGGCCGCGGCGGCCGGCTGCCGAGCCGCGCTCGTCTGCGCGGGCGGCTTCGGCGAGATCGGCCCGGCCGGGCGGGAACCCGAGCGCGCCCTCCGCCGGGTCGCCGCGGAGACCGGCGTCCGGCTGCTCGGCCCCAACACCTCCGGCTTCCTCGCCCCCGCCCGGGGCCTCACCGCGAGCTTCGTGCCCGGCGCGGCCCTGGTGCCGTCCGGCGGCATCGCCGTCGTCGCGGCCAGCGGCGGGGTCAACCACGCGCTGGCGTTCGAGCTCGCCGCCGCCGGCAACGGGCTCAGCCTCGGCGTCGGCATCGGCGCGGGGCTGGACGTCACCGCCGCCGATGTGCTCGACCATCTCGCCGGGGACCCGGAGACCGCGGCGGTCGCCCTGCATCTGGAGACCGTCCCGGACGGGCCGCGGCTGGTGGCCGCCCTGCGCCGGCTGACGGCGGTGAAACCGGTCGCGGCCCTGGTGGTCGGCCGGACCGACGTCGGCGACTTCGCCCGCTCCCACACCGGCGCGCTCGCCACGTCCTGGCACACCACCCGCGCCGCCGTCCGCGCCGCCGGAGCCGTGGTGGTCGACGACGAGCGGGAACTCGTCGACGCGCTCACCGCGCTGTCGCGGGTCCGGCTGCGTCCGGCCGCCGATCCCGGCCTCGGCATCGTCACCGCCCAGGCGGGCCCCGGGCTGCTCCTGACCGACCGGACCCGGGCCGACGGCGTCCGCGTCCCCGAATTCTCCGCCGGCACGCAGGCCCGCCTCGGCGAACTGCTCCCTCCGCTGACGTTCCAGCGCAACCCGGTGGACACCGGACGTCCGGGCGAGACGTTCCCCGCACTGCTGGAGACGGTCACCGCGGACGAGCAGGTCGACCTGCTCGCGGTCTACGCGCTGACGGAGCCGGGCAGCGTCGACCTGGCCGCGGCCGCGGAGGCGGCGGGCCTGCCATCGGCGGCCCCGGCCGTCGTCGCCGCCGGCGGCCCGGACGATGAGGTGCGCGAGCAGCGGGCCCGGCTCCACAAGCTCGGTGTGCCCGCGCTCACCACTCCGTCGGCCGCGGCGAACGCCGTCCGGGCGCTGGTGACGGACGCCCGGCAGCGCGCCGAACGCGGCACCGGCGAGGAGCCCGCGCCCGGACACCCCCTCCCGCCGGGCCCCCTCGATGAGCACGCCGCCAAGACCTTCCTGGAGAAGCTCGGCGTACGTACCCCGCGACGCCGCGCCTGCGGTTCGCGGGAGGAGGCGCACCGGGCGCTCGCGGACCTCGGCGCGCCGGTGGCGGTCAAGGTGCTGGACGCAGGGATCCTGCACAAGACCGAGGCGGGCGGCGTGCGGCTCGACGTCCGCACCCCGGCCGACCTCGACACCGCCCTGGACGCCATCGGCGCGGACCGCGTCCTCGTCGAGGCCATGGCGCCCGCGGGCGTCGACCTCGTGGTGGGCGTCCGCCGCGACCCGGTGTTCGGGCCCGTCGTGCTCGCCGGCCTCGGCGGCACCGCGGCCGAGGCGCTCGCGGACGTGGCGATCAGGCTCGCCCCCGTCTCCCCGGCGACCGCCGCGGCCATGCCGGACGACCTGGCGGCGGGCGCGCTGCTGCGCGGATGGCGCGGTGGCCCCGTCCTTGACCGGCGAGAGTTCGGCGTGCTGGTCTCGGCCCTGTCCGCCGCGCTGGCCGCGAGCCCCGACGTCGCCGACATCGAGATCAATCCACTGCGGCTCACCGCCGACGGACTCATCGCACTGGACGCCGTCGTCGTCCGCCAGGAGGAAGAGGATGCCTGAAACGACACGCCCCGCAGGGCCGAGCCCGACGTCCGACCATGTCGTCCCGTGGCCGGAGGACGCGGCCCGGCGCTACGTCGAGGCGGGCTACTGGCGCGGCCGGACCATCGGTGACGAGGTGCTCGCGGTCGCCGACGCCCGCCCCGACGCGGTCGCCCTCGTCGAGGACGGTCGCAGGCTGACGTACCGGGACCTGATCGAACGCGCCGACGCCGCCGCCCTGCGCCTCGCCGGACTCGGGCTGCGTCCGGACGACCGGATCGTCCTGCAACTGCCCAACACCATCGAGTTCGCCGTCCTGACCCTCGCCTGCCTGCGCCTCGGGGTGATCCCCGTGATGGCGCTGCCGGGCCACCGCAGGCACGAGATCGCCTACCTCACCGAGCACGCCGAGGCCGTGGCGATCGCGGTCCCGGACGAGCTCAAGGGCTTCGACCACCAGGCGATGGCCGCCGCGATCCAGCAGGACGCCCCGTGGCTCCGGCACCTGCTGGTGCTGGGCAGGCCGGCGGCTCCGGGCGCGGTGGACATGCACGCGCTGTGCGCCCCGCCGGACGGGCCGGCCCCGCGGGCGACCGTGGACTCCTACCGTCCGGACAGCCGGTCGGTGGCCCTGTTCCTGCTGTCGGGCGGCACCACCGGCCTTCCCAAACTCATCGTCCGCACCCACGACGACTACGTCTACAACGCCAGGCGCAGCGCCGAGGTCTCCGGCTTCGGACCGGACACGGTCTACTACGCCGCGCTCCCGCTCGCCCACAACTTCCCGCTGGCCTGCCCCGGACTGCTCGGCACGCTGCTGTGTGGCGGCCGCACCGTGATGGGGTCGCACCGCCCCGAGGACGCGTTCGCCGCCATCGAACGCGAGCGCGTCACCGCCACGGCCGTCGTCCCCGCCATCGCCCAGCGCTGGATCGACCACCGTCCCGCCGACCCGGACCGCGACCTCGGCTCACTGAAGGTCCTGCAGGTCGGAGGCGCACGCCTGGCCGACGAGGTGGCGCGCCGCGTCCGGCCGGCACTCGGCTGCACCCTCCAGCAGGTCTTCGGGATGGCGGAGGGTCTGCTCAACTACACCCGCCTCGACGACCCGGACGACGTCGTCTGCACCACGCAGGGACGGCCGATGTGCGACGACGACGAGATCCTCGTCGTCGACGAGGCGGGCCGGCCGGTGCCCACCGGCTCCCCGGGCCTCCTCCTGACCCGCGGTCCCTACACGCCGCGGGGCTACTACCGGGCCGAGGAGCACAATGCGCGCGCGTTCACCGCGGACGGCTGGTACCGCACCGGCGACATCGTGCGGCTGCGCCCGGACGGCAACCTCGTCGTCGAGGGCCGCGACAAGGACATGATCAACCGTGCCGGGGAGAACATCTCGGCCGAGGAGATCGAGAACTTCGCGTACCGGGTGCCCGGCGTCAGCCTGGCCGCCGCCGTGGCGATGCCCGATCCCGAACTGGGCGAACGCGTCTGCCTGTACGCCGTCACCGACCCGGGTCACGGCCTGGCGGTGCAGGACGTCCACGACGTCATGGAACGAGCGGGCGTGGCCCGCTTCAAGTTCCCCGACCGGGTGGTCGTGGTGGACGCCCTTCCCGCCACCAAGCTCGGCAAGATCGACAAGAAGGCGCTGCGGGCCGACATAGCCCGGCGGCTGGACGAGGAGCACCAGGCAGCAGGCTCGGCGCAGATGAGATGACGGTTCTCGCCGATGAGTTTCGCTTCGGTCGACGGTCACCATCAGCGACAGCCCGTTCGAATTGAGCTGGGGGAGCAGCATGGTCATCGTCGCAGGACACATCGTCGTGGATCCGCAGCAGCGCGAAACCTACCTCGCGAGCAGCGTGAACGTCGTGGAGCTGGCCCGTCATGCACCCGGCTGCCTCGACTTCGCCATCTCCGCGGACCTTGTCGATGCGGGTCGCATCAACATCTTCGAGCGCTGGGAGTCGCAGGCGGCCGTCGAGGCGTTCCGAGGCAGTGGCCCCAGCGACGAGCAGAGTGCGGCGATGCTCGCCGCCTCGGTGGCCGAGTACGACGTCGCCGACGTGCGCTCACTGATCTGAGCGGAGTGCGGACGATGTGATCCTAGAATCGGCCGCCGAGCTTCCTGCTGGAGTGGTCATAGTGAGTTACATCTTCGACATCGACGACGAGACGGTCTGGAGTCCGGCACTGCGGGTTGGGAAGCTGTACGTCAACCTTGCAGAAGCGCTCGCTCGTACGTTGGAGATTCCGACGGGCCTGGAGGCGGTCGCTGAAGACATGTACGACATCAATACCGCTGTCTTCAGTGACTTCACCCGTGCCCTCATGTCCACACGCCACGTCATCGCTCAGGAATTGTTGCGCGGTGTACTGCTGACCTCCCTGGTGATGCTTCAACGAGGCGGCGTGGAGATCACTCCCGACAGCGAAGAGCAAGAAGCCTTCTGGCAAGCTCTGCCGGAGTTCGCGAGAAGAATGCCGACGTGACGATGTTGCGGAGGAGCTGCTCAGCGCAGGACGGCCGCCAGGAGGTCGGTCCCCAGCGCCGTCAGATCGGGCAGATTGACGCTGTAACGGACGTAGCGACCCTGCCGCTGGGACGTGAGCAGGCCCGCGCGGCGCAGGACGGCGAGGTGGCGGGAGACCTCCGGGGGTGACAGGCCCCACGCGTGGGCCAGCTCACCGGTGGTGTGCGGGCCGCGGGCCAGGGTGCGCAGCAGCCGCAGCCGCACCGGATGCGCGAGGGCCTCCAGCCGTAGCGTGACCGTCTCCAGCGTTACCGGCTCCGACGGACTCGGCTCCGCGACGGGGTACTGCACCACCGGCCGCCATCCGCGCGCGTGAATCGCCACCAGGTGCGGGCGGCCGAAGACGCTGGGGACGAACGTGACCCCGGTGTGGTGGGCGGCGATCGCGTTGTCCTGCAGCTTGTCCACGATGATGCAGTCGCCGTCCGGCGCCAGGGTGACGGCGCTGGAGACCGACGCGAGCGCCGCCTCGATGCCCTGGCGCTTCAGCAGGTCGTTCTTCAGGCGCAGATCGGTGGCGAGTTGCACGGCGACGCTCGTCCAGGCGGCGTCGAAGAAGGCCTCGGCGCACTGTTCGAGGGTGTGACGCACCCGCGCCCGCACGGCGGACGGGTCTGCGAGCAGCCGTTCCGCGAAGGCCTCTTGGAGCGCCCCGCGGGCCTGGGCCAGGTCCAGGGCCCGCTCGCGCGCCACCGCGTCCGCGAGCGGCGACGGCGCACCGAAATGGACCCGGTTGCTGCCGCACGTCGTGGTGAGCGCGGCGGCCACATAGGCCTCATCGTCGATCTGGTCCATGTCGTCCAACTCCTCGGCGAGGGTCGGCCGGGGACGAGCAGGGACCAGGAAGTCTGCTCGTGAGGAGCGCCAGAGGAACTCCGCTTCCCGGAGCCGCTCGGCCAGTTCCGGCGGCAGCCCGGCCCAGACGTCCCCGGCCCACCCGGCGAGCCGCGGGTGATGCCCGGGCTCGGCCAGCACGTGCAGCATCGCGGTCAGCTCGGCCAGCGGGGAGGCGGCGAACCGCAGCCGCCCCGACGGCCGGCCGCCGATGTCGATCCTCAACGCCATTCGCACATTGTCCCTGGTCGGACGATCGACGACCGCGTCGATTGACGGTGTTCGTCAATCGACGCGGGCTGTCCGGCGGCCGAACGCACCGTTGACGCCATGGCCACCACCACCCGAATCCGGCCGCGCGCCTTCGTCCGCGCCTCCGGAGGCCCCCGCTATGCCGTCGCACTGGCCGTTGACGCGCTAGGCACCGGCTTGCTGCGGCCCTTCCTGCTGCTCTACGGCGTGACGGTCCTCAAGCTGTCCGCGCCGGTCACCGGCACCGCCATGACGGTCGGCATCGTCGCGGGTCTGGTGTGCATGCCCGCGGTGGGCCGATGGCTGGACCGGGGCGCACGCAGCACAGTCGTGGCTGCGTCGATGCTCGTGCGAGTTCTAGGTGTGGCGCTGCTGCTGGCGGCCCCCGCGGGCCACGTCCTGCTCTTCGCGATGGCGGCGCTCTTCCTCGGCATCGGCAACCAGGCTTGGCCGGCCGCCCACGCAGCCCTCGTGGCCACGGTCGCCCACGACCGCGAACGCGACGCCGCCCTCGCACTGGCCCGCGCACTGCGCAACGCCGCCCTGGGGGTCGGAGCACTCCTCGCCACCGTCTTCCTGGCAGGCGGCACCACCGCCCTGCGGGCGCTGGCAGCCGTCACTGCGCTCACCTACCTTGCCGCAGCCGCCCTGGCGTGGTCAGTCCACGTGAGCGCGAATCCAGTGGAGACCGCTCAGGCCCAGGACCGGGACGGCGAGCCCCCACCCCGGATGTTCACGCTGCTCGCCGCCAACGTGATCTACGTCTTCTGCCTCAACGTCCCCGAGATCGCGATCCCCTTGGTGCTGGTGACGCAGTTCCACGCATCCCCGGTGTGGTCGGCAGCCGTCTTCGTGGCCAACACGGTGCTGGTCGTCACCCTGCAGGTGCCGGTCACCGTCCTGATGTCCCGCTTCTCCCGGCGGACCGTGCTGGCCGTCTCCGGCGTGGTCCTCACCGCGTCCTACCTCGGCTTCCTCGCGGCCGCCTCTTTGGGACGCGGCTGGGGTACCCCGGCCATCGCCGCGATGTCCGTACCCTGCACCCTCGGCGAGATCCTCTACGCCGGCAGCGCCACCGCGCTGGTCACCGCACTCGCCCCGCCCCACCTGCTGGGACGCGCCGTCGCCCGCTTCCAGCTGTCCACGGGCTTCGGCCTCGCCGTCTCCCCGGCGGTGATCACCGCTCTCGCCACCCGCGGCCCGGCCGCCCTCTGGGGCACCCTCGCCGCCGCGACGCTCCTCTCCGCCTCCGCCGTCCGCGTTCGCGCTCAACGGCTCGTCCGCCCGTGAGTGGTGCACGACCAGCTCGCCGTCAGCAGCGCAGAGTCCTCCGCATAGAGGTACCGGCAAACAACGACAGAACTGAGCTTCAGTGCGAGAGCGGCGGCGAGCCCGTGAGGAGAGTGCCCGGCAGCCGCGCCCCCGCCGTCGCAGTGGACAGGGAACCCACTGCGACGGCGGCGCGCCACGGTCAACGGCCGCTCGGTCGCCACCCGGTGTCGCGGCCCGAGGCGGCAAGCGCCCGCTCGAAGGGCGATGCGTTCTCGCCGACGGGGACAGGGCCGGCGAAACCGTCGTACTGGCGGTACATCTCGGCGTTCTTCTCCACGATTTGGAGGATGAACCGACCGGTTTCGGGTGAGACGCGGTACTCCTCGCCCACGGCCTTCGCGACGTCCCAGCCGTGCAGGGCCATCTCCATGATCATCATCACGGCGATGTCGGCGGCGGGAGTGCCGGCGATCTCCCCGTCCCATACGGACGGGTCCGCCCAGGCCGCGACCGCGCGGTCGAGCTGCACGGCGTACTCGTGCGACCAGGTGGCATCGGCGGTGAAGTCGCGTTCGGTGAGATCCTCCGGAAGCTCCTTGCGCAGCGCACGATGCTCAAGCCCATGGGACGTGTAGAGCACAAGGTGGTTCACGAGCGTCCGGAGGTCGAACGCTCCGCACGGGGTCGGATCCGTCAACCGGTCCTGCTGGACGGTGTGGGCGACGCGGGCGGCCTCGGAGGCGCATTCCTTCATGTAAGCGTGGTTTTCATTCATGTGCTGCACGCTATGAGGGCCCATGGGTGCATCTCTTGGACAAACGCGCCAAGTACCCTGGTCACGTGGGTGGTGAACTGGGGCGAGGGGTGCTGTACCCACGGGAGCAGGCGACCGTCGCCACCGTCGACAGGGCGTCTCCGAGCCCCGCCCTGGCGCGTTTCGTGGACTTCTACTGGCACGTCCGATGGCGGACGGAGCAGCCGTACGAGACGAAGGTGCTGTCCCACCCGAACGTCCATCTCGTCTTCGAGGAGCCGTCTCCGCTGATCTACGGCGTGGACAGGACGTTGTTCGTCCGGCGGCTTGAGGGGCGCGGCCAGGTCCTCGGCGTGAAGATCCGGCCCGGCTGTTTCCGGTCGTTCACGGCGGGGCCGGTCATCGACCTCGCCGATCGAAGGCTCCCGGCCGCAGACGTCCTCCGTCCCGATGTCGAGGACGTTAACCGCGCCGTCCTCCAGCACACTGATCTCGATGCGATGGTGAAACTGGCCGAGGAGTTCCTCCAGGAAATCCTTCCCGAACCGGATCCCGTAGCCGAAGAAGTGGCCGGCATGGTCGACGCCATCACCGCCGACCCCAGTCTGTTCCGGGTCGACCAGGCGGCGGAAGCGCTGCATGTCTCCGTCCGAACCCTGCAGCGGTTGTTCGCGGAGTACGTGGGCGCGAGCCCCAAATGGGTGCTGCGCCGGGCACGTCTCCACGAGGCCGCGGCCCGCGCTGACCAGGGCGGCGACATCGACTGGGCCACGCTGGCCGACGACCTCGGCTACTGCGACCAGTCACACCTGACCCGCGACTTCACCGCAGCGGTAGGCGTCTCACCGGCCAAGTACGCCGGGGCCGCCATTCTCCCCGAGCCACAACAGCATCAGTAAGCCTTCAGCCGCCGCAGGCATACGGGCGGCCGCGCCGTGGGCTCGTCGGGACAGCATCGGCGCCCGGCGTGAGGGTGAGCCTGCACCGCAGAGGCCTGTCGGGGAAGGACCTTTGCCCCTAGGACAGGCACCATCCGGCGACGAACTCTGGAAACAGGCGGCCAGCAGCTTCGATGTGCCCCGGTTCGGCCCAAGAGCGAGATGAGGGGAGTTCGATGCCCGCACCGATCGTCATAGGCACCGACGGTTCGGATGAGGCGACGCGTGCCCTCGATTGGGCTGCCGCCGAAGCCGTCTTGCGTGAGCGTCCACTGCACATCGTCCACGCCATCGAGAGCTGGCCGCCCCAGCCGCCGTACTCCGCCCGGCCCGAGACCACAGAGTTCATGAGACGCATGGGCCACGCGATCCTGGCGACCTCCCGCGAACGCGCCCGGAAGCGGTGGCCGGACCTTGAGACGGCGACCGCTCTGCTGACCGGGGAACCATGGCAGGTCCTGACAGAGCAGTCGGAGAAGGCGTTCGAGCTGGTGGTGGGAAATCGCGGCCAGGGTGGTTTCGTCGACCTGTCGCTGGGGTCCACGAGCCTGCGCACGGCTGAACGCTCCGCCGTCCCGGTGGTGATCGTGCGCGGGGACGCCCCCGAGGGCGGCGAAATCCTCGTGGGCATCGACCCGGTGCGGGATGCAAGCGCGATCCTCGAATACGCATTCGGCGCCGCCACGCTCCACCAAGCAAGGCTCCACGTCATCCACGCTTGGCAGAACCTCGCGACCTTCATCGAGGTGGGTTACTCCAACGCCGACCAGGTCGAGGCAGATCTAAGGCAAGAGGTCGTTAACGCATACCAGCCGTCACAAAACAGGTACCCGGAAGTCGAAGTCATCGACGACACCGTCTTGGAGCATCCGGTGACCGCCTTGTCCAAGGCCTCCAGTAAGGCCTACTTGCTGGTCGTAGGTGCCTACGACTGGCACTGGAGCTCGCCCCAGCTCGGTTCTGTCAGTCACGGTGTCGTGCACCACGCGCAGTGCCCCGTAGCGGTCGTCCCTCCCCGCTGATCGGCCATGGGCGGGACCTTCGTCCCCGACCTGGGGACCTCAGCCCCCTCGTGCCGCCAGTGCGACCCGGCCAGTCTCGATAGCGAAGGGTGGACTCGACATCTGGAAGGGAGACCCGTGCCCGATGAAGCGACCGACGGTGGAGACGGTCATGACATCCGATGTCGTGACGGTATCGCCCGAAGACTCCCTCAAGGACGTGATCACCACTCTCGCCGATCAGGAGATCAGCGGGGCGCCTGTCGTGGACGGCGAGGGCCGCGTCGTCGGCGTGGTCACCGAGGCGGACCTGCTCCGCAATGCGCCTGCCGGCCGGGAACGGGCCGACGCCACCATGGTCGGGGAGGTCATGAGCACGCCCGCGATCACCACGACTCCCGGCACCACGATCGCCGAAGCAGCACGAACGATGAGCCGCTATGGCTACAAGCGGCTTCCGGTCGTCGAGCCGGACGGCCGCCCAGTCGGCATCGTCAGCCGAGCCGACGTGCTGCAGGTCTTCTTGAAGCCGGACGCGCAGATCCAACAGGAAGTGACCCACGAGATCGTCATCCGAAGCCTCTGGCTCGACCCTGCCGAAATAGAGGTCGAGGTGCACGACGGCGTAGTCACCCTGCGAGGCCGCGTGCCGCTAGCAAGCCTCGTCCCCATCGCCGAACGCCTGACGGCGTCCGTCGACGGCGTCATCCAGGTGATCAACAAGCTCGACTACGACGAAGACGACACCGCACACCCCCACCGCCCCCGCCCACTAGCGACCCACCGATCCGTCTAAAGGACGGCGCGGACGTCAGGAGGCGCCCCCTCGCGGCATCTCCTCCGGACGGCCGGATCGGCAGAACGGGATCGGAAGAGCCCAGCACTACAAGTCCGTGGCGTACCCCTCGATGAAGTAGGACTTGCCGGCCTCGGGAGGTGGGCAGGCCAGCACCTCAATGAGTTGTGGCCAGTGCTCGGCCGCGACCTTGTACGAACCCGCCGCGAACCACTCGTCGTCGCCGTTGTCGAAGATGCGAAGCTCGCGTACCCGGATGAACTGCTGCCGGGTGATGGGGGAGGTCCCGCTGAGCCGCCCGTCGCTGTCATCGAACCAGATGAGCTGCCACGCCATCTTCAGACCGTCGGCGTAACGAGCAGGGTCCCCAGGCACACTGCGATTCTGGCAGTGACTCGGACTGCGGTGCGCCCGGCGTCCGGATGATGACGATCCGGCGCATGATGCATGCACGGCCAACGCCGCCGCCGGTGCTCGGCGCCCCCACCGCACGCCCGAGCGACCAGCCGCGACGCCGCGCAGCCCCCCAAGCGCCCGGCCCCTTGACTGATGCCTGGCTACTGCATGCCGTCCTCGCTGATCAGTCGGTCGCCCAGCACACCAATACAAGAACTGCGCCCTGTGCTGCTGCGGTCGCAGTTCTTTCCACTCGCCGGTCCCACATCCCCTGGTATCGAATTACCTCGGGCTACTGAGGTACTTGGAGGTGATCGTGTGGCTGCCACGAAGCCCACAACGGGACGGGCCACCGTGCCCCTGAAGGTGGACTGGGACACAGATGAGCTGATCACTAATGGTGCTCACTTCCTCTCCACCTCGGACATTAACCGGTCATCCTGCCCGAACCTTGGCCTCCACATCAGTGTCGCCGCCGCCTGGCAACGCACCCGCGCCGGCGACTGGACTGCCTACGCCGCCGAGTTCAACCGACGAACTCCGCAGCCCTGACCAGACCACCTAAACCGAAAGGCACCATGGCCCCCATGCCGAGCGAGGGACCGCACGAGGAACCGTTGATCGGGGATGGCGTTACTCCCAACATCGTCCGTGTCGCCGGCACCGTCCGCCGTCCGGTCAGGCCCTTCACCACCACCATCCAGGCCTACCTCGCACACCTGCACCAGGCCGGCTTCTCCGCCGCCCCAAGCCCTTGGGGATCGACGAACAGGGCCGCGAAGTTCTGTCCTTCGTGCCGGGTGAGGTCCCGCGCGAGCCGCTCCCACCCGAAGCGACCGGCGAAGACGTCCTCGTCGCCTTGGCCCGCCTCATCCGGCGGCTGCATGACGCCGCGCAAGGCTGGACACCACCCCAAGGCGCAGTCTGGGCGACTCTGCCCGGGACAGAGGCCATCCCGCTCGTCGACACCGACGCCGAACTGGTCAGCCACCGCGACTACTGCCCCGGCAACGTGGTCTTCCGCGACGGACTCCCCGCGGCCCTCATCGACTTTGACCTCGCCCGACCGACCACCCGGATCTACGACATCGCCAACGCCCTCTACTGGTGGGCGCCGCTGCTGCACCCCACCGACCGCACCCCCGCCCTCGTCGATGCCGACATCCCCCACCGCGCAGCCGTCTTCGCCGACGCTTACCAAATGACCGAACAACAGCGCCACGACCTGATGCCCCTGGCCGAACGGATGGTTCACCGCTTCCATCTGACCAGCCGCGCCGCCGCGGAAGCCGACCCCGCGTTCCGGCGCTTCTGGAACCAAGGCGTCAAAGACCGCATGCCCCGCGCCGAGGCATGGCTCGCGCAGGAAGGCCCCGCCATCGCCGCCCGGCTCACCGGAACCACCCCGGACCGGAACCCATGAAGCAAGCATCCGCAGAGTTGAGACATCTGAGTCCGCCCGAGCACACCCTCCCCACCGCCGACGAAACCGCCCTAGATGGTGCCCACTTCCTCGGATGACCAAGAAAGATCTGGCGTTGAGGTCGGGACTGTACGGTTTCCGGTGTAACTCCTGATCAAGGAGTGACACCTGATGATGACCGGAGTGAACACGGAGGCCTTGGTGGCCGAGCCCGACATGAAGCCCGGTCCGGCGGCCGCGGTTGAGCAGGAGCTGGTCGGCCGACTGGTCGCCCAAGCCCGCGAGCAGGGCCTGGAGCTGACCGGCGAGGGCGGTCTGCCGGCCGAACTGACCAAGCGGGTGCTGGAGTCCGCGCTCGAGGGCGAGATCACCGATCACCTGGGCCGGGACCGCCACGAACGGGCCGGCGACGGCGGGGGGAACACCCGTAACGGGCACCGGTCCAAGACCGTCACCACCGAGGTCGGGCCCGTCGAGATCGACGTCCCGCGGGACCGGGACGCCACGTTCGAGCCGAAGATCGTCCGCAAGCGGCAGCGGCGGCTGACCGGCGTGGACGAGATGGTGCTGTCCCTGAGCGCCAAGGGCCTCACCCACGGGGAGATCTCGGCGCACCTGGCCGAGGTCTACGGTGCCTCGGTGTCCAAGCAGACGATCTCGACCATCACCGACAAGGTCCTCGACGGCATGACCGAGTGGCAGAACCGGCCGCTCGACCCCGTCTACCCGGTCATCTTCCTGGACGCCATCCACGTCAAGATCCGGGCTCTGGCGCAAAGTCCGTGATCTCACGCGGCGTGAAGCGTTCGTTTTCGGAGGAGGTCGAGCTTTGCTCTTCCGAACATTTGGCGTTTGAGCATTTTAGAAGTTACGTGGAATCTGGCTGTGGGGGTGATCATGTCTCCCCGGTCCTGACCACGTGACTTGGGAGATGACTTGAGCGGCACGGTGGTGCTGGAGGAGAAGTGGCCGGTGCTGGGCCGGCACGAGCGGGCGGCCGAGTGGTTGCGGATCTGGACGGATCTGGGGAGGGCGCCACGGACGATCGACGCCTACGCGCGCGGACTGGCTGAGTACCTGGAGGTGTGCGAGCGGGAGGGCGTCGCCCCGGTCACGGCGAGCCGGGCGCACATCGGTGTGTTTGTACGGGAGTTGACCGAGCGGCCCAGCCGTCGCGGCGCGAACGTTGTCGCGCTTGATTCTGGCTCGGGCTTGTCGAACGCCACCATCCAGCAGCGGATCGTGCCGGTGCGGCTGTTCTACGACCACCTGATGGAGGAGGGGCTGCGGGACTCCAACCCGGTCGGACGCGGTCGTTACATGCCAGGCCGTCGTGGCGGATCTGGTGGTGGGCGTCAGCGCGGCCTGGTGCCGCGGCTGACGAAGCTGCCGTGGATCCCCACCGAGCAGCAGTGGAACGCTGTCCTGGCGGTCGCGGCCGAAGAGCAGATCCGTAACCGCGTCATGCTCGCCCTGGCCTACGATGCTGCGCTGCGGCGCGAGGAGTTGTGCTCGCTGCGCACCGACGACCTGGACCCCGCGCATCGCACCCTGCGGATCAGGGCGGAGACCACCAAGAACCGGCTGGAACGGGTGGTGCCGTACTCGGCGGCGACCAGCGTGCTGCTGTCGGGCTATCTGGCGCATCGGGCGACGATCAGCCGGGCTCGGGGGCCGCTGTTGTTGTCGGAATCGCGGCGCAACCACGCCCAGCCGCTGAGTTTGTGGACTTGGTCGAAGGTCGTGCGCCGGATCGCCCTTGCCGCCGAGGTCCCGCAGTTCTCCACGCACACGACTCGGCATCTTTGCCTGACGGACCTGGCCAGGATGGGCTGGGAACTGCACGCGATCGCGACGTTCGCCGGGCATCGCCATACCGACTCCACGCGTCCAGTACATCCACCTGTCGGGTCGGGATCTGGCCGACAAGCTCAATCGGGGCATGGAGCACATCCACGCCTGGCGGATCGCGGCGCTCACCGGGACCGCCCCCGCGACGGCCCGGCCTGCTGGGACGACGCGGTGACCGCCGCGCAGCATGAGACCGTCGAAGACTCCGGTGATCGTTGGCGGTCACCGCTGGCGGGTCACCGTTTCGACACCACGATCGAGATCCGGCCCGAAGAGATGCGGGCCATCGGCGAGTTGGGCGTCCGCAATCTGCGGCGGCTGCAGTATCACGACTCCTCCGCGCCCGGATGGACGGTGATCAGACGGCTGCTGCGGCCGCTGGAGGTTGTCAACGCCGGGCTCGACGGCCCGGTCACCCGGCATCGGCACCGCGCCATGCTGGACGTCGTCGCGGTCCTGCTGCTGCGATGCGCCGACCAGAGGCGGACGTTCTGGGGCTGGACCGACCAGGAATGGGTGCGTCTCCTCGGCCGTGACCAGGCCGAGTTCCATCGGAACGCGCCGGCTTGGGCCGGCGACGAGGTCCGCCCCTACCTGGCGACGCACGCCTACCTGCTCGGCTCGTTCACCGGCTTCGACCAGCTGGTCAGCTTCCAACGGCTCACCCTGGCGCGTCAGATCTTCGGGCGTGCCCGGCTGAGCACCGAGATCTCCCGAGTTCGGGCCGTGCTGTCCGAGTGGGGCTACCGCCTGGGCAGCGACGATGACACCCTGCTGCCGATGGTGGCCTGCCGGTTGTTCCTGCTCAACCGCAGCCCGCACCTGGACGATCTGACGACCGAGCTGTTCGACAACGTCCGCCGAGATCGTCTCCTGCCCGACACGCAGATGAACACGCTGCACGCCCTGCAACGCGCGGTGAGCGTGCTCGGGTTCTGCGACCCGCCCCGCCAAGGCACCGGCCGCCACTCGGCCCGGGCCAGCGGCGGCGCACCCGAATGGGAACGATGGGTGGACCGCTGGCACGCCACCTCGACATTGACGCCCCGCACCCGCGGCAGCGTCCGCTCCAACCTTCTCAAAGTCGGCCGCTGGCTGCAGGCCGAACACCCTGAGGCAGCCGACCCGGCGAACTGGACACGGCAGACCTGCGCGGCCTGGGTCGCCCGGCTCGAGCGGATGAACGTCGGCGACTACGTCCAACGCACCGTCGGCCTCAAGGACCGCATCGGCAAGCCGCTGGAGGCCAGCAGCAAGGAGGGCCAGCTCGCCGCACTCCGGAAGTTCTTCACCGACTGCCAGGAATGGGAATGGCTGCCCCGCCGGTTCGATCCGCTGCGCGCGCTGGCAACCCCACGCAGCATCGCCGCCCTACTGGGCCCGAACCCCCGCGTGATCGCCGACGAGATCTGGGCCAAGCTGCTCTGGGCGGGCCTCAACCTCGACTCCGGCGACCTCCCGCAGACCAAGTCCGGGCACTTCTATCCGATCGAGCTCGTCCGTGCGATCACCGTGACCTGGCTGTTCAGCGGGCTGCGCAGCGACGAGATCGCCCGGCTCCGGGTCGGATGCGTCCGCTGGCAGCACGACGACGTCCCGATCTCCGGCGACTCCGACCAGGTCCTGGTCCGCGACGCGGTCTGCCTCCTGGACGTCCCCACCCACAAGACCGGGACCGCGTTCACCAAACCCGTCGACCCGATCCTCGGCCAGGCCATCGAGGCGTGGCAGGCCGTCCGCCCCGACCAGCCGACCTTCGTCGACCGCCGCACCGCCGAACAGGTGCACCTGCTATTCGCCTTCCGGGCCCGCCGGGTCTCCTCCTCCTCCTACATCAACAACACCGTCATCCCGATGCTCTGCCGCAAGGCCGGCGTCCCGGTCGCCGACGTCCGCGGGAACATCACCAGCCACCGAGCCCGATCCACCATCGCCAGCCAGCTCTACAACGCCAAGGAGCCCATGACGCTGTTCGAGCTGCAGGCCTGGCTCGGGCACCGCTCGCTGCAATCCACCCAGTACTACGCCAAGCTCACCCCCACCACGCTGACGCGGGCCTACACCGACGCCGGGTACTTCGAACGCAATGTCCGCACCATCGAGGTCCTGCTCGACCGGGACGCCGTCACCTCCGGCCAGGCAGCCGCCGGGGAATCGTGGCAGTACTACGACCTCGGCCACGGCCTGTGCTCATACACCTTCTTCGAGCAGTGCCAGCACCGCATGGCCTGCGCCAAGTGCGACTTCTACACTCCCAAGGACTCGACCGAGGCTCAACTGCTGGAAGCCAAGGACAACCTGCAGCGCATGCTGGTGAGCATCCCCCTCACCGATGACGAACGCGCCGCCGTCGACGACGGCCAGGCCGCCTTGGACAAGCTCCTCGGCCAGCTCACCGACATCCCTACTCCGGCCGGGCCGACTCCCCGCCAGATCGGGGTCCCGGCGAGCGCGACCCTTCTACCGATCATCTCGGTGAAGCCGACCGAAACGGAGTCGAACCGAAGATCGTGATCCGCATAGGCTGCCCGATGGCGGCAGCCACCATAAGCAGGCGAGATGGGGATCTTGCACATGAACGACGGCCAGGGCGGGTCCGCGCGGACCCGCGAACGAGGATCACCGCTCATGCACGCTTCCCTGGCGGGGTTGTCGGTCGGTGACGCCTTCGGCGACCAGTTCTTCCTGCACACCAATCGCCATCTGACCGCCGCAGACCTTCCTTCGCCGCC
Source organism: Actinomadura sp. B10D3 (assembly GCF_039871695.1). Taxonomy (NCBI): domain Bacteria; kingdom Bacillati; phylum Actinomycetota; class Actinomycetes; order Streptosporangiales; family Thermomonosporaceae; genus Actinomadura; species Actinomadura sp. B10D3. The sequence goes on from NZ_JBDPLY010000006.1 coordinate 205,042, forward strand.
ATGGGAGTGGAGCGACGACACCGAGATGGCCTGCTCGGTCGTCGGGTGCCTCGACATTCACGGCCGCATCGACCAGGACGCCCTGGCCGCCGCGTTCGCCATCCGCATGGACACCGGACGACGCTATGGAGCCGGGGCTCTGGAACTCCTCGAACGCATCCGCGACGGGCACCCCTGGCGGGTCGCTTCAGTCGAGTCATTCGGCGGGAACGGCTCCTTCGGCAACGGCGCCGCCATGCGCGTCGCCCCCTTGGGCGCCTACTACGCCGGAGACCCCGAACGCGCCGCCGCCGAGGCCGCCCTCCAAGCCGAGATCACCCACGCCCACACCGAGGGAATCGCAGGAGCCGTTGCCATCGCCGTCGCCGCCTCCCTCGCGGCCACCAACACCACTCACGCCCTGATCGAGGCAGCACTTGATCACACCCCTGGGACCTACGTCCGACGAGGTCTTCAACGGGCGCAAAGCCTTAAGAGAGCGACACCGGAACAAGCGGCACAGGCCCTGGGCAACGGATCCCGAATCACCGCCCAGGACACCGTGCCGTTCGCGCTCTGGGCGGCCGCTCGGCACCTGGAGGACTATCCGGCCGGAATCCGCGCCTGCGTCACCGCGGGCGGCGACATGGACACCACTGCCGCAATCGTCGGCGGGATCATCGCCGCCAGAACCGGAACCGACGGCATCCCACCCGACTGGCTCGCCTCCCGCGAACCCCTCCCAGAATGGCTGGAGAACCACCCAGTCGCTTGACATTTCTGATTCCACATAATCACGCGGTTGACGTGTCCTTCGACTGGGCCGGAGCTATGGGACATGGTCAGTCCGTTACGGACGGCGTCGTAGTCACGCCGCAGATTCCGCGCGAACCCGGCTATCGCGGTGAGGTTGTCCTTTTCGACGCGGGTAATCCAGTCATCGAGTTGGTGGCCTTCAAGTTGGGTGAGCATCACAGCGAAATCCTTCACGTGCCTGGTCAGGCTGCGCAAATCTCGGCTGAGGCGCTGCATCTCCCGGAATCTGACAGCCGACTCCTGGTCGAGGTTTTCGGGATTGGACATGATCCAGCGTGTGAGGTCCCGGACGGCCGGTGGCCGGGGAGGTGGAATCTCGACCTCGCTCGTTCCAGCAGGCCGGAAACGACGTAGATAGCGTTGGACTTGTTGTGCTGTTCCGCGATAACCCAGTGCGGTGATCTCTCTGGTGAGTTGGGTGGCGTTGCGGATGCCCTCGTTCCACCTGCGGTGCAGATGCTCGTGATAGCCGTCTAGAATGCTGGCGCGCTGCTGGTTGGCCGCAGTGACCTCCTCGACCGTCGCGTTGGCGTATTTGCGGACCGTCGCCTGATGCAGGCCGAGCCGTCGTCCGATCGCGGCCTTACTCAGTCCCTGATTGAGGAGTTCGTGCACAGCGGCATGATGCTTCCGGATCCGTGCCACCACCTGCAGCTCACGATGATTGACCACCGTGGGGGCGTCGCTGGTGCGCCGTGACTCCACAGCGGCCGCCAACGCCGCTGCCAAGCCCGCCCGGACTGCCGAGACGTCCTTCTCCACCGCTTGGCCGAGATTGCGCCACAAGTGGAAACGGTCGGCGACCTGCAATGCGTCCGGCGCTCCCTGCCGGGCTCCCTCCGCGTAGCCGCCGGCTCTGTCCCGGCAGATCACCTCCGGCAGCGGCCGGGAACGCAACCATGCGGCCAGAGCGTCGCCGTCCCGGCCATCGATCAGATCGACCGGACGCCGCGTTCCCAGATCGATCAGGATGGTTCCGTAGTTATGTCCTCGCCGAATGGCGAAATCGTCCACACCCAGGATCTGAACCTGGCCGACAGGTGGATCCGGGATCGCTCTGATCAACCGCAAGAGCGTGTCCTTACCGACTGCGATCCCCAAGGTCGCAGCCATCCGAACTCCTGCCCGGCCGGCAAGTGCGAGCCCGATTTCGGTGAGCAGGTTCCGCAAGGACGTGGTCGCCCGGGCATACGGCCGAGTCAGTCCCGGGATCTGCTCGGTAAACGTGTTCACCGAGCACTCGCTGCTCATGCACCGGAAACGGCGAACCCTCAATTCAAGTCTTACGGAACAGCCGGACGCGGCGACGTCTTGGAGGCGCCGCACATACCAGCCATGCCTTCGACCCGACACCACCTCGCACCGCCAGCATGACGCGGCCGCCGAATTCGCCCTCGCCTGGACCACCACAGCGCCGTCACGTCGTTCGCAGTGCTCCACCTGCAGCGATGCCCATTGAGGGAAGAAAAGCTCGACAACGTCTGAATCACACAGAGATCATCTTCGTGCATCAGGTTCCCCGAGATCACACGGTTTGCGCCAGAGCCAAGATCCGCGACGGGCAGGTCGCCAACCGGCCGATCTACGTCGCGCTGGCGGTGACGGTCGACGGCACCCGCGACATCCTCGGGCTGTGGGCCGGCGACGGCGGGGAGGGCGCCAAGTACTGGCTGCAGGTCCTCACCGAACTCAAGAACCGGGGCGTGGACGACGCCTGCATGGTGGTGTGCGACGGACTCAGCGGCCTGCCCGACGCCGTCGGCAACGTGTGGCCCCGAGCGCTGGTCCAGACGTGCATCGTGCATCTGCTGCGCGGCTCGTTCCGGTACGCCGCCCGGCAGGACTGGGACAAGATCGCCAAGGCGCTCAAGCCCGTCTACACGGCCCCGACCGAGTCGGCCGCGACCGAGCGGTGGCTGGAGTTCGCCGAGACCTGGGGAACCAAGTACCCGGCGATCGTGCGGTTGTGGGAGAACGCCTGGGCCGAGTTCGTCCCGTTCCTGCAGTTCGACCCCGAGATCCGCAAGGTGGTGTGCTCCACCAACGCCATCGAGAGCGTGAACGCCCGCATCCGCCGGGCGGTCAAGGCCCGTGGGCACTTCCCCAGCGAGCAGGCCGCGCTCAAGTGCGTCTACCTCGCGGTGATGAGCCTGGACCCCACCGGCACCGGCCGCAAACGCTGGATCATGCGCTGGAAGGCCGCCCTCAACGCCTTCGACATCGCCTTCGAAGGCCGCCTAACCGCCGCCCGCAACTGACCCGAGCAAGATCGAGTTACACCGTTAACTGGACAGACCCCGTCGGCTCAACGGGTCCTGCGAGCGACCGCGGCATCCCGCTACTGACCCCCCCCGACAGGCACTGGGCTGTCTGCAAGCTGGGGATTAGCGGGTGATTGCGTAAGTGCGGAGCGCGTTGTCGTGAAACATTGCGCGGCGTTCCGCCTCCGTGAAGTCTGAGGTGAAGTCATCGAATGCCGACCAGAGGCCGCGGTAGGAAGTGAGGGAGCGGTCGACCGGGTAGTTGCTGCCGAACACGCACCGGCTCGGGCCGTAGGTCTCCACGGTCTGCTGAACCAATGACCGCGCCCCGCCCGCGGTCCACGACTCCGCGCAGAGTCTCATCCCGGATAGCTTGACGACGGACCATGGAACCTCGCGGGCGAAGCGGGTGAGGTTCGTCCGCCACAGATGGTGGCCGCCGGCGCTGCCGGGCAGCCCCATGTGTTCCACAATGACCGGCAGATCCGGTAGTTCTCGCAGCAATTCCGCGGCCCGGGGCAACTGATCGGGCCACACCATCAGTTCGAAGAGCAGCCCCCTGCTCGCGAGGAGCCGTAGTCCCCTGGCCCATGCGGGGTCCGCCAGCAGGTCGGTGTCAGGCATATCCGCCCTGTGCTGGGCTCCCGGGGAGAACCACGCCTCCTGCCGGATGCCGCGGAACAGGGGGTACCTGGCGTGTCGATCGAGCACGTCGGCGAGCGCCGGGTCCCGGAGGTCGGCGTAGCCGACGCACACCGTTGGCACGCGGTCGCCGGGACCGTCGTCCGCGAGGGTGTCCAGCCAGGACGTCTCACGGACCGGGTCGACGTCGTGGTCCATTTCGGCCTGGACGTGCACCGTCGCGACGATGTCCAGCCCGTCGGCGTCCGACGCCCAGTCCGCTGGGAGGTAATCGCTTCGAAGGTCCGACACCCCCTCGTCGTCGAGCCAGGGATACCGGAACCTGCCGAGGTCCCAGAAGTGGAGGTGGGTGTCGACGATCTCCAACGGGGACGTCATGAGCTGAACTCGAACGTCGACAGCCCGTCGGGGCTCATCGACACGAGTCCGCCGTCGACCAGGACGTCGGTGCCCGTCACGAAGGACGAGGCGTCGGAGGCGAGGAACGCGATCACCTCCGCCACCTCGGAGGGTTCCCCGCACCGCCGCATCGGGCAGTACGCCCCCCAGACCGGCTCCCACTTCTCGCGATCTCCGCCGGCGCTCCGGTCGAGTACCTCGGTCCAGATGTAGCCGGGGCTGACGCTGTTGACGCGGATGCCGTGCGGCGCGAGGTCCAGGGCCTGGCAACGAGTCAGGGACAGGATCGCGCCCTTGGCGGAGTTGTAGGTCCACCGGTCGGCCTGTGACACATGTCCGGAGACGCTGGCCACATTGACCACGGCGGCGCGCCGCGAGCGGGCCAGCGCGTCCGCCGCGGCGGCCACCAGTTGGGCGGGTGCCTTCAGATTGACGGCGAGAGTGCGATCCCAGTCGGCCTGTGAGGCGGAGACGCCGGCCAGCAGGAACACCGCCGCGTTGTTGACCAGGACATCGAGGACCCCGTCGCCACCGGCCGCCTGGGTGATGAGATCGGGATGCCGCTCGGTCTCGGTGATGTCCGCGACGAGGGGAGTGAACGTTCCGGGCCCGCCGAGCGAGCGACCCACTCGCTTCAGTCCCTCGGCGTCGATGTCGACGGCCGTGACATGGGCACCCTCGTGGACGAACTGCTTCGCCGTCGCGGCTCCGATCCCGCTGGCGGCCCCGGTCACGAGGACGCGTGCATCCGCGAACCGTTCCGGGACGGCGTCCTGCTGAGGCGCCTCGGCAGGACGGGTGAGGGTCGAAGGGTCGTTGTACGTGGTGAGCGAGCCGATGCGGTCCCCCTCCAGCCGCATCACGTTCACCCCCGAGAGGGGATAATGCTCCCCCTCCCGGTCGGTGAACACCGCGGTCCATTCGATGGCGGCCTCGCGGTCGTCGCCCAGCACCCGGCCGACCTCGACCCGCAGGCCGGGGAAGCGCTCGATACTCTGCTCGTAGAAGCTCCGGATCTCCTCATGCCCGGTGAGGTCCGATCCCGGCCCCTGCCATTGCGCGTTCTCGGTGAAGAAGGACAGGATGCGGTCGATCTCCCGGGACTCCTCGGCGCGCCAGTAGTTCCGGGCGACCTCACCGATAGTGCTCACGGTCTTCCTTTCGACGTGCGGGTCCGCGTTCGTGCTGATCGGGGGCCTCCAGCGGGTGCCGGGCCAGGGGCCGGACGCGGATCGTCATGAATTCGAACAAGGGCAGCGACGCCAGGTGCCCATGGAGCTCGCTCGCGTCGGACGCGGCCCAGACTCCGATGTTGTTCGCGGTCCCGGGCACGCGCCAGATGCGCTGGATGACGCCGTCCGCGGCGAGCCGGGCGCCTTGCGCCGCCTCGTCCGCGTAGCGCCGCTCGCGTTCTTCAACGGGCAGGTCCGCGGGAACGGCGATGTCGATCTCAACTAGGAACTCCATGGTCTCCGTCCCACCGCCTTCCGGAACGGTCATCCGCTGATGAACTGGCCTCCGTTGACGTCCATGGTGTGGCCGGTCACGAAGGAGCTCTCCGGCCCGGCGAGGAACGCGATCGCGCGGGCCACCTCGTCGGCCGAGCCCAGCCGGCCCAGGGGGATCTTGCCTCTCAGCAGTCCCAGCCGCTCGTCGCCGAACGTGTCGGTCATCGGGGTCTCGATGATTCCGGGTGCCACGCTGTTGACCCGGATACCGCGTGCGGCGAGCTGGCCGGCGAGGCTCATGGTGAGCCCGATCACGCCCGCCTTGGAGGCGACATAGGCGGGGGAGGAGAAGGTGGACGCGGTCCGCCCGCTGATCGACGCGACCGTGGTGATCGTGCCGCCTCCCGGAGAGAAGTGGGGCAGTGCGGCACGGCATACCCGCATGGTGCCGGTGAGGTTGACCTCGATGACCCGGGCCCAGGCGTCATCCGTGCAGTCGTCGATCGATCCGGTGTGCACGATGCCGGCGCAGGTGACGAGTGCCGTCAGAGGCCCCTGGGCGGCCACGGCCTCCATCAGGGCGTCGACGCTCTCGCGCGAGGTGACATCGAGCGTCCGGCCCTCGGCGGTGAATCCGTCCGACCTCAGCTCCGCCACCGCCGCCTCGACGCCGTCCGCGTGCACGTCCGCGACGAGGACACCGAACCCCCGGCGCGCGAGTTCCCGGCAGGCCCGCAGGCCGATGCCGCCCGCGCCGCCGGTGACGACCGCCAGCCCGCCGCCTGTTTCAGCCACGGTCCACGCTCCCGATCATGCTGGAGATCGCGGCGAGCCGCGCGGGGGACGGCTGCAGGAACTCCAGGGTGTTCCCGTCGGGGTCGTGGACGTAGCAGGCCGCGCCACCCGAGTTCGCGCCCTCGGTGATGCCGACCGGCGGATTGCGCAGGACGGCGCCCGCCTCTCCGGCCCGCGCGGCCAGCGCCTCGACATCGTCGACGAGAAAGCCGAGATGCGCCACGCCTACCTGGTTGACCGCCGTTGCGGGGGCCTGGTGCCCGGCCTGGACGTACTGGATGAGTTCGATGTCGTGGGTCGAAACGCGCCCGAGTCCGTTGGGGATCCGGAGCTGGGCCACTTCGAGCACGGCGGTCGGAACACCAACGAGCACGGGGGTGTAGGCGTTCTCCTGCCGCTGGCGATGCACGAGTTCCAGGCCGAGCACGCGGGTGTACCAGTCCACGGCCACGTCGATGTCGCTCACTGTGATCCCGTGGTGCAGGACTCCCAGAATGGTCATGTGTTCCTCTTCGTCGTTTCGTACCGCGTCACCGTGCACCCGCCGGTCACGCGGGGAGCGCGGAGACCCGCTCTCCGGACAGGAGCCGCCGGGCCGCGTCCACGATCGTCGCCTCGCCCGGGACCACCGCCTCCCTGAGCGCGGGAGCGGACGGGAGCCTGGTGTCCGGTGCGCCTACGCGCATGACCGGCCCGGCGAGGTCGGCGAAGTGCCTCTCGGTGATCCGCGCTGAGATCTCGGCACCGAAGCCGCCGGTGACGTTGGCCTCGTGGGCGACCAGGACGTGCCCGCCGCCCTGCCGTACCGCGGCGCTGATGGCCTCGTCGTCCAGCGGATTCAGCCAGCGCAGGTCCAGCACCCCGGCGTCCACACCGGACGCGCTCAGCGTCCCGGCGGCCGACAGCGCTCGATCGACCATCGCGCCCCACGTGATGATCGTGAGGTCCCGGCCGGACCGACGCAGTCGGGCATACGCGGCGGACTCGACGGAAGCGCTCCGGTAGACGTCCCCCGTGTTCTGGTACAGCTCGCGGCATTCGATCAGGACGGTCGGGTCGGGATCGGCGATCGCGGCACGGGTCATCGCGTAGGCGTCGGCAGGGCTGGACGGAAGCCCCACCCGCAGGCCGGGAATGTGGGCGATCAACGCTTCGAGGCTCTGGGAGTGCTGCGCGCAGCTCCCCGGGGTCGAGCCCTGCTGGGTGCGTACGACCAGGGGGGCGCTCAGCTCGCCCCGGCTGATGTAGCGGACGTTCGACGCCTGGTTCACCAGCTGGTCGAACGCGACCCACAGGAAGTCCATCCACATGATCTCCGCGACGGGTCGCAGGCCCGAGATCGCAGCGCCGACCGCGGAGCCGAGTATGGCGCTCTCGGCGATCGGCGTGTCGAACACCCGGTCCTGGCCGTACTTCTTCTGCAGGCTCCGCGACACCCCGAAGATGCCGCCGGCGGTCCCGACGTCCTCGCCGTACACCACCACTTCGGGCCGGGCTTCGAGTTCGTCCTGGAGTGCGGTGTTGACGGCCCGTTGGTAAGTCAGTTCCGTGGCCGCTCCACGATCCTCCACCGCGGGGGGCCTGGGGCGGGCGGCGGGTGCGGCGTAGACGTGGGTGGTCGCGTTCGCGGGCTCGGGGACGGGCATCGCGAGCACCTGACGGGTGGCGTCATCGATGGCGGAGGCTACGTCACGGTCGATCTGGTCGATATCGGCCTGCGTGACACCGAGTTCGCGGAGGCGCGAACGCAGCAGCTTCATCGGGTCGCGACCGGCGGCGGCCTGGATGTCCTCCTGCGGGCGGTAGTGCTGGATGTCCCGGTTGTAGTGGCCGGACAAACGCCCCGTCTTGCACTCGATCAGCGTGGGGCCCCCGCCCGACCGAGCGCGCTCGGCCGCCTCGCCGGCCGCCTCGAACACCGCCTGGGGGTCGGAGCCGTCGACGATTCGCGCCGGGATGCCGTAACCGGCCGCGCGGTCGGCGAGGTCCGGGGTCAGGGAGGTGAGTGAAGCGGGGGTCATCTCGGCCCAGCCGTTGTTCTCGCACATGATGACGAGGGGGAGCTTGTTGGCCGCGGCGAAGACCATCCCTTCGTGCACCGATCCCTGGCTCATCGCGCCGTCACCGATGGAGGCGACCGCGATTCCGGACGTCCCCTTCTGCTTCGCCGCCAGGGCGACCCCGGAGGCGATGGGGACCCCCGCGCCCACGATGGAGTTCTCGCCGACCAGGCGATGGGCGGGGGAGGAGAGGTAGGCCGATCCCCCTCGCCCGCCGTTGACTCCGTCGCCGCGATGGCAGATCTCAGCGAGCAGCGGGACGACCGGAACACCGCAGGCGAGCGCCCATCCATGTCCGCGATAGGTGGGGAGGACGCGGTCGGCGTCGCGAAGAGCGGCCATCACCCCGGCGGGGACCGCCTCCTGGCCCAGGCAGACATGGACCGAGCCGGCGACCTCCCCGTCCTTGCTGAGCTCAAGGATGCGCTCCTCGAAACGCCGGATCGTCGATACCTGACGGTACATGTCGGTCAGGAACCCTCGGGGATCGGCGTCTGGCACGTGCTGCTCCTCATTTGAAGATCGTTTCGGGAGTGCAGGGTGCCAGCCTGACTTCGCATCACCTCCATGTCAATATCTGCTCACGCCTTCATATAGTGAAATCGAGGCGGTTTCACAGCGCGTTGACGCCGGATCGCGCCCCTCCCTACTGTTAACAATGTGAAATCCGGTGCAACAAATGAAAAGCGGACCACGCTTCAAACGGTGGATCGTGCCCTGTCGGTGCTCGAGTACGTGGCCCAGGCGCCGTCGCCCCAGACCATCCCGGACGTCTCGGCCGCACTCGGCCTCAACATCACCACGACGTATCACCTGTTCAACACGCTTGAGGCCTGCGGTTACCTGGCGCGAAACGCCGACAGGACGATCCGCATCGGCTCCAGGGTCGGCATGCTCTATCGCGCGATGCTGTCGGACCTGGCCATTCCCCGGGATCTGAGACCGTGCGTCGAAACCCTCTCCTCACGTGTGTCCGAGAGCGCCTACCTGACCGGTTGGACCGATCAGGCCGTGATCATCCAGGCCGTGGTGGAACCGCCTCAGGCGCTCCGCGTCACGGGGTTGTATATCGGGTATCGGGAGAACGAGGTGTACCGGGCCTCCGGCAAGGCGGTGCTGGCGTATCTGCCCCCGTCGGAACGGGCGCCGGTCATTGAGCGGAACCTTGCCGAACGCCCTCGGGACGCCGACTACATGACGAACGATCTTCCCGCCGAGCTGGCCGCGGTCGCGAAGCACGGCTATGCCGTCGACGACGAGGAATACACGCCCGGCGTGTGCTGTGTCGCCGCGCCCTACTTCAACGCCGATGGCTCGATCAGCGGTTCCGTGGCCGTCTCGTTGCCCGCTTTCGGGTTTTCCCAGCGCAGGCGGGAGCTGATCGAGGCCGTCCGCGCCACGGCGAAGGAATGCTCGGCTCTCCTCGGATACGTAGGACAGGAGCCCTCGTCCGCGCCGGCGGAGTGACCCGTGGCTTGAGACGGCGTCCTGACGGCGTTCGACAGAGTCGCGGACGCCATCACCCTCCGCATCTGTCGGGATCTGCCACAGTCTCGGGCCCCTGCGTGCAGTGGGTGGTCGACGTCATCTCTAGGGGATCCTCGGCTGTCCCGATGTTGTGAGCCGTCTCACTCTGAATCGGTACGGAACCCCCGCAAGACGGGAGAAGCCGATGAGACCACGACCCGGGCCGCTGTGCGCGGCCGCACTCCTCCTGTCGGCGGCAGTCACGTCACCAGGAAGGAGGAGGGCATGGGAAAGACGGCGACCAGAGGTGGGGTTGAAGGGTGAAGCGCAGAAGCTGGTGGTCAACGACCGCCGCGACGCTGATGGTAGCGCTGCTCTGCTCGGTCGGAGCCTCCCCGACGCACGCGGACGCGCGGGCCCGGAACGACGACGTGGTGAATACAGAAGGAGGACTCGTACGCGGCCGAGTCACCACCGAACATCGCATTTTCGAAGGCGTTCCGTATGCGGCACCCCCCAAGGGACAACTTCGGTGGAGTGCGCCCCAGCCGGTGCAGCCCTGGACGGGGATCCGTGATGCGACCTCACCGGGTAGCCCGTGTCCGCAACTGCCGTCGCAGATCTCCCCCATCTCGAGCGAAGAGGAGGACTGCCTCTTCGTGAACGTGACCGTGCCACGCGGAGGCGACCCGGCTGCGAAACCAGTGATGGTGTGGATTCACGGAGACGGCGCGGTCGGGGCCGGCCACTTCTTCGACCCGCGGCGATTGACCGCCGACGGGGACGTCATCGTGGTGACGGTCAACTATCGGCTGGGCCTGTTCGGCGGGTTCGGCTTGCCGGGCCTGCAAGGCTCGGGCACGTTCCAGCTGCAGGACCAGCAGGCCGCCATGCGGTGGGTCCGGTCCAACATCGCCGCGTTCGGTGGTGATCCGAGAAATGTGACCCTGTTCGGAGTCTCCTACGGGGCCACGGCCACCAGTGCACACCTGACGGCTCCGCAGTCGAGGGGGCTGTTCGATCGCGCCATTCTCGAGAGCGGGTTCGCCCTGATGAACATGCTCCCGGAATCGATCGCTCCGGGCAGCCCGGGCCTGCCGTGGTGGGCCTGGAGGACGGAACCCGAGACCGACCAGACCGGCTTGACGGTGGCCAGGGAACTCGGCTGCGGCCAGGTGGATCCGGCGGCGGTGCTGGCCTGCATGCGGGCGTTGCCGGTCAAGACCCTTCTCGGATATCCGCAGGTGATGCAGATATTCCAGCAGATGGCGTACGGCGGATCGACGCTCCCCGAACTTCCCGCTCTGGCGCTGCGCGGGGGACGGTTCCACCAGATGCCCATCATGGCCGGAGGCACCCGCGACGAGCACCGCACGTGGGTCGGACTGCTCCGGGACGGCATCGGCCAACCAGTCACCGCCGACCAGTACCCGACGTTGCTGGCCAAGGCCTTCGGTCTGCAGAACGTTCCCGCGATCGAGCAGCGATATCCGCTGAACAACGCCGAGACGCCCAGCATCACGTGGGCGACCGTCCTCACCGACGCGACGTGGGCCCGTCGTACGCAGGAGCTGAACGAGCTGTTCGCTGCGAAGATGCCGACCTACGCGTACGAGTTCGCCGACCGGAACGCTCCGTCGTATCTGCCGTTCCCGCCCGGTTTCCCTGCCGGCGCCTACCATGCCGCGGACACGCCGTACACATTCCGGGACGCGAAGTTCACCGAATCCGCCACCCCTGAACAGATCGCTCTGTCCGACAAGATGATCAAGTACTGGGGCAACTTCGCCCGCAACGGGCATCCGAACGGCACCGGTGTTCCGACGTGGCCGGAGTTCGATGCGAACTCGCCGACCGTGCAATCGCTGGCACCGGAGCAGATCGGGCCGATCGATTACGCCACGGCGCACAAGTACGACTTCTGGCGGCGATCGTCCGCTTAGGTGCGGAGGCGATCCCGAGGGGACAAGTCACCCGGGACGGGCAGCGTGCCTGACGCCGCCCGTCCCGGGGTCTCTCTTCCCGGGCAGCCTGCACCTGGCGCACGTCCGCCAACACGGTCACGGTGCCGTAGCCCGCCAGGTCGTGGAGCAGGATCAGGCGCCTGACCCCGAAAATGGAGATCATCTTAAAAGAATGTTCAGAACATGTAGCTGGACTTCACTGTCCTGCCTGGCCGACCATCCGTGCATGAGGATCCTGCTGACCGTGCAGGCGGCACCGCCAGGCGCGTGCCTGGTCGTCGCCGGCGCCCGGCCGAATGAAAGGCTGCACGGCTTTCGCGCCCCGGCGGCCGATGCCGCCGGGATCGGCGATATCCGATGAGGGCGGTGGTCTTCGAGAGAATCGGGCCCCCTCGCGTTCTGGACATCGTCGATCTTGACCGGCCGTGCCCGGGGCCCGGGCAGGTGCTGGTCCGAGTGCTGGCCGCTGGGGTCCAGCCTTTCGATACCGCTGTGCGGCGGGGGGTGATGGGGGTGCCCGTCAGCTTCCCGCAGCAGATCGGCAACGAGTTCGCCGGGGTCGTGGACCAGGTCGGTGCGGGGGTGCACGCCTGGTCTGAGGGGGACGAGGTGCTCGGCTGGTCGCACATGGCACTGCTGACCGAGTACGCCGTCGCGGGTGCGGACGCGATCGTGGGCAAGCCCGCGGGCATGCCCTGGGAGGTGGCGGGCTGCCTGTCGGCCTCAGGCCAGACGGCGCTGACCGCGCTGCGGGAGCTCGGCGTGGGCTCTGGGGACACTGTGCTGGTCCACGCCGCCGCGGGGGGAGCGGGAACGATGGCGGTGCAGATCGCTCGGGCCTACGGTGCCGAGGTCATCGGCACTGCCGGCGAGGCCAATCACGAGTACCTGATCGAGTTGGGCGCCACACCGATCGCCTACGGCGACGGGCTCGTCGACAGGGTGCGCGCCGCTGCGCCGAACGGTGTGGACGCGGTCCTGGACGCGGTCGGCGGGCAGGCCCTGCGGGACTCGCTCGCCCTGGCCCGGGACAGGAGCCGCATCGGCACGCTGGTCGATCTCGATCTGGCCGTGGAACTGGGCGTCCGCGGCATCCGGGCGCGGCGTGCCGCCGAACAACTGCAGCAGCTCGTCACGCTTTATGAGAGCGGTATGCTGCGCGTCCACATCCGCGCGACGTACCCGCTCGAAGCGGTCGCCGACGCGCATCGCGAGGTCGAGACCGGCCACGGGAGAGGAAAGGTCGTTGTCACATTCGAAGAGTGACCGGGCGTCGGCCTTCGCTGACGTGCCGGCCGACGCTGCACACGCAGAGGTGCTCCGCGGGCCACGCTCGGCGGGCTGAGCATGTTCGCGATCGTTCTGGCGCTTGGCTCAAGCCTCGCGTACGGCCTCTCCGACTTTCTCGGCGGCGTCAAGAGCCGCTCGGCAGCGGCCACGCTCACGGTCCTCCTCGTGTCGCAGAGCACCGCTTTGGTCCTGCTCATCGCGATCGTGACCGCCCTCGGAGAGGGAATGCCGAAAGGCCTGTACCTCTTCGCTGCGCTCGCCGGGCTGTGCGAGACGGTCGGCATCGCGGCGCTCTACCGGGGGCTTGCCTCCGGAACCATGAGCACCGTCGCGCCGATCGCGGCGGCCGCGCCGGTGGTGCCCGTCGCGATCGGCGCGATACTCGGCGAGTACCCCACGCCTGTCCAGGGCATCGGCATCGCACTCGCGGTCACGGGCATCGTCCTCAGTTCCCGCTCGCGTCCCTCACCGGATGCGGCCGCGGCCGGCGGAGGGTCGAGCATCGTCCTGGGGCTGGTGGCCGCGCTGGGCTTCGGCGGCTTCTACGTCTCCATGGACGCGGCAAGTGACGCCAGCGTGCCCTGGGCCCTGCTCACCGCGCGATCCACCGCCGTCGCGGCCCTGCTCGCAGCCTTCCTCGTGGTCCGGCCGGCGGCGGTCCGCAGCACCGACCTTCCACCGCTCGCACTCATCGGAGCTCTGATCGTCAGCGCGGACGGGATGTTCGCGCTCGCCTCGACCATGGATTTCCTGGGCGTCGTCGCGGTGCTGAGTTCTCTCCACCCGGTCGTGACCATCGCCCTCGCCCGTGTCTTCCTGCACGAGCGCCAGGAGCGGGTCCAGCAGATCGGCATCGCCTGCTGCCTTGTGGGAGTCGTCGCCATTTCCGCCGGATAAGCCGCGCGACGGCCATCGGTGGACGTCCTGCCGCACGGGGCGCCCTAACAGGATGGTTGGCCAGACGACGCCGCTGCGCGGTGTGTCGACTCGATAGTCGGTGGCACGCTCATCGAACAGCCGCGCACCAAGGTCGAAGGCCTGGGTGAGCGGTCGTGAGGGATCGCGCTCTACCTCGCCGCGGGTGTTGCCAATCCCGCTTCTCGTGCTGGAGCGCCGATTGAACGGCCGACGAGCGCGCCCGACGAGGCATCTCCGGCAGCATGATCCGCGTGTCCATCGCCCTGATGACCTCAGTGGCGACGATAGAAGGCGTCGACCTTGGCCTGGACCTCAGCGGACGGCGGCGCGAGCACGCATCGGCCTCCGAGGTCCACGAGTTCTTCGTCTACGGGTCGGGTGAGGATGAGCGAGTTGTGGCGGCCGTGCAGGACTTCGAGCGGGCGCGCCAGCTTGAGGGTCAGCAGCATGGAGGCGCTACCGCACGCCTCGTCTTCGCCCTTGCCGATGCGTGGCGCCCAAAGCCGGGCACGGATCCGGCCCGCCGGTTCGTCGATCCAGGCCCAGACCTGGGTGAAGTCCTCTCCGGCGGGAAGCTCGGTCAGCGCGTCGATCTGCTTGGGATCGTCCATCTGGTAGTGCCGCCAGGGTTTGGACCAGGCCGCCGGGGCGGTCAGCCAGACGGTGGCGTCGGAATCGCGGCGGCTTGAGACGCGGCCTGCTTCAGTTGCGATGGCGGTCACGGGGAAGCCGAGATGATGCAGGACCTCGACCGTGGCCAGCACGGGATGGCCGCCGAAGCGGATGGGCGACCCATAGTTGCCGTGGATGCTCACCCGGCCCGCAACGGCGTCTTGGACGAACACGGTGGCGGGGATCGCGAGATCGTCCGCCAGGTCCTGACGCTGCTGAGACGTCGCCGTCGCACCCTCTGGCTCGACGATCACCAGAGCGGGGTTGCCATGAGCGCCATCAGCGTTCACGAACGCCCGCGCCAGCATGCATGTGGTCATGATGCGGCAACGTAGCAGCCCTCACCGAGGACGGTCCGAACGCGCGGGTCTTCGTCGGCTCTCGGGGCGGGCCTCTCCGACGCTCCGGGGTCCGGCGTATCTGGAACAAGGTCCGGGCTGACGTCGGCCTCCTGACCTTCACTTCCATGACCTCCGGCACGTCGGCAACACCATGGCCGCCTCGACGGGCGCCAGTCTCAAAGAGCTGATGGCCAGGATGCGGCACGCCTCGACGCGAGCGGCGCTGATCTACCAACACGCCGGCCAGGACCGAGACAGGGTCATTGCGGCGGCTCTGGGGGAGGCGTTCGACGTGGGGCACGGGAGCCGTAGCGATCATGAGAGACCGCAAGGCTCAGGTGGGGAAACAGGGTGCTGATCGACTTCGGGCTGGCGACCTCGACCGGCGACGAGTTCTCCCGCATCACCCAGACCTGCCGGGTCCCCGGCACGGCGCGGTACATGGCGCCCGAACTGCTGTGCGGTGAGGAGGCCAGCCGGCCGGCGACCTGTACGCCGTCGGCTGCACCGCCGCCCTGGCCCACCTGCGGTGGGCGTGCCGGGCCGGCGTAGGTGTCGTCGACCTCCCAGCCCACCTGCGCCTCGGCGACGCGACGCCCTCGACGCGGCGGATCCCGTGCAGCACGCCGGGACGATCGACTGGCGGTCGTCGATGGGACCGAGCGTCCCGGCCCGGGAGACGCTTTTACCAGGCCGGGGCGCCGGGGCCGTCACACCGTGAGACTAGGTGTGCCGTTCACGATGAGGTGCAGGTGGGGCTGAGCGATGTGGCCGTGCCGGTGGCGGTGAAGCCGACCTGAACGGACGCGCCGGGGGCGAGCGCGCCGTTCCACGAGGTGTTGGTGACGGTGGGGGTGGACCCGCTGGTGGTCAGCGTGCCGTTCCAGAGCTGGTCGATCGAAACGCCGCTGGGCAGCGAGAAGGTCAGCTTCCAGCCGTTGATCGCCGAGGTTCCGGCGGTGACGGTGAGATGACCTTGGAAGCCGCCCTGCCAGGAGTTGTCCGTCTGGTAGGTCGCCGTACAGGCGTCGCCGTCCGGCGGGTCGGTCGGAGTTGGCGAGGCAGGCGGATCGGGCGCGTTGCGTGCGAGGGTGTAGGCGAGGTCGGGGACGAAGGATCCGGCCGCGTAGGCGCAGCCGTCCGCCTCGCCTGGCGGCTTGACCCACAGGTAGCCGTCGATGTTCTGGTCGCCGGTGTCGAGGGTCGGGTAGGCGCCGATGCGGTGGTCGGTGTTGTCGTCGCCGCACCAGTCGCCCTGGGCGCCGGCGGCCCCGCCGTTGCGGCTGGTGTCGACGACCTGGTGTTTGCCGGATATGCCCTGGGACTGCAAGTAGGAGATGATCGACCGGCCGTATGCCGCCTCGTTCGACAACGGCTGGAAGTTCGACACATTGGTGAAGAAGCCGTCGGCGTACTGGACACCGGCGGCCTTCAACCGACTGCCCTGCTCGGCGGCGGAGTTCCAGGCCGAGTGGCCGCCGTCGAGATAGACCTTCGCGTTCGGGTCGGCGCTTTTGATCGTCTGTACCGCCTGGGTGAGCGCCTGGTTGCGCGCCGCGAGCTCGGAGCCGTCCAGGCAGGTCTGCAATGCGAGCGCGTCGGTCTCCAGAATGACAATGACCGCACGGCCGCCCAGACCCTGCGCGAACTTCGAGATCCACTGCTGGTACTGGCCGAGGTCGGGGGCGCCGCCGGCGCTGGCGCCGCCGCAGTCGCGGTTGGTGATCTCGTACACCGAGAGCAGGGGAGTCTGGTTCGCCGCGCTCGCCGCGTTGACGAACGAGGAGACCTCCGATGTCACGGTGTCCGGCTTGAACACCGACATCCAGCGCGCCTGCGGCTGGCTGGCGATCCTGTCGCGGATGACAGGGGTCCGTGCGTCGTTCGGGTTGGCCGCGACCCATCGAACGACCTGCGAGTCCGGATCGCGGTAGAGGGTGCCGGACAACGTGCCGGCGATCGCCCGGCCGTCGACGATCAGGCCGGCGGCGGCGGCGAGACAGGCGGCGGCGATGGCGACGATCAGCGCTCGCCAGCGGCTGTCACCCCGCGGATGATCGGACATGACCCGTCCTTTCCGTATGAGGCGTCGATGAATGCCAGGGCGGCGCCTCCGACCGATCCCTGATGGAAGCCCGTCATACGCGGTGATGTTCCACCGGCCGTCTCGATGATCGGCCACTTCTTCCACCCCGGAATGGGGTGCTGCGCGGCACTCATCTGCGGCATGCAGGTATGACGCATTCGTGCATGTGACTTCTATACCTGCAACACGCACGACTGCCCAGCACAATGTGGAAGCGCCATGAAATGTGCTGGTGGCACGCGTGAAACAGATGAAATCTCGCGACACCGATCTACCGATCATGACCTACGGACGAGCCAGGGCGACGCTCGTTGCCGTTCTCACAGACCTGTACGACCCAGTCGGATACCGGCATCCAGGGCGTTGGACCCTGGTGGCCCCCGGGCCATACAGCGGTCAAGCCCGAGAGCTGGTCGGCGGAGACAGGATCGGCGACCTCGCGGTCGGGTTGAGGACTGAGCTCGAACGGGGTGGCGACTCTGGCGATGGTGTGCCGCGATGCGCGGCCCCGGCGCCGGCCCCCTGGTGCGGGCCGATCAGCACGCAAGCCAGGATCGAGACCAGGTGATCGCGGCGGCGCTCGGGGAGGCGTTCAAGGTGGCTCGGGTCAGTGACAAGAGTGACGAGAGGCGCCGGAACGATCGGGCACGGAAGCCGTAGCGATCATAAGAGACGGCAAGGCCCAGGTGGGGAAACAGGGTTCCTACCTGGGCCTTCTTGGTGGGAGCGGGCGACGGGAATCGAACCCGCGTAGCCAGTTTGGAAGACTGGGGCTCTACCATTGAGCTACGCCCGCGAGCGGAGGCCGGTGGGCCTCGGTCGCCATCCCGTAGCGTACAGGGTTCCGGGGGTGGACGTGCCGCGCGGAGCGGGGCGGGCTGATCGGCACTAGACTGCTCTCGCGATCCGCGGGCTGTAGCGCAGTTTGGTAGCGCACCGGCTTTGGGTGCCGGGGGTCGTGGGTTCAAATCCCGCCAGCCCGACATGGAGCCCCCGTCCCTGGGACGGGGGCTCTCGCGTTAGCGGTCGGCGAGGAGGGCGCGGGCCTCCTCCGCGGCGGTGGTGATCGCCTGGGGGAGGTTCTCCGGGTGGCGGCCGCCGGCGCTGGCGATGGGGCCCTTGCCGCCTGCGCCGCCGCCTACCTCGCGCGCCGCGGTGGTCAGGATGGTGCGGGCCTGGACGCCGGTGTCCGCGCCTACGGCGGCTACGAGTGCTGCTTTGCCGTTTGCTTCCGTGCCCAGGACGACGATGCCGTGCCGGTCGCGTCTGGAGAGGACGCCGGTCGCGATGGTGCGGAGGTCGGTGCCGGTGAGGTCGGGGATGGTTCGGGCCACCAGCCAGCCGCCCGGTACGGGCTCGGCGAGGGACGCCAGGTGGTCTGCGTGCTTCTCGAGTTCTGCGTGGTGGAGTTTCTCCAGGTGGCGCTGGGTCTCCGCGAGGGTGGCCAGGCGTTGCCGCAGGCGGTCGGGGGCCTGGTCGGGACGGACGTTGAGGAGCGCCGCGAGTTCGTGCAGCACGTGGCGCTCGTGGTCGTGGTGGCGGAGGGCGTCGGCGCCGGTGAGCGCCTCGATGCGGCGCAGGCCGGTGCCGATGGACGACTCGCCGACGATGTGGACGGGGCCCGCCTGCGAGCCGTGGCCGACGTGGGTTCCGCCGCAGAGTTCGCGGGACGCGTCGCCGATGTCCACGATGCGGACGTCCTGGCCGTACTTCTCGCCGAACAGCGCGAGTGCTCCTGCGGCCTCCGCCTCGGCGCGGCTCGCCTCCCAGACGCGGACGTCGGGGTCGTCGAGGAGGTAGTCGTTGACGAGGGTCTGCACGGGCTCGGTGTCGACCGGGGAGAAGTGCGCGAAGTCGAAGCGCAGGCGGCCGGGCTCGACGCGGGAGCCGCGCTGGGCGGCGTGGTCGCCGAGGACGCGGCGCAGCATCGCGTGCAGGACGTGGGTCGCACTGTGGGAGCGTGCGGTCGCTGCGCGGCGGTCCGCGTCGACGGCCGCCTCTGCCTGGTCGCCGGGCCGTACTTCGCCGTCCAGAATGCGGACGGTGTGGACGTGCAGGCCGTCGAGTCCGGGGCGGGTGTCGAGGACGCGAAGGTCCCCGTCGGGTGTGCGGATCGTGCCCGTGTCGCCGACCTGGCCGCCCGACTCCGCGTAGAACGGGGTGCGGGAGAGGACCAGTTCGATCTCGTCGCCCTGGGTCGCGCTGGGCAGCTCGCCGTTCGGGCCGAGGAGCGCGAGCACCTGGGTCTCCGCGGTTTCCGACGTGTGGCCCACGAAGTCGGTGAGGCCGTGCCGCGCGGTGATGCGGCGGTAGGCGTCCTGCCGGGCGACCGCGTCCGACTTGCGGCCCTGGCCCGCGCGGTGCGCCTGCCGGCGCTGGGTTTCGAGGAGTTCCGCGAACGCGTCCTCGTCGACGGTGAGCCCGGCCGAGCGGGCCGCGTCGATGGTCAGGTCGATCGGGAAGCCGTAGGTGTCGTGCAGCTCGAACGCCGTGCGTCCCGGGATGGTGGTCGTCGCGCGGCCGATCGCCGCGTCGAGCAGTTGGGAGCCCTGGCGCAGGGTGCGGTCGAACGCCTCTTCTTCGGCGGTGGTGACCTGTTTGATCAGCTCGGACTGGCGGGTCAGCTCGGGCCACACCCCGCCGAGGGTGTCGATGACGCTGGACGTCAACCCCGGCAGGACCGGGTCGTCGATGCCGAGCCGGCGGGCGTGCCGGACGGCCCGCCGCATCAGCCGCCGCAGCACGTAGCCGCGGCCGTCGCGGGCGGGCATGACGCCGTCCGCGATGAGGAAGGCGATCGACCGGGAGTGCTCAGCGACCACACGGAAGGACATCGAGTCGTCGCTGCCGTCCCGTCCCGGGTACGCGCGTCCCGCCATTTCTTGGACGAGTCGGAAGGTTGGCGCGAGAAGGTCGGTCTCGCATTCTGTGTCCACGTCCTGGAGCACTGCCGCGAGGCGGCCGAGGCCGAGCCCGGTGTCGATGTTGCGTGCGGGGAGCTCGCCCAGGATCGGGTATTCGTCCTTGCCGGAGCCTTCACCGCGGAGGTTCTGCATGAAGACGAGGTTCCACAGCTCCTGGTAGCGCTCGCCGTTCACCGCGGGGCCGCCCTCGCGTCCGAAGGACGGGCCCCTGTCGTAGTGCAGTTCGGAGGACGGTCCGCAGGGGCCGGGCATCCCCATCGACCAGTAGTTGTCCTCCATGCCGAGCCGCTGGATTCGGGAAGAAGGGACGCCGACGCTCTGCCAGAGTCTCGCCGCCTCGTCGTCGTCCAGGTACACGGTGACCCAGAGACGTTCCGGGTCGAGGTTGTAGTGGCGCGTGAACAGCTCCCACGCCCAGGAGATCGCCTCCGCCTTGAAGTAGTCGCCGAAGGAGAAGTTCCCGAGCATCTCGAAGAACGTCGCGTGCCGCGTGGTGCGGCCTACGTTCTCGATGTCGGACGTGCGCGCGCACTTCTGCACGGACACCGCGCGAGGGTGGTCCGGCGTGGTCTCGCCGAGGAAGTACGGCTTGAACTGGTTCATGCCCGCGTTCGCCAGCAGGAGCGTGGGATCGGACGGGATCAGCGGGCTGGACGGCACGACGCGGTGGTCGCGCTCCTGGAAGAAGTCGAGAAAGGTCGAACGGATGTCAGTCGAACGCATGGGACGGCCTCACGAGGTCGATGGGATGACGGCGCACACCGCCGAGCCGGGCCGGGCACGACTGCTCGTTCCCCAGCTCGGCGCGGCTAGCTCGCCGTCCCACCTCGTGAAGGTCCATCGCCGTTAACGCTACCTCTGTGCGCTTACCTGCGGCACACGGTTTTCGGGCGCCGCGCCTGCCTTTATGGCCTCCTCCTCGGCGGCACGGGCGTCGTAGGCGGCGCGGGCGGCGTCGATCTCCCCCAGACGGGACTCGGCCCAGTGGACGAGGGTGGTGGCCACCTCCATGAGGGTCGCGCCCATCGGGGTGACCGCGTACTCCACGCGCGGCGGCACCACCGGGTAGACGGTGCGGGTGACGATCCCGTCGCGTTCGAGGCCGCGCAGCGTGACGGTGAGCATCCGCTGGCTGATCCCGTCGATCTCGCGCTTCAGCTCGTTGAAGCGCTTGGGCCGCTCGCCGAGCAGCGAGATGACGTACAGCGACCACTTGTCGCCGACCCTGTCGAGGATCTCGCGTGCCCGGCATCCGGCGGCTGTGTGCTCCACGGTTATCTCCAAGTGACCAGGGCAGAAAAAAGTGCCTTCTTGTGCCGACTCCTGGGGTGTCCGCACCATGGAGGCGGTTCCTGACGAGAACCGCCTTACCATTCATAACCACTAGGAGACACGATGACCGCCGAGCTTGTCGAGATCCCCGGCTATGTCGCCGGCGCCTGGACCATCGACCCCGTCCACTCCGACGTCGGCTTCACGATCAGGCACCTGATGGTCAGCAAGGTCCGCGGCCGGTTCGGGTCGTTCGAGGGGACGATCGTGACCGGCGAGAACGTGCTGGACTCGTCGGTGACCGCGACCATCGAGCTGTCCTCGATCGACACCGGCAACCGCATGCGCGACGAGCACGTCCGGTCGGGCGACTACCTGGACGTGGTGACGTACCCGACGATGACCTACCGCTCCACGGGCCTGCGCGCGGACGGCGAGGACTTCGTCCTGGACGGCGAGCTCACGCTGCGCGGTGTCACGAAGAACGTCCCGCTGAAGCTGGAGATCGGCGGCTTCGGCCCCGACCCGTTCCGGGAGGACGACCCGTTCAAGGGCGCCCGCGCGGGGTTCACCGCGACCGGCGAGATCAGCCGGCTGGAGTTCGGGGTCGGCGACACCGCCAAGATCCCCGGCAGCAACGGGCTCGGGCTGAGCGAGAAGATCCAGATCGTCCTGGAGATCCAGGCGGTTCTCACGACCGACTGACCGGGCGGCGGGCGGCCCCGGCCGGAGGGCCGCCCGCGCCGTCACACGGCCAGCTCGCCGGGGAGGGCGTCCAGGGTCGTGATGCGGGGGACGTTCAGGTCGCCGGGTGCCGGATCGCCCGAGCGATCGAGCCACACGCCGGTGAGGCCCGCGGCGACCGCGCCCCAGGCGTCGGTGGCGAGCCGGTCCCCGACGTAGGCGGCGGCGCCGGGCCGGACGCCGAGGGCCGCGCACGCCGTCCGGAAGATGGCGGCGTCCGGCTTGGCGGAGCCCGCCTCGCTGGATGCCACGACGACCGGGAGCCGGTCGGCGAACCCGATCCGCTCGACCTTCGCGCGCTGCTGCTCCGCGTCGCCGTTGGTGATCACCCCGAGCCGGAGCCCGCGCGCCGCGAGGGCGTCCAGCGCTCCGGCGGCGTCGGGGAACGGGCGCCAGGCGGCCCGGTAGCGGGGCAGGAACTCGGCGAGCCACGCGTCGGCGCGGGCGTCGTCCCAGTCGCCGAGCCCGAGTTCCCGGGCAAGAGTGACGATCCGCAGGCGGCGCTGCGCATCCAGGGTCAGCTCGCCGGCCAGGTACCGGTCGACGGCCTCCTCGGTGAGATCCGACCAGTGCATGACGAGCCACGCGGGGTCCGCGTCCGGGAAGGAGCGGACGATCGCCTCGGCCGCGGCGCTCTCGTGGTCGAGGAGCGTCCCGTCCAGGTCGAACAGCACGGCCTCGATCATGAGAGGAAGCCGAGGAGCGCGGCGGTCAGCTCGGCGGGCGCGTCCTCCTGGACCAGGTGTCCGGCCCCCGCGATCGGATGCAGGCGCGAGCCCGGGACGAGGCCGGCCAACTCGCGGCCCTTCTCGATCGGTATCCAGGTGTCCTCGGCGCCCCAACAGATCAGGACCGGGAGGGACAGCTCGCCGTACCGTCCCTGGACCTCGTCGGTGTAGCGCTGGTCGGCCTGCGCGATCTGCCGGTAGAACGCGGGCTGCCCGGCTTCTCCCAGCCAGGGCTCCACGAGCGCGTCGAGGGTGGCGGGGTGCAGGCCGCGGTGGCTCGCCGACGTCACGTACTCCCGCACGAGGGCGGCGTGCAGCGCGGGCGGGAGCTGCTCGAACACCGTGGCGTTGGCTCCGACCAGGCGGAAGAACGGCGACCCCCACGGAGCGAGCGCGACCGGATCGACGAGGGCGAGACGGCGGTAGCGCGCACCGTGCAGGAGATGCGCCCGCAGGGACACGGCACCGCCGAAGTCGTGCGCCACGACGGACGGCTCGTCCAGGCCCCAGTGCGCCAGCAACTCGGTGAAGACCTTGCCCTGCGCCGCCAGTGAGACGTCCTGTCCATCGCTCATCTCGGACGTCCCGTACCCCGGCATGTCCCAGACGTACACGCGGTGGGTCGTCGCCAGAGCGCGCGCCACACCACGCCACACGTAGGACGAGAACGGTGTGCCGTGCAGGAGGACGACCGGGTCTGCATCATCGCTCCCGAGCACGTCCCACCGAACCTCACCACTCTGGCTCTGGTAGGTCTCACGCAGCGTCCAGTCTTGCAAGGCGACTCCCAATGTCGTCGAAACCGATCAGCCGAACCCGTGTGATTCGGCGAGCACCCGCGCCGCCTCCATGACGGACGCGCGGCGGCGTTCCAGGGCGGCCGCCTCGTCCTCCTCGTCCAGGATGATCCGACGCAACTGCGGGACGGCGAAGTTCCACGCGATGAGGCCGAACACGGTGAACATCAGGTCCTGGACGGCCTGCGACCGGGCCGGGTCCGGTACGCCGCCGGCGCCGTGCTCGGTGAAGTACCCGGCCTTCCGCTGGACCTCCTCGCGGAGCTCCGCCTGGCCCTGCACCTCGCGCGGGCTCTCCAGGGCCTCCCAGAGCAGCAGCCTGACCAGCTCCGGGTGCTCCCGGTACCAGTCGAACAGCCGGCCCACGGATTCCGCCAGGGCGTCAGGATCGATCTCGGTCGCGTCGCTGATCTCGGC
Organism: Actinomadura sp. B10D3; assembly: GCF_039871695.1. Classification (NCBI taxonomy): domain Bacteria; kingdom Bacillati; phylum Actinomycetota; class Actinomycetes; order Streptosporangiales; family Thermomonosporaceae; genus Actinomadura; species Actinomadura sp. B10D3. The sequence goes on from NZ_JBDPLY010000006.1 coordinate 229,062, forward strand.
CATCTTGGCGCGCACCACGGCCCCGAACAGCTTCTCCTTGCTGCCGAAGTACAGGTAGATGGCCTGCTTGTTGGCCCGCGCCTCGGTGGCGATGCGATCGATCCGGGCGCCCGCCAGCCCGCGCGCGGCGAACTCGGCGGTGGCGGCCTCGTCTGAAGCTCGCCAGAAAGCACGAAGCAAGGGGAGGGCCCCTGACCGGCGTCCAGGTGGTCAGGGGCCCGAAGTCCCGGCTGTCTGAGGGGCTGGGAGATCCCCTTCTGCGAACAGCTCAGCCGAGACCGTTCTTGATCGCGGTGATCAGCTCACCGCCCGCCGTGTCGCCGCTCAGCTCCCAGAAGAAGGCGCCCGCCAGGCCCTGGTCCTTGGCGTAGCCCATCTTCCCGCCGATGGTGGACGGGGTGTCGTAGCTCCACCACTCGCTGCCGCACTTGGCGTAGGCGGTGCCGGCGACGGTGCCGGTCGCGGGGCACTTGCCCCTGAGGACCTTGTAGTCCTCGATGCCGGCCTCGAACGTGCCGGGCGCCGCGCCGGTCGCGGTGCCGCCGGGCTCGGACTGGGTGACGCCCGTCCAGCCGCGCCCGTAGAACCCGATGCCGAGCAGCAGCTTGTTCGCCGGGACGCCCTTGGCCTTCAGCTTCGCGATGGTCTCGGCGGAGTTGAAGCCGGCCTGCGGGATGCCCGGGTAGGAGGTGAGCGGCGAGTGGGGCGCCGTCGGCCCCTGCGCGGCCCAGGCGCCGAAGTAGTCGTAGGTCATGGGGTTGAGCCAGTCGACGTACTGGGAGGCGCCCGCGTAGTCGGCCGAGTCCATCTTGCCGCCGTCGCTCGCGTCGGCGGTGATCGCGGCCGTCACGAGGTTGTTCGACCCGAACTTGGAGCGCAGCGCCGACAGCACGTTCTTCAGCGCGTCCGGGCCGCTGGTGTCGCAGGTGAGCCCGCAGGCGTTGGGGTACTCCCAGTCGATGTCGATGCCGTCGAACACGTCCGCCCAGCGCGGGTCCTCGACCAGGTTGTAGCAGGACTCGGCGAACGCGGCCGGGTTGGCGGCCGCCTGGCCGAAGCCGCCGGACCACGTCCAGCCGCCGAACGACCACAGCACCTTCAGGTTGGGGTGCAGCTTCTTCAGCTTGCGGAGCTGGTTGAAGCTGCCGCGCAGCGGCTGGTCCCAGGTGTCGGCGACGCCGTCGACGCTCTCGGCGGCCGTGTAGGTCTTCTCGTAGTCGGCGAAGCTGTCGCCGACGGTGCACCGGCCGCCCTGGACGTTGCCGAACGCGTAGTTGACGTGGGTCAGCTTGCCGGCGGACCCGCTCGTCTCGATGTTCTTGACGTGGTAGTTCCGCTGGTACACGCCCCACTCGGCGAAGTACCCGATGACCTTGTCGCCGGCGACCGGGTCGCCGCCGCCCTCGTCGGTGGTGACCGACACGGCGCCGGACGCGGGGGAGGTGTTCCCGGCCGCGTCGCGCGCCTTCACGGTGAACGTGTAGGCGGTCTTGGCGGACAGCCCGCTGATCGTGGCGCTGGTGCCCGTCACCGACGCGGCCTTCGCCGAGCCGTTGTAGACGTCGTAACCGGTGACGCCCACGTTGTCGGTTGCCGCGTTCCAGGCCAGGCTCACGCTGGTGGCGGTCTTGCCGGTCGAGCGGAGGCCGGACGGGGCCGAGGGAGCCTGGGTGTCGCCGCCGGGGCCGCCGGAGCCGTCGCAGGCCGCGCCGTTGACCGTGCAGCCGGTGAACCAGCCGGAGCCGCTGCCGCCGAACCCGAAGCTCGCGCTGGCCCCCGCGGCGATCGTCCCGTTCCAAGTCGCGTTGGTGAAGGTGTAGTGGTTGCCGGAGACGGCCTTCGTCGCGTCCCACACGTTGCCGACGGACGTGCCGGCCGGCAGGTCGGCCTCCAGCCGCCAGCCGTTGATCGCGGCGCCGGTGCCGTTGGTGATGGTGCAGGTCCCGTCGAAGCCGGTGCCCCAGTCGGAGGCCTTCTTGCAGGTGGCGGTGACCGCCCCCGCCGACGACGCCGGCGGCGCCGTGAGCAGGGCGGTGGCCACCGCCAGGGTCGCTGCGCCGGCGAGCGCGATGGCCCGCCGTCCGCCCGGTCTGGACATGATTCTCCGTTCGGTCCGGCCCCCGAAGCAGACAGGAATCCCCGCTCAACTCTTAGGAAAGTTTCCTAAGAATTGGCCAGATGGTAACCGGGCCGGACGGCGCCGACAAGGCCTGATGGCAGGCCAGAGGGCGCCCGGGGGAGTGGTCTAAGCGGCTGCCTGGACTCGTACGGTCACCGGACGCGGAAGATTTTTCAGGCCGTCCCGAACCAGCCGGGCATGTCGAGGCGCCACAGGTCCGCGGGGGTCATCCTGCGGAGATCGTCCTCCAGGGCGAGCATGCGGTCCGCGCCGAGCCGCCGGGCCCAGTCGGCCCGGATCCGGTCGAAGATGCGCGCGGAGCGGGCGAGTGCGTCCACACCCCGCCCGGTCAGCCGGACGATCTTGCGCCGAGCGTCCCGCGGGTCGGAGGCGCGCTCGACGTACCCGGACCGCTCCAGCGACTCGACCATCTTGCCCGCGGCCTGCTTGGAGACCCCGAGCCGGCGGCCGAGCTCCACGGCCGTCGTGCCGTCCGGGCCGATGGCCTGGAAGACGAAGCCGTGCATCGGCCGCAGCTCCGGGTGCCCCTCGCGGGCCAGCTCGGCGTGCAGCTCGTCGATGATCGCGCGGAAGGCGAGGAACAGCCGCAGCGGCAGCTCGAAGCCGGAAGGCTCGCTTGACATAAAAGACAACCTCGTTGACTATATGGACAACCTTGTTGTCCAACTTAGGGGATCGGGACCATGACGCTCGTCCGCGACGCCGAGAGCCGCCGCACCGAGACGCCCAACGGCGTGATGACCACCTTCGCTACACCGACCCAGGGAGGCACCGGCGGCATCGCCGTCTGGCGGGTCGACATGGTGCCCGGCAAGACGGGGCCGCGGCACGCCTTCGACACCGAGCAGGTGTGGACGTTCCTGGACGGCACGGCGACCGTCGACCTGGACGGCCGCAGGCTGGAGGCGCGGCCCGGCGACACCGTCGTCCTGCCCGCCGACGCCCCGCGCCAGATGACGGCCGGCGACTCCGGGTTCACCGCAGTGGTCGCCGCTCACGCCGGCTGCCTCGCCTACGACCCGGACGCCGTCGTCGACCCGGAGAAATGCGCGCTCGCGCCGCAGGGCGACGAGCGGATCGTCCCGCCGTGGGCGCGGTGAGCCGGCGAGGGGACCGCGGGGGTGATCAGGCGCCCAGGTACGCCAGGACGGCGAGGACGCGGCGGTTGTCGTCCTCCGACTGCGGCAGCCCGAGCTTGCCGAAGATGCTGTTGGTGTGCTTGCTGATCGCCTTCTCGGTGACGAACAGCTTCGCGGCGATCGCGGCGTTCGACCGCCCCTCCGCCATCAGCCCGAGCACCTCGCGCTCGCGGGGCGTCAGCTGCTGCAGCGGCTCCTCGCGGGCGTGCCGGGTGAGCAGCTGGGACACCACGTCCGGGTCGAGGGCGGTGCCGCCGTCCGCGACCCGGCGCACCGCCTCCACGAACACCTTGACGTCCGACACGCGGTCCTTCAGCAGGTAGCCGATGCCGCCCGTGCTGTCGGACAGCAGCTCCCGCGCGTACAGCTGCTCCACGTGCTGCGACAGCACCAGCACCGGAAGCCCCGGAATCCGCTTGCGGGCCTCCAGCGCGGCTTTCAGGCCCTCGTCGGTGAACGTCGGCGGGAGCCGGACGTCCACCACCGCGACGTCCGGACGGTGGGTGGTCAGCGCCCGCAGCAGGGAGGGCCCGTTGTCCACCGCCTCCACGACGTCGAATCCGAACGCGCCGAGCAGGCGGATCAGCCCGTCTCTGAGGAGGGCGAGATCTTCGGCGATGACAACGCGCACGGCAACTCCATGGTCACGACGGTCGGCCCGCCGGGCGGGCTCGTCACGGCCATCGTCCCATCGAACGCCGCGAGCCTGCGCTCGATCCCGTGCATGCCGCTCCCCGCCGCGGGGTCGGCGCCGCCGCTCCCGTCGTCCCCGATGATCATGAGCAGCCGGTCGCCGGTGTGCTCGATCTGGAGCCAGGCCCGCCGCGCCGCCGAGTGCTTGACCACGTTGGCGAGCATCTCCGCCACCGCGAAGTACGCCGCCGACTCGACCGGCGCGTCGGCCCGTCCGGGCACGTCGATCCGGACGTCCACGGGCAGCGGCAGGGTCAGCGCCAGGGCCCGCACGGCACCGTCCAGTCCGCGCTCGGCGAGCACCGGCGGGTGGATGCCGCGGACCAGGTCGCGCAGCTCCGTCAGCGCGGTCCCGCTGGCCTCGCGCGCCTCGGCCAGCAGCTTCTGCGCGGTCTCGGGGTCGTGCTTCATCATCTCCTCGGCCAGCCCGATGTTCATGCTCAGCGCGACGAGCCGGGCCTGCGCGCCGTCGTGCAGGTCCCGCTCGATGCGGCGCAGCTCGGCGGCCGAGGCGTCCACCGTCTCCGACCGCGTCTCGGTGAGCCGCTGGACGCGCTCGGTCAAGGCGCCCTTCGTCGGCGCGAGCAGCGACCGGGAGAACAGCGCGTGCGCCTTCACGAACATCGGCCCCAGCGGGACGGACGCCACCGTCAACGCCGCGCCCAGCACGATCGTGCCGACGATGCCGAACATCCCGTAGTCGCTCAGCATCCAGAACGGCCCCCACCCGTAGTCGGCGACCATCGCGATCCAGGGCGCGACGAAGACCCCCTCCAGCCCGTAGATCGTCGAACCGGCCGCCAGCACGCCGAGGACGAGCGCGATCGGCACGTTCAGCAACGTCCACAACAGGTCACGCCAGGACGCCGGATCACCGAGCATCCACCCCAGCCGCTTGAACGGCCCCGCCTTGGGCGGCTCAGGCCGGTACGGGAGGGGGATCGTCACGCCCGACCACTCCGCCGCCCACGCGCGCTGCTGGTTGGCGATCGACCGGATCGCCTGGAACACCACCGGCGTGAGCACGATCCCCGCCCCGAGCGGGATGAAAGCGATCGACAGCACGGCCAGGATGAACAGAGGCAGGTTCACCGTGTACGCCAGCACGATCTGGACGATCCCGCGGACGACGCTGAGGACGACGCGGCGCCCATAACCGCGGAGCTGCTCGCTCACCTGATCCTCCAAGAAGTCGCCATGACCGTGGACGTGCCCCCATTCTGGCCGCTGGCGTGCGAAGGCTCGGTGGTGCTAGACCCCCTCTTCCACCCGCGGCGGGTGGAGTTAGGCCCACCGTCCTCGGGCGGCGAGAAGACAACAGGCCCCGTTCCCTGGACAATGCACTGGCGACATCCAGGGGAGAAAGCGAATCCAAGCTGTGACAGCGACCATCAGCCAGACGCCCGACGGCCAGGGCACCGAGCCCGCCATCCGGCCCATCACCGAGCGGATCGCCGGAGAGATCGGCGTCCGCGAGGGACAGGTGCGGGTCGCGGTGGACCTGCTCGACGGCGGGGCGACCGTCCCGTTCATCGCCCGCTACCGCAAGGAGGCGACCGGCGCGCTCGACGACGCCCAGCTCCGCGCGCTGGAGGAGCGGCTCCGCTACCTGCGCGAGCTGGACGAGCGCCGCGCCGCGATCCTGGAGTCGGTGGAGTCGCAGGGCAAGCTCACCGATGAGCTGAAGGCCCGCATCATGACGGCCGACTCCAAGGCGCGGCTGGAGGACATCTACCTCCCGTACAAGCCGAAGCGGCGCACCAAGGCGCAGATCGCCCGCGAGGCCGGGCTCGAACCGCTCGCCGAGGCGCTGCTGGACGACCCGAACCGCGATCCGCGGACCGAGGCGGCCGCCTACGTGGACGCCGAGAAGGGCGTCGCGGACGAGACCGCCGCGCTGGAGGGCGCCCGCGCCATCCTCGTCGAGCGGTTCGCCGAGGACGCCGACCTCATCGGCGCGCTGCGCGAGCGCATGTGGAACCAGGGCCGGATGGTCTCGCGCGTCCGGGACGGCAAGCAGGAGGCGGGCGCGAAGTTCGCCGACTACTTCGAGTTCTCCGAGCCGTTCGCGAAGCTGCCGTCGCACCGCGTCCTCGCGCTGTTCCGCGGCGAGAAGGAAGAGGTCCTCGACCTCGACCTGGAGCCCGAGGACGCCGGCGACGACCCGGCCGCGCGCAGCTCCTACGAGGTGGAGATCGCGCGCCGGTTCCAGATCACCGACCAGGGCCGGCCGGCCGACACATGGCTCTCGGACGTCGTCCGCTGGGCCTGGCGCACCCGGATCCTCGTCCACCTCGGCATCGACCTGCGCACCCGGCTGCGGCAGGAGGCCGAGGACGAGGCGGTCCGCGTGTTCGCCGCCAACCTGCGCGACCTCCTGCTCGCCGCGCCCGCGGGCACCCGCGCCACCATGGGCCTGGACCCGGGGCTGCGCACCGGCGTGAAGGTCGCCGTCGTGGACGCCACCGGCAAGGTCGTCGCCACCGACACGATCTACCCCCACGAGCCGCGCCGGAAGTGGGACGAGTCGATCGAGACCCTCGCCCGGCTCGCCCGCGAGCACAAGGTCGACCTGGTCTCCATCGGCAACGGCACCGCGTCCCGGGAGACCGACAAGCTCGCCGCCGACCTGATCGCCCGCCACCCCGACCTCAAGCTCACCAAGATCATGGTGTCGGAGGCGGGCGCGTCGGTGTACTCGGCGTCGGAGTACGCCGGGCGCGAGCTGCCCGGTATGGACGTCTCGCTGCGCGGCGCGGTGTCGATCGCCCGCCGCCTCCAGGACCCGCTCGCCGAGCTGGTCAAGATCGACCCCAAGTCGATCGGCGTCGGCCAGTACCAGCACGACGTGTCCGAGATGAAGCTGTCGCGCTCCCTCGACGCCGTCGTGGAGGACTGCGTGAACGCGGTCGGCGTGGACGTCAACACCGCGTCCCCGCCGCTGCTCACCCGCGTGTCCGGCATCGGCGAGGGCCTCGCGGAGAACATCGTCGCGCACCGCGACGCCAACGGTCCGTTCCGGAGCCGCGCGGGGCTGAAGACCGTCCCGCGGCTCGGCCCGAAGGCGTTCGAGCAGTGCGCGGGCTTCCTGCGCATCCCCGGCGGCGACGACCCGCTGGACGCCTCCAGCGTGCACCCGGAGGCGTACCCGGTCGTCCGCCGGATCCTCGACACGGCCGGCAACGACATCAAGGGGCTCATCGGCAACACCGCCGTCCTGCGCTCCCTCAAGCCGGAGGACTTCGTCGACGACACGTTCGGGCTGCCGACCGTCACCGACATCCTCGCCGAGCTGGAGAAGCCCGGCCGCGACCCCCGCCCGGCGTTCCGGACCGCCACGTTCAAGGAGGGCGTCGACAAGCTCTCCGACCTCGAACCGGGGATGATCCTCGAAGGCGTCGTCACCAACGTCGCCGCGTTCGGCGCGTTCGTGGACGTCGGCGTCCATCAGGACGGGCTCGTCCACATCTCCGCGATGTCCGACAAGTTCGTCTCGGACCCGCGCGAGGTCGCCAAGCCGGGCGACATCGTCCGGGTGAAGGTCCTGGACGTCGACCTGCAGCGCAAGCGGATCTCGCTCACCCTGCGGCTGGACGACGAGCCCGGCCGCGACCAGCAGGGCGGCGGCGGCCGGCGCGGCGAGCCGGGCGACCGGGGCCGGCGGCAGAACCGCGGCGCCCAGAACCCGCGCGGCGGTGGGCGCGGCGGGCAGAACCGCGGCGCCCAGGGAGGCGGCGGTCAGCGAGGCGGCGGTCAGCGAGGCGGGGGACAGCGAGGCGGGGGGCAGAGAGGCGGCGACATCTCCGGTGGCGGCGCCATGGCCGACGCCCTGCGCCGCGCCGGCCTGGACAAGGGCCTCCCCGGGAAGGACCGCAAGGGCCGCTGAGCCCGGCGGACGCTACTCGCCGAAGCCGCGCCACCGTCCGTCGGAGCCCGTCTCGGTCGGGCTCTGCGGACGGACGGGCCGCCGCGGATGCGGCGGCTCGGCGCGGCTCGGCGAGCCCTCGGGACGGCCGGGCTGGTCCTGCCCGAGCGGCGAACGCTGCGGCGGTATCCGCGGCGGTACCTGCCCCAAGTGCGGCACGCCGAGTACGGGCCCGCCGATGGACGGGCTTCCGAACGGGTCGGCGGAGGCGGACACCTCGTCCGCCCTGGCGCGGGACGGGTCGGCCGGCTCCTCCGGGATCGGCCGGTGCCGTGGGAACTGCAGGACGGCGACCGCGCCCAGCGCCAGCGCGCCGAGCCGTATCGCGGAGTGCGCCGCGTCCTGCGGCCACGGCTCCCCGTAGAGGAAGGTGCCCATGATCAGCAGGTAGGTCTTGGCGGTGACCGTCATCACGGTGGCCACGATCGACACCCGGCACCGCTGGAACGCCATGACCATGATCCCGAACCCGATGGCCGCCGCCAGCACGGTCAGGTACGGCCAGGCCGTCGCGGCGATCCGCAGGCTGGACGCGTGCGCGTCGTCGCTCCACCCCTTGATCGCCAGCTCCGCGGTGCCCACCGGGAACCCGCAGCTCAGCCCGTAGGCGATCCCGGTGATCGGGCGGGCGTGCCGGCCGTCCGGCCGGTGGTCGCCGAGGACGAGGATCAGCACCGGCACCGCGACCGCCGGCGCGACCACCACCGCGATCTTCCACAGCGGAGCGTCCGCCGAGCTGATCGGCTCGTCCCCGCTGAGCGACCCGGTCAGCAGCAGGATCGCCGCGCCGATCAGCAGCAGGCTGAGCCACTCGCGCCCGGTCAGCCGCTCGCCGAAGAAGACCAGCGCGATGAGGAGCAGCGGGACGACGCCGGACATGAAGATCGGCACGGCGGTGGACAGCGGCAGGTTCCGCAGCGCGATGATCTGCAGCGTGAGCCCGCCGAGGACGACCCCGAGCGCGATGAGGAAGATCCAGTTGCTCACGATCGACCAGATCATGTGCGGGATGCGGTTGCCCCGTACGGGCGGCATCCGGTCCGCCGCCAGTTTGAAGACGGCGAACCCGAGGTAGTAAAGAGCGGTCGCACTGAACGCCGCGGCTATCCCGTTCATCCCGGACGAGTATGGGGGCTTGGGTCCCTTATGTCACCGCCTGTGCGGCGTCGTTGACGCGATTCGCCGGTCTTGTAGGCGTCCGATGTCCGCAGCCGGGGCCGCGACCCCATAGACTGGCCGCGCGAAGGCGCGGAGCCGTATCTTGGCGTGCCCGCGCCGCTGAGAGACTGACCGGCCGACAAGCACACCGGCGCAGCCCGCTGCGCGCAGGCCGAGGGGCTCGCAGGCAGAAGAGGAAGAGCACGCGTCGAACGCCGCGGCCGAGACAGCGCCCGATCAAGGAGACCGACCCCAGTGAAGACCGATGTCGAGGAGCTGACCCCCACGCGGGTCAAGCTCACCGTCGAGGTTCCGTTCGACGAGCTCAAGCCGAACCTCGACAAGGCGTACAAGGAGATCTCCCAGCAGGTGCGGATCAAGGGCTTCCGGCCCGGCAAGGTCCCCGCCCCGCTGATCGACAAGTACGTCGGCCGGGGTGCGGTCCTGCAGGAGGCGGTCAACGACGCGCTTCCGGAACTGTACGGCCGCGCCGTCGAGGAGACCGAGATCTTCGTGCTCGGGCAGCCCGACGTCGAGGTGACCGAGCTGGAGGACGGCACCCAGTTCGCGTTCACCGCCGAGGTCGACATCCGGCCGAAGTTCGAGGTGCCCGACTACGACGGCCTGGAGGTCGTCGTCGACGACGCCGAGGTCACCGACGAGCAGGTCGAGGAGACCCTCGGCAACCTGCGCGAGCGGTTCGCCTCCCTCACCGGCGCCGAGCGCGCCGCCGAGGAGGGCGACTTCGTCACCATCGACATGGCCGCGAAGATCGACGGTGAGGAGGTGGAGGACGCCTCCACCACCGGCTACTCCTACGAGGTCGGCAGCAAGTCGTCCGTCGAGGGGCTGGACGAGGCGATCACCGGCCTGGCAGCGGGCGAGGAGACGACCTTCACCGGCACCCTGCCCGGCGGCGAGCACGCCGGCGAGGAAGCCGAGATCACCGTCACCGTGCAGAGCGTCAAGGTGAAGAACCTGCCCGACCTGGACGACGAGTTCGCCCAGCTCGCCAGCGAGTTCGACACGATCGAGGAGCTGCGCGAGGACGTCCGGACGCGGCTCGGCCGGCAGGTCAAGGCGCAGCAGCTGTCGGACGCGCGCGACAAGGCCCTCGAGGCGCTGCTGGAGAAGGTCGACATCCCGCTGCCCGACAAGGTCGTGGAGGAGGAGGTCGGCCGCCGCAACCAGCAGCTGGAGCAGCAGCTGCAGATGGCCGGCATGTCCAAGGAGGACTACCTCAACGAAGAGGAGAAGTCCGAGGAGGAGTTCGACGCCGAGGTCGCCGACGCCGCCCGGCTCGCGGTCAAGGGCGGGTTCGTCCTCGACCAGCTCGCCGTCCAGGAGGAGCTGGGCGTCGAGAACGAGGAGCTCAGCGAGTACGTCGTCACGCAGGCGATGCAGATGGGCGTCCAGCCCCAGCAGCTCGCCGAGTACCTCACGCAGAACAACCAGCTTCCGGCGATCGTCTCGGAGGTCCTGCGCAGCAAGGCGCTGAATCTCGTCGTCGAGCACGTCACCGTCAAGGACGAGTCCGGCAACGAGATCGACGTCGATGCCCTCCAGCGCGAGCTGAACGGCGAGACCGTCCAGGCCGAGGACGCTGAGGACGCTGAGACCGCTGAGGACGCCGAAAGCGCCGAGGGCGCCGACGAGGCGGCCCCGGCAGAGGCGACTGAGGCGGCTGAGGACGCCGCTGAGGAGGCCCCGGCCGCCGAGGCGAAGGACGAGCAGGACGCGAAGGACAAGGACGCCTGAGGCGTCCTCCGCGCACCGGGCCGCCCCGCATCCGTTCCCAGGGTGCGGGGCGTCCGTTTTGCGTGGGGTGAACCGGGTGCCGCGCGGGCGAAGATCGTCCGGAACGCGAGGGTCGGCGGGACGGCCCGGGGTACGCCCCTGGCGAAAAGCCGGGTCCCCCGGCTTAACCGGGCCCTGGCGCGCGTTAATGTCCAATCATCCGAACCGAGTAAAAGGACCGGAGGAACACCCGGTGAGCATGCCTCCGACTTTCGACGAGTCGTCGCGGATCCAGGCGCGGGTGGCCGAGGCGCCCCTGCTGCCTCTCGGCGACCAGCTGTTCCAGCGCCTGCTGCGCGAACGCATCGTCTTCCTCGGCCAGCAGGTCGACGACGACATCGCCAACCGCATCTGCGCCGAGCTCCTGCTGCTGTCGGCCGAGGACGGCCGCCGCGACATCACGCTCTACATCAACTCGCCCGGCGGCTCCGTCACCGCCGGCATGGCGATCTACGACATCATGCAGTACGTCCCCAACGACATCGTCACGGTCGGGATGGGCCTGGCCGCGTCGATGGGCCAGTTCCTGCTCTGCGCGGGCACCCGGGGCAAGCGGTACGCCCTGCCGCACGCGCGGATCATGATGCACCAGCCGTCCGGCGGCATCGGCGGCACGGCGTCCGACATCAAGATCCAGGCCGAGCAGATGCTGTACGTGAAGAAGACGCTCGCCGAGAAGATCGCCGAACACACGGACCAGGCGCTCGAGCAGATCGAGCGCGACTCCGACCGCGACCGCTGGTTCACCGCCGACGAGGCCAAGGACTACGGCTTCGTCGACCACGTGGTGCTGAGCGCGACCCAGGTGCCCTCCGAGGGCCCGGTCTCCTGACGGCTCGAACTCTCATCGGAGGCACACCATGAGCGACCTGATCCGCCCCGGCTTCACCGATACGGTCCGGCCCGACGCCGGCCCGAAGCCGGTCGACAACCGCTACATCATTCCGTCGTTCGTCGAGCGCACCACGTACGGGGTCAAGGAGATGAACCCGTACAACAAGCTGTTCGAGGAGCGCATCATCTTCCTCGGCGTGCAGATCGACGACGCGTCCGCCAACGACGTGATGGCCCAGCTGATCACGCTGGAGTCGATCGACCCCGACCGCGACATCAGCATCTACATCAACTCGCCCGGCGGCTCGTTCACCGCCATGACGGCGATCTACGACACGATGCAGTTCGTCAAGCCGGACATCCAGACGGTGTGCATCGGCCAGGCCGCGTCCGCGGCCGCGGTCCTGCTCGCCGCCGGGACGCCGGGCAAGCGGGCGGCGCTGCCCAACTCGCGGATCCTGATCCACCAGCCCGCGACCGAGGGCACCTACGGCCAGTCCAGCGACATCGAGATCCAGGCACGCGAGATCATGCGCATCCGCGAGCTGCTGGAGAGCATCCTGGCCGAGCACAGCGGCAGGAGCATCGACCAGGTCCGCCGCGACATCGAGCGCGACAAGATCCTCACGGCGGAGGAGGCGAAGGACTACGGCCTCATCGACGACGTCTTCGCCAGCAGGAAGCGTAAGGCCGAGGTAGTGTCGTCCTGAGACGGCACGAGGACGAGGGAGTCCCCCAGCCCGGTCGTCACACTTCCGGGCGAGGGGCTTTCCAAGTCCGCTGGAGGCGGTAACGTCGAACCAACGTCGTGAGCCTTCGGGACGCAACCAGCTGCGCCGCATCCTCCAAGGCGGACGGCCCCACGAAAAGGAGACGGTTGGGTGGCACGCATCGGCGACGGTGGTGACCTGCTCAAGTGCTCGTTCTGCGGGAAGAGCCAGAAGCAGGTCAAGAAGCTCATCGCGGGTCCGGGCGTGTACATCTGCGACGAGTGCATCGATCTCTGCAACGAGATCATCGAGGAGGAGCTCTCCGAGACCTCCGACCTCAAGTGGGACAACCTGCCCAAGCCGCGGGAGATCTACGAGTTCCTCGACTCCTACGTCATCGGGCAGGAGACGGCGAAGAAGGCCCTGTCGGTCGCCGTCTACAACCACTACAAGCGGATCCAGTCGGGTGACACCGGCCGGGACGACCCGGTCGAGATCGGCAAGTCGAACATCCTGCTGCTCGGCCCCACCGGATCCGGTAAGACGCTGCTCGCGCAGACTCTCGCAAAGCTCCTCAACGTCCCGTTCGCCATCGCGGACGCCACGGCGTTGACGGAGGCCGGCTACGTGGGGGAGGACGTCGAGAACATCCTCCTCAAACTGATCCAGGCGGCCGACTACGACGTCAAGAAGGCCGAGACCGGGATCATCTACATCGACGAGGTCGACAAGGTCGCCCGCAAGAGCGAGAACCCGTCGATCACCCGGGACGTCTCCGGAGAGGGCGTCCAGCAGGCCCTGCTGAAGATCCTGGAGGGCACCACCGCGAGCGTTCCGCCGCAGGGCGGCCGCAAGCACCCGCACCAGGAGTTCATCCAGATCGACACCACCAACGTGCTGTTCATCTGCGGCGGCGCGTTCGCCGGCCTGGAGAAGATCGTCGAGTCCCGGGTCGGCAAGCAGGGCATGGGCTTCGGCGCGCAGATCCGCTCCAAGTCCGACTTCGAGGAGTCGTCGGCGGTGCTCGGCGACGTGATGCCGGAGGACCTGCTCAAGTTCGGGATGATCCCGGAGTTCATCGGCCGGCTGCCGGTGATCACCTCGGTGCACAACCTGGACCGCGAGGCCCTCATCAACATCCTCACCGAGCCGAAGAACGCGCTGGTCCGCCAGTACCACCGCCTCTTCGAACTCGACGGGGTCGACCTGGAGTTCACCGACGACGCCCTGGAGGCCATCGCCGACCAGGCCATCCTGCGCGGCACCGGCGCCCGCGGCCTCCGCGCGATCATGGAGGAGGTGCTGCTGTCGGTGATGTACGAGGTACCGAGCCGCCAGGACGTCGCCCGCGTCGTCATCACCCGCGAGGCCGTCCTGGAGCACGTCAACCCGACCCTCGTCCCCCGCGACCGCCCCAAGCGCGAGCCGCGAGAAAAGAGCGCATGACCGAACGGAGACACCCCCGGCCGCCCGGCCGGGGGTGTTCCCGTGTGCGGCCGGCTTTCCGTGTGGTCGGTACGGCTAGCGGGTGGTGGACTCGCCCAGGCCGGCCTCGCGGGCGAGGACGATGGCCTGGGCGCGGTCGGCGACGTGCAGCTTCATGAAGATGTTCGAGACGTGGTTGCGAACGGTCTTCTGGCTGAGGAAGAGCGTCGCGGCGATCTCGGCGTTGCTGCGGCCCTGCGCGATCAGTTCGAGGACCTCCCGTTCCCGCTCGGTGAGCTGCGGGAACGCGGCCTGCCTCGGGTCGGGCATGTCGGTGAAGTAGGTGAGGACCCGGCGCGCGATCTCCGGGCCGTAGATGGCCTCGCCCGCCGCGACCGCCTTCACCGCGCGGGCGATCTCCTCGGCGCCGGACTCCTTCAGCAGGTAGCCGCGGGCGCCGGCGCGCATCGCCGCGAAGACGGAGTCGTCGTCGCGGAACATCGTGAGCACCAGCACGCCGATGCGCGGGCTGGTGCGGGTGATGGTTCGGGTCGCCTCGATGCCGTTGCCGCCGGGCATGTGCAGGTCCATCACGACGACGTCGGGTTGCAGGTCGGCGGCGAGCCTCACCGCGTCCGGCCCGTTCTCGGCCTCGCCCACGACGTCCACCCCGAGCGCCTGCAGCAGCCCTTTCAGCCCCTGCCGGAACACCGGGTGGTCGTCGGTGATGAGGACCCGGATGGTCTCCGTCATCTCCGTCCGCCCTCTCCGGTCGAGGGACGATGGTACCCGGCGGCGGTCTCCGCTGCGGCGAGCGGGAGCCGGACGGTGACGACGGTCCCGCCGCCGTTGCGGGACGAGAACACGCAGCTTCCGCCGACCTCGGCGGCCCACTCCTTCATCGAGGCCATGCCGCGACGCGGCCGCGGCTGCCCGCCGTTGCGGGCGGACTCGGGCAGGCCGGGCCCGGTGTCGGCGACCATCAGGTGCAGTGCCTCGTCGCGGCTGAGCCGGACCGTCGCGGTGCTTCCGGGCGCGTGCAGCCGGATGTTCGTCAGGGCCTCCTGCGCGATCCGGTACGCCGCGACCTCCACCGCCGCCGGCAGCCCGGCCGGCTCCCCGTCGAACCGGACGTCGACGCGCTCGCAGCAGCCCTCGGCGAACGACTCGATGGCCGCGACGAGGCCGAGGTCGTCCAGCGCGGGGGGCCGCAGCCCGTGCGCGAGGTCGCGGATCTCCCCGACGGCGGTCGCCAGCCGGTCCCGGACGTCGGCGAGGAGCGGGTCCATCCGCTCCGGTTCGCAGGCGAGGGTGATGCGGGCGGCGTCCAGCGACATCGCGAGGCTCGCCAGCGTCGGGCCGAGGCCGTCGTGCAGGTCGTTGCGCAGCTGCCGCCGCTCCTCCTCGCGGCTGGCGAGGATCCGCTCGCGGGAGCGCTGCAGGTCGGAGGTGAGGCGGCGGAGGTGGGGCAGGGTCGCGGCGCGCGCCGCCACGGCCCCCGCGGTGAACGCGCCGGCCAGCACGGCGGCGCGTGCCAGTACCGCTCGCATCCCGTCCCTCTCCCTCTGCCCCGGCCTGGCGGTCGTCGCCCTCACCCTTGCGGGCGGGGCGACCCGATGTCAGGTGACCTGTGTCCCGACCGCCACGGGAAAACGCTCTCTGGGGACGTCCGGGCCGCCTGCGCCCGCCACCCCTCCGGTCCCCGTAGAATCGTCAGCCGTGACACAGCCCAGCACTGAGCGCGGCCGGGAGGCCGCCGCGGACGTCGACCTGCCCACCCAGTACCGACCGGCCGATGTCGAGGGCCGGCTCTACGAGCGGTGGGTATCGGAGGGGCTGTTCACCGCCGACCCCGAGCGCGCCCCCGGCCGTCCCGCGTTCTCGATCGTGATCCCGCCGCCGAACGTCACCGGCTCGCTGCACATGGGGCACGCCCTCGACCACTCCATCCAGGACACCCTCGTCCGGCGGCGCCGCATGCAGGGCCACGAGACCGCGTGGGTGCCCGGCATGGACCACGCGGGCATCGCGACCCAGAACGTGGTGGAGCGCGAGCTGGCGAAGGAGGGCCTGTCGCGGCACGACCTCGGGCGCGAGGCGTTCGTCGAGCGGGTGTGGCAGTGGAAGGCCGAGTCCGGCGGCCGGATCCTCGGCCAGATGCGCCGCCTCGGCGACTCCGTCGACTGGACGCGCGAGGCGTTCACGATGGACGACGACCGGGCCCGCGCCGTCCGGACGATCTTCAAGCGGCTGTTCGACGACGGGCTGATCTACCGCGCGGAGCGCATCATCAACTGGTGCCCGCGCTGCCTGACCGCGCTGTCCGACATCGAGGTCGAGCACGAGGAGGTCGACGGCGAGCTGGTCTCGATCCGGTACGGCTCCGGCGAGGACGAGATCGTCGTCGCGACCACCCGGGCGGAGACGATGCTCGGCGACACCGCCGTGGCCGTCCACCCGGACGACGAGCGCTACGCCCGCATGGTCGGGCGGGAGATCGAGCTTCCGCTGACCGGCCGCCGCATCCCGGTCGTCGCCGACGAGCACGTCGACCCGGCGTTCGGCACCGGCGCGGTGAAGGTGACCCCGGCGCACGACCCGAACGACTTCGAGATCGGGCGGCGGCACGACCTGCCGTCCCTGTCGGCCATGGACGAGCGCGGTGTCGTCACCGCGCCCGGCCCGTTCGAGGGGCTCGACCGGTTCGAGGCGCGCCCGGCGGTCGTCGCGGCGCTGCGCGAGCAGGGCCGGATCGTCGCGGAGGTCCGTCCCTACAAGCACTCGGTCGGGCACTGCCAGCGCTGCTCCACGGTCGTCGAGCCGCGCGTGTCGCTCCAGTGGTTCGTGAAGGTCGAGACGCTCGCGCGGGCGGCGGGCGACGCCGTCCGCGACGGCCGCGTGGCGATCCACCCGCCGGAGATGGCGGCCCGCTATTTCGAGTGGGTCGACAACATGCACGACTGGTGCATCAGCCGGCAGCTGTGGTGGGGGCACCGCATCCCGGTCTGGTACGGGCCGGACGGCGAGGTCGTCTGCCCCGGGCCGGAGGAGGAGCCGCCCGCCGGCTGGACGCAGGACACCGACGTCCTCGACACCTGGTTCTCCTCCGCGCTGTGGCCGTTCTCCACGCTCGGCTGGCCGGACGAGACACCCGACCTCAAGCGGTTCTACCCGACGTCCGTGCTGGTCACGGGCTACGACATCCTGTTCTTCTGGGTTGCCCGGATGATGATGTTCGGGCTCTACGCGATGGACGGCGTCCAGCCGTTCGACGCCATCGCCCTGCACGGGATGGTCCGCGACCAGTTCGGCAAGAAGATGTCCAAGTCGTTCGGGAACGTCATCGACCCGCTCGACTGGATCGACCGCTACGGCGCCGACGCGACCCGCTTCACCCTGCTGCGCGGCGCGAACCCGGGCGGCGACGTCCCGGTCGCCGAGGACTGGGCCCAGGGGTCGCGCAACTTCTGCAACAAGCTGTGGAACGCGACCCGGTTCGCGCTCATCAACGGCGCGCACGTCCGCGGCGAGGTCCCGGCCGAGGTGTCCACCGTGGACGCGTGGATCCTGTCCCGCCTGCAGGCCGTCATCGCCGAGGTGGACGGGCACCTGGAGGCCTACGACTTCGCCAAGGCGTGCGAGGCGCTCTATCACTTCGCGTGGGACGAGGTCTGCGACTGGTACGTCGAGCTGGCGAAGGTGCAGCTCGCCGACGAGCGGGCCGGGACGACCCGGCGCGTCCTCGGCGAGGTGTTCGACAACCTGCTGCGCCTGCTCCACCCGGTCGTCCCGTTCGTCACCGAGGAGCTGTGGACGTCCCTCACCGGCGGTGCGACGGTCGTCACCGCGCCCTGGCCGGCCGCCGAGCGGGGCCGGGCGGACGGCGCCGCCGAGGAGCTGGTCGGCTCGCTGCAGCGGATGGTGACCGAGGTGCGGCGGTTCCGGGCCGACCAGGGGCTCAAGCCCGGCCAGCGGGTCGCCGCGCGCATCGAGTGGAACGGCTCGGCCCTGCAGGACCACGAGGACGGCATCCGGGCGCTGCTGCGGCTCACCGAGCCGGGCGAGGAGTTCTCATCGACGGCGTCCCTGCCGGTCGAGGACGTCAAGGTGCACCTCGACACCGCGGGCGCGATCGACGTCGCCGCCGAGCGCAAGCGGCTGGAGAAGGACCTCGCCGCCGCCCGCAAGGAGGTCGACCAGGCGCGCCGCAAGCTCGGGAACGAGGCGTTCATGGCGAAGGCCCCGGAGGCGGTCGTGGCGAAGAACCGGGAGCGGCTCGCCCAGGCGGAGGCGGACATCGGCCGCCTGGAGGCGCAGCTCGCCGGGCTCCCGGCGGACCGGTCCTGACAGCGGTGCCCCCGACCGGGCGATCTTTCGGCGCGGCGGGCGCCGCCGCGGTTACCATCCGGGTGGGCCTGCGGGCCTGTGGCGGTACGTGAACCATCGGGAGTGCAATGGCCGAGTCACCAGGTCGGTCCGGCGCGCCGGACTCCCCGTCCGGCGATGACCTCGACGGCGCGCAGGTCATCGAGGACGGGGACGCCCCGGAGGCCGGCGCCGAGCCCCTGCGCGGCCTGCGCCCGTGGTGGTCGGTGGACTACGGCGACGGGAAGGGCCCGCACGCGCCGGTCAACGGCACCGGGCCCCAGGTGCTGCCCGCGCCGCGGGACGGGTCGGGCCCGTTCCCGGTCCTCCGCGACGGCACGGGCCCGCAGGTGATGCCCGGCCCGGCGAACGGCTCGGGCGCGCATCCGGTCGTCCGCACCGGCCCGCAGGGCGTCCTTCCGGACGGGTCCGGCGCGCACCCGGTGCTCCCGGACGGGACCGGCCCGCTGCCTCCGGTGACGGGTGCGCCACCCGTCCGGCGCAGGCGCCCGCCGAAGATCCTGCTGCTCGCGGGCGGCGTCATGGTCGCCGTCGTGATGCTCGCCGCGGCCGCGCTCGCGGTCCGGACGGTCGGCGGCGCCGCCAAGGACGCCCGCACGACGGGCACGCCCGCGTCCAAGAAAGTGATCAACGCGGGCGCGGTGGCCGGCGGGCTGCGCCGGGACGGCCTGACCGCGCCGCAGGCGAGCGCCGCCTACCCGTTCGTGGCGGGCGCCGTCGACGCGGGCGGCGTTCCGGTCGCCAAGAACGGCCTCGCGGTCTACACCGAGGAGCCGGTGGGCCGGCTCAACGTGCTGTTCGCGGGCGGGACGGGCCAGGTCGGCAATCCGGCGGACTTCCTGCAGAAGGCGCAGCCGACGACGTTCATCTCGGGGCAGGACGCCGATCCGGGCTCGAAGGGCGGCAAGGCGGTCTGCGGCCAGTTCGCCGTCCTCGCCGAGACCCACACGTACTGCGCCTGGGCGACCAAGGACTCCTTCGGCATCGTCGCCTCCAACCTCCCCACGCTGAACCCGCAGTTCCCGCTGGTGGCGGACGTGATGCGCCGGATCAGGAAGGACGTCGAGAAGTCGAAGTGACGTAGAGGCGTTCGGTTCCGGCGTCCACCACGTCCAGGACGAACCCCGTGAAGTAGACCGTGCCGAGGACGAGCACGCGGTGCCCGAGCGTCGCGAGCGACTCCGGTGTGATGGCGTGCGCGTCGACGACGTCCCACGTGTCCGGCAGGGGACGGGTGAAGCGGAGGTGCGGCAGCGGCAGCCGCACGAACGTCACGGGCAGCGCGCCCAGCTCGGTGACGGCCCCGTCCAGGTCCTTGTGGTCGGGGAGGCAGACGACGGCGTGGTCGATCGCGCCCCAGGCCTTCCGCGCGGCGCCGAGCGCGGCGGCGATGCCGGTCCGGTCGACGGCGGAGTCGACGAGCAGCCGCGTCGCCGACCCGGGGACGTCGTGCTGGGACAGGCGTCCCGGCAGGATCACGGAGGACAGCACCTCCCGCAGGTCCGCGGCGGGCGGTTCGGTGGTGCCGGGGAGGCGGCGCGCGGCCACGACGCCGAGCTCCGCCGCGGCGCGTCCCAGACCGGGAGGCAGTACTTCGACGGGGACGCCGGCGGCGCCGGGCTCGGCGACCTCCGCCCCGCCGAGGACGCGGGCGACCTCGGCGGACTGCGGCGCCGACACGACGCGCGTCGAAGGACCGGCCACGCCGAGCTTCTCCGCGGCGATCTCCGGCACCGTGCCGCCGAGGACCCCGGCGTGCTCGTTGAAGATCGGCGTGACGGCGGCGACGTCCGGCGGGAACAGGGCGACCTCGTCGGAGCGCCCGCCCATCCCGGCCTCAAGGACGATCGCGTCCGCGCGGTTCCTCGCGGCGTGCAGGACACCGGCGATCGTGAACAGGCCCGACGGCGACAGGTAGCCCCCGGACGGCGGGGGGAGCTCGGCGACGGCCCGTTCAAGGGCGTCCCCGAGGACGGAGAGTTCCTCGGCGGTGACGGCCTTACCGTCGACCCTGATCCGCTCGCGGTCGCTGCGCAGAGCGGGGCTCGTGACGGTGCACACGCGAAGACCGGCGGCCCCGAGGAAGGCCGATGCGTACGTCGCCGCCGTTCCCTTTCCCTTGGAACCGACGACGGTCAGGACGGGAACGCCCGGTTCGAGGAGGCCGAGCACGCCGGCGAGCGCGCGGGCCCGCCCGAGGTCGCGGGCCTCGCCCGGAGCGCGCCGGTCCCACTCCCGGTAGAACACCTCCATGCCTCCAGTGTGGGGCCTCCAGTGTGGGGGTGGGCGGGGGCACGGGTCCCGCCGAGTAGGCTCTGTGACCGTGAGTCAGGTAACCGAGCCGTCCGACTACAGGGCCACCGTAGGCGCGATCATGGGACGCGGCGTCGAGTGGGAGATCGACCCGACCCTCGACCGGATCCGCGACCTGGTGGACGTCCTGGGGGAGCCGCACCGCGCGTACCCGGTGATCCACATCGCCGGGACGAACGGCAAGTCCAGCACGGCCCGGCTGATCGAGGCGCTGCTGCGCGAGCGCGGGCTGCGCACCGGGCTCTACACGAGCCCCGAGATGACGACGCTGCGGGAGCGCATCGCGATCGACGGCGAGCCCGTCTCCGAGGAGCGGTTCGTCGAGACGTTCAACGACGTCCTGCCCTACCTCCAGCTGATCGACGACAAGCACCCGGCGCGGCTGTCGTTCTTCGAGGTCCTCACGGCGATGGCGTTCGCGGCGTTCGCGGACGCGCCGGTCGACGTCGCGGTGGTCGAGGCCGGCATGGGCGGGGTGTGGGACGCCACGAACGTGGCGGACGGCGCGGTCGCGGTGATCACCCCGATCGGGCTGGACCACACCCGCTACCTGGGCGACACGCTGGAGGAGATCGCCGGGGAGAAGGCGGGCATCATCAAGCCGGGATCGGTCGCGGTGCTGGCGCAGCAGCCGGTCGAGGCGGCCGAGGTGCTGCTGCGGCGGGTCGTGGAGACCGGCGCCGCGGTGGCGCGCGAGGGCGTGGAGTACGGCGTCCTCGGCCGGGACGTCGCGGTCGGGGGCCAGCAGCTCAGCCTGCGGGGCCTGCACGGCGTCTACGACGAGATCTTCCTGCCGCTGTTCGGCGAGCACCAGGCGAGCAACGCGGCCACCGCGCTCGCCGCCGTGGAGGCGTTCGCGAGCGGCGCGCCGACGCGGGGGGAGCCCAACCTGGAGGCCGCGACCCGGATCGCGCCGGGGGAGACCTACATCGGCGGCGACGAGGGCCAGCTGGATCCGGCGCTCGTGCGCAGCGGCTTCGCCAAGTCGGCCTCGCCGGGACGGCTGGAGGTCGCGCGGACGGGCCCGACCGTCCTGCTGGACTCGGCGCACAACCCGGCCGGGATGGCGGCGACGGTCGCCACGGTCACCGAGTCGTTCGGCTTCACCCGGCTCGCCGGAGTGGTCGCCATCGGCGCCGACAAGGACGTCGCGGGCGTCCTCGACCAGCTCGAACCCGTCCTGGCGGAGCTGGTGGTCACCCGCAACTCCTCGCCGCGCTCGATGGCGCCCGAGGAGCTGGCCGAGCTCGCCGAGAGCATCTTCGGCCCCGAGCGCGTCCATGTCGCCGAGCGCCTGGACGACGCGATCGACCGGGCGATCGGGCTCGCCGAGGAGACCGGCGAGTACCGGGGCGCCGGCGTCCTGATCACCGGCTCGGTGGTCACGGCGGGCGACGCCCGGGTCCTGCTGCGCGTCGGGGAAGGCCGGTGACGGCGATGCGGACGGGGACGGCCCCGAACCCGGCGCGGCGGCTGCTCGCCACGGTGCTGGCCTGCGAGGCCATCGTGATCGCGCTGGCGATCCCGGTGGCGGTGACGGTGCTGGACGTGGACGGCGCGACCGCGGGCGGCGTGTGCGGCGGGCTGGCCGCCGTCTGCCTGGTGATGGCCGGGCTGCTGCGGTTCCCGTGGGCGGTTCCGGCGGGCACCGTCCTGCAGGTGCTCGTCATCGCGACCGGGTTCATGGTGCCGGCCATGTTCTTCCTCGGTGTCGTGTTCGGGGCGCTCTGGGCGACGGCCATTTGGCTGGGACGCAAGGTGGGGAGCGCGCAGCCGCGCTAAGTTCGCGGGGAGCAGCATTCCGTCCGCCCCGCGAATTCCATTTAACGCTTATTTTGGACATCTTTCTCTTTTGGGAAATGCGCGTGCGGTGGATGACGTCCCAAGGAGCAATCCGTGTCCTCTCGCTCACGCGCGCACGCGCCACGGTCCCCGGCCGCCGGCCCTCCCACCGGGGACGCCGCACAGGAAGCCGCCGAGGGGGCCGCGCGGCGCCGGTTCGCGGCGCTCGGCACGCTGCTGCTGACGCTCACCGCCGTGCCGGCCGCCGTCCTCGTGGTCCCCGACGCGTCGGTCAACGTCGTGCCCGCCGCCGCGCACGCGCTCGGCCTGGGCCGCGGCGACGTCCCCGCGCTGCTGCGCGCCACCGGCCTGTCGCTGCCCGCGCTGGTCGCCGCGGTCCCGCTCGGCGCCGTCGCCGCGCGCAGGCTCCCCGCGTGGGCCGTCCTCGTCGCGGGCCTGGTCGCCCTGCTGGCCGGGCTGTGGGCCGCCCGGTTCGCCCACTCGGTGGCCCTCGCCGGGACGGTCCGCGCCGTCCAGGGCGCGGGTGCCGGGATCGTCCTGCCCGCCTCGCTCGTCCTCGTGTGGGAGCGGCGCAGCCGGACCCTGGCCGCGGTCTGGGCGGGCGCCCTCGCGGGCGCGCTCGTCCTCGCGATGCCGCTGGCGCTGGGCGCCGTCCCGCCGGAGGGCGGCATCGCCCGCGACTGGAGCGCCGCGCTCGCCCCCTCACCGCCGCTCGCGGTGGCCGCCGCCGGAGCCGCCATCGCCTACCCGCTCCTGCGCGGGCGCGGCCCGTGGAGGCTGCCGCCGTCGAAGCGTCCCGAGCGCGGCCGGCTCCTCCTCGCGGCCGTCCCGGTGACCGGTTCGGCCTACCTCGGCGTCGTCGCCGCGCACGGCTGGTCGCCCGGCGCGCGGCTTCTCGTCGCCGGTCTCGCGCTGCCGGCCCTGGTCGGCCTCGCCCTCGCCGGCGGGCGGGAGGCCGAGGCGGCCGACCCGTCGGGCTGCGCGATCGTCATGATCGCCGCCGGCCTGCTCTGCCAGCCCGTCGCGGGCCCGCTGGCCGGGCTCGCCGGGGCCGGTCTCCCTCTCGACGGCGCCGCGGGCCGGCCGCCCCTGCCGTTCGCCGCGGGGGCCTGCGCCGCGCTCGCCGGGGCGCTCGCCGCCGCCCGCGCGGGCCGCGCCGCCGTCCCCGCCGGATGCCTCCTGATGGCGGCCGCCCCGCTGACCGGCCTCGCCGCCGGGACCCGGGACGGCAGGACGCTGCTCGCCGCCCTCGTCCTCCTCGGCGCCGGGGCCGGCCTGGCCCTGGCCGCCTCGCTGCGGGACGCGGGCGCCGGCGGCGCGCTGTTCGGCCTGTCGCTGTGCTTTCCCGCCGTGCTGGCCGGGCAGCTCGCCGTCCTGTCGCTGCAGGCCGGACGGCTCCAGCGGCTGCGGCCGACGACGGAGGCCCAGCGGCTGGACGCGCTGCTGGAGGGCTACCGCGTCTGGCTGGTCGCCGCCGGGGTCGCCGCCGCGCTGCTCGCCGGCGTCACCGCCCGCCTCCGCGTCCGGCGCGCGGAAAACGCCCGCCCGGCCGCCGTGCAACTCTCCGGGAATGCCGCTCCCGGCCCGCGGGCCGGGTAGTATTCGCGCGCTCATCCAATCCGAAATTCGTCGAGGAGAAACACCCGTGTCCGAGCGCACTCTTGTCCTGGTCAAGCCCGACGGCGTCCGCCGCGGTGTCATCGGGGAGGTCATCTCCCGGATCGAGCGCAAGGGCCTGACGCTCGTCGCGCTGGAACTGCGCACGCTCGCCCGCGAGACCGCCGAGGCCCACTACGAGGAGCACTCCAGCAAGCCCTTCTTCGGCGAGCTGGTCGACTTCATCACCGGCGGCCCGCTCGTCGCCATGGTCGTCGAGGGCCCGCGCGCCATCGAGGCGTTCCGCGCCCTGGCCGGCGCGACCGACCCGGTCAGCGCCACGCCCGGCACCATCCGCGGCGACTTCGCCCTGGAGATCGGCGAGAACATCGTGCACGGCTCCGACTCCACCTACTCCGCGGAGCGCGAGATCAAGCTCTTCTTCCCCGAGCTGGGCTGACCTCCGAAGGCCCGCCCCCGGAGCCCCGTCGTGACGGGCAGGCGCGTCGCGCTCGCTGCGCTCGCGCCGCGCGCCTGCCCGTGAATGGCGGCACCGGGGTGCGCCCGAAGGGGTGGTGCCGGACTCGCCGGAGTGGGGGCCGGAGGTCAGGCCCGCGTGGTTTCTTTTATGGAAAACCGGGCTGGTCAGGGAGCGTTTTTTTCGCGACGCGCGGCGCGGGGGTGACTGCCCGCGGGCGGGGGTGCACGTTACGATGGACACGCCGCTATACACGCCCGTCAATCATGAAGGGCTCCCTTTCTTCATGGGTAACAAGCTGTCGTTTCTTGGCCGTGACATGGCGGTCGATCTAGGCACCGCCAACACCTTGGTGTACGTACGCGGGCGTGGCATCGTCCTCAACGAACCCTCCGTCGTGGCGATCAATAGGAACACCGGAAGGATCGTCGCGGTCGGCATCGAGGCGAAGCGGATGATCGGCCGAACGCCCGGCAACATCGTCGCGGTCCGCCCGCTGAAGGACGGCGTCATCGCCGACTTCGACGTCACCGAGCGGATGCTGCGCTACTTCATCCAGAAGGTGCACAAGCGCCGGCACTTCGCCAAGCCGCGGATCGTGGTGGCGGTGCCGAGCGGGATCACCGGGGTGGAGCAGCGCGCGGTGAAGGAGGCCGGCTACCAGGCCGGCGCCCGCCGGGTCTACATCATCGAGGAGCCCATGGCCGCCGCGATCGGCGCCGGCCTGCCCGTCTACGAGCCGACCGGCAACATGGTGGTCGACATCGGCGGCGGCACCACCGAGGTCGCGATCATCTCGCTCGGCGGCATCGTCACCAGCCAGTCGGTCCGCGTCGGCGGCGACGAGCTCGACCAGGCCGTCATCTCGTTCTCCAAGAAGGAGTACTCCCTGATGCTCGGGGAACGTACCGCCGAGGAGATCAAGATGGCGATCGGATCGGCCTATCCCGGCGGCGACGAGGAGCCGCACGCCGAGATCCGGGGCCGCGACCTCGTGAGCGGGCTGCCGAAGACCGTGGTGATCTCCGCCGAGGAGGTCCGGCGGGCCATCGAGGAGCCGGTCAACGCCGTGGTGGACGCGGTGAAGACCACTCTCGACAAGTGCCCGCCCGAGCTCTCCGGCGACATCATGGATCGCGGGATAGCCCTGACCGGCGGCGGCGCGCTGCTGAAGAACCTCGACGAGCGGCTCCGCGAGGAGACCGGGATGCCCATCCACCTGGTGGACAACCCGCTCGACTCGGTGGTGCTCGGCACCGGCAAGTGCGTCGAGGACTTCGAATCGCTCCGGCAGGTGCTCGTGCCGGAGCGGCGGCACTAACCCCGGCTGACCAGAGAAACCGGAGGTCGGTGGGTGAAGGACACCCGGCGCACCCGTGTGATCCTCGGCGCGCTGCTGGTCGTGGCGCTCACGATGATCACCGTTGACTACCGCGGCGGGGCGGACTCCCCGCTGCGCGGCCTGCGCGGCCTCGGCGCGACGGTGTTCGGGCCGGTGGAGCGGGCGTCGGCGTCCGTCGTCCGGCCGGTGAGCGACACCTTCGACGCGATCACCGACGCGCCCGGCGAGCGGCGCCGCGCCGACCGGCTGGAACGACAGAACCAGAAGCTGCGCGAGCAGCTGCGCTCCACCCGGCTCGACCAGGACCGCTCCGCGCAGCTCCAGCGGCTGCTCGGCACCGCCGGGATGGGCGGTTACAAGATCCGCGCCGCGCAGGTCATCTCCGCCGGGCAGGGCTTCGAGGACACCGTCACCATCGACGTCGGCAGCCGCAACGGCATCAAGCCCGACATGACCGTGATGAGCGCCGACGGGCTCGTCGGCCGCGTCACCCGGGTCGGGCCCGCGACGTCCACCGTGCTGCTGGCCACCGACCAGACGTCCTCGATCGGCTCCCGCCTGGAGGACTCCAAGGAGATCGGGATCACCCAGGGCCGCGGCCGCCGCGGCCTCGGCAGGGGCGGCGTGACGCCGCTGCGGTTCCAGCTCCTGGACGCCGCCGCGCCGATCCGCGTCGGCCAGCGGATCGTCACGCTCGGGTCGCAGGGCCAGCGGCCGTACGTCCCGGGCGTGCCGATCGGCGTGGTCGAGCGGATCGAGAAGGCCACCGGCGGGCTGACCCGCACCGCCTACGTGCGGCCGTTCGTCCGGTTCACCAGCCTGGACGTCGTCGCCGTCGTGGTCGCGCCGCCGAAGACCGATCCGCGGGACGCGGTGCTGCCGCCCAAGCCCCCGCCGCCTCCGACGCCCTCGGCGAGCGCGAGCGCGAGCCCGAGCCCGTCGGCGAGCGGCGGCCCGAGGGCGCGGCCGAGCGGCACGAGGAGCCCGTCCACGAATCCGAGCCCGGGGGACTGACGTGCTGAATCCACCCGAGCCATCGCCGGCCGGCCGCACGGCCGTGACCGCGATGGTGATCGCCGTGACGCTGATCCTGCAGGTGTCGGTGGCCAACCGGCTGCCGCTGCCCGGCGGCGTCCAGCCCGACCTCGTGCTGCTCGCCGTCGTGGCGCTGGCGCTGGTCGCGGGGTCGATGACGGGCATGGTCACCGGGTTCCTCGCGGGCCTCGCGGCCGACATCATCCCGCCCGCCGACCACACCCTCGGCCGCTACGCGCTCGTCTACTGCCTCATCGGGTACCTGTGCGGCGCCGCGTCCGCCGAGATGGACCGCCAGTCCGTGGTGCCGTTCTTCGCCGTCGCCGCCGGGGCGCTCGCCGGGACCGTCCTGTACGCCGGGACGGGGATGATCCTCGGCGACCCGCGCGCCGAGTGGGCCACGGTGTCCAGCATGGTGCCGCTCCAGGTGCTCTACGACGTCATCGCCAGCCCGTTCGTCGTGTGGGCGGTGCTGCGCGTCACCCGCCGGTACGAGCGGGGCGAACGGTCCCGGGGAGACCGCCTCTCGGTGCCCGTCGCCCGCTACCGCGCGATGTCGGAGCGGGGCGGGAACCTGTGAACCCGCGCACCCACTTCCGGCTCGTCGTCCTGTACGTGCTCGTCGGGGCGCTGCTGCTCGTCCTCGTCGGGCGGATGTGGGCGCTGCAGGTCCTGGAGGGCGAGAAGTACCGGGGGATCGCCGCCCAGAACCGCATGCGCGACATCGTCGTCCCCGCCACCCGCGGCATGATCCTCGACGACCGGGGCAAGCCGCTCGTCCGCAACCGCAGCGCGCTCGTCGTGTCGGTCGACCGCACGACGCTGTCGCGGCGCAAGGACGGCGGCGAGCCCGTGCTGAAGCGGCTCGCTGGCGTCCTCGGGACGAGCTACGACGAGATCTCCAAGCGGATCAGGCTGTGCGGGCCGGGGATCAAGCGGCCCTGCTGGCCCGGGTCGCCGTACCAGCCGATCCCGATCGAGGACCACGTCGACCCCAAGCGCGCCCTCCAGATCATGGAGCGGCAGGAGGACTTCCCCGGCGTCACCGCACAGGTCCAGGCCGTCCGGGAGTACCCGGAGCCGGACGGCGCGAGCGCCGCGCAGGCCCTCGGCTACCTCCAGCCCGTCACGCAGGAGGAGCTCGACAAGCGCAAGGGCCTCAAGGTCACCGGCTACAGCGGCGTCGACCTGGTGGGGCGGGCCGGCCTGGAGGCGCAGTACGACGCGGCGCTGAGCGGCGAGCCGGGCTTCCGCCGGGTCCTCGTCGACAGCCAGGGACGCGTCACCGGCACCGCCGAGGAGCAGGCGCCGGCGGCCGGCCACAACCTCGTCACCAGCATCGACGCCGGGGTGCAGGGCGCGGCCGAGAAGGCCCTCAAGCACGCGATCGACGGCGCGCGCAGGGCGGGCCGCCCCGCCGACGCCGGCGCCGCGGTCGTGATGGACGTGCAGACCGGCCGGATGATCGCGATGGCGAGCTTCCCGACCTACGACCCGAGCATCTGGACCGGCGGCATCTCCCAGGAGGAGTACGACGCGCTGCTCGGCAAGAAGAAGGGCGAGCCGCTCATCTCCCGCGTCACCCAAGGGCAGTTCGCCCCCGGCTCCACCTTCAAGATCTCCTCGGTGTCCGCCGCGGTGAAGGACGGCAACAGCCTGAGCGGCATCTACCCGTGCCCCGGCTCCTACAACGTCGGCAACCGCGCGTTCCGCAACTTCGAGGGCCAGTCGCTCGGCCCGATGTCGCTGCACACGGCGCTCGTCAAGTCCTGCGACACGATCTTCTACCGCTTCGCCTACCAGGAGTGGCAGCGCGACGGCGGGATGAAGCCGAAGAAGAACCCGTCCGACCCGATGGTGAAGATGGCCCGCGAGTACGGGTTCGGGTCGCGCACCGGCATCGACCTCCCGAGCGAGAGCGAGGGCCGCATCCCGGACCGGAAGTGGAAGAAGGGCTTCTGGGAGACCACCAAGGCCGCCAACTGCAAGGGCGCCAAGGAGGGCTACCCGAACGTCGCCAAGACCGACCCGGCCCGCGCCGCCTACCTGAAGGCGGTCGCGACCGAGAACTGCACCGAGGGGTACGTGTGGCGGCCCGGTGACGCGGCGAACTTCTCGGTCGGGCAGGGCGACGTCCTGGTCACGCCGCTGCAGCTCGTCCGCGCCTACGCGGCGCTGGCGAACGGCGGCAAGCTGCTCACCCCGCGGCTCGGCGTCGCCGTCGTGCGCGCGGACGGGACGGTCGTGCGCCGGATCGAGTCCCCGCCGCCGGAGAAGCTGCCCGTCGAGGCGCGGACGCTGAAGTACATCCGCAAGGCCCTCGCCGACGTGCCGAAGAGCGGTACCGCGTCCGGCGCGTTCTCCGGGTTCGACTTCAAGCGCGTCGACGTGGGCGGCAAGACCGGCACCGCGGAGGTGTACGGCAAGCAGGACACCTCCTGGTTCGCCTCCTTCGGCCCGGTGAAGAAGCCGCGGTTCGCGGTGGTCGCGATGGTCTCCCAGGGCGGGCAGGGCGCGCAGACGGCGGGCCCGGCCGTGCGGGAGATCTGGGAGGCCATGTACGGGACGAAGGACAGGAAGCCGCTGCTCGACGACGGCAAGCTCCCGTCCGAACTGCCGAAGATGCCCGGCGAGGGGGCCGCCCCGTGATCACCCCCTCGAAGGCGGGGACCGTCGAGGGGTACGGCGGCCGCCGGACGTGGCGGAGCCGGCTGGCCGGGCTGCGGCGGCTCGACATGCCGCTGCTGCTGTCGGTGGTGGCGCTGTCGGTGGTGGGCGCGCTGCTGGTGCGGTCGGCCACCTTCCAGCTGCTGACCGAGCAGGGCAAGGACCCGGAGGGGTTCCTCAAGCGGCACATCCTCAACCTGGTCATCGGGTTCGTGCTCGGCGGCGTGGTCACCCTGCTGGACTACCGGCTCCTGCGCGCCTACGTCCCGATCCTCTACGGGGTCGCGTGCGTCGGGCTGGTCGCCGTCCTCACCCCGCTCGGCGACACGATCAACGGCTCGCACTCGTGGATCGTGCTCGGCGGCGGGTTCCAGGTGCAGCCGTCGGAGTTCGCGAAGGTCGGGCTCGTGGTGCTGCTGGCGATGATCCTCGGCGAGCCGCGGGACGGGGAGATCGGCCCCGGCCGCCGCGACGTGCTGCTCGCGCTCGTCCTCGCCGGCGTGCCGGCCGTGCTGATCATGCTGCAGCCGGACCTCGGCACCACGCTGGTGTTCATCGCCGTGGTGCTCGGCATGCTGGCCATCTCCGGCGTGCAGAAGCGCTGGCTGTTCGGGCTCGTCGGGGGCGGCGCCGCCGCGGCGGCGGCGGTGTGGTTCTTCGGGCTGCTGGAGGACTACCAGATCGCCCGCTTCACCGCGTTCATGAACCCCGAGGCCGACCCGCGCGGCGCCGGCTACAACGCCCAGCAGGCGCGGATCGCGATCGGGTCGGGCGGCGCGTTCGGCAAGGGCCTGTTCAACGGCGAGCAGACCGGCGGCCACTTCGTCCCCGAGCAGCAGACCGACTTCATCTTCACGGTGGCGGGAGAGGAGCTCGGGTTCGTCGGCGCCGCCGTGATCGTCGCGCTGCTCGGCGTGGTGATGTGGCGGGGCCTGCGGATCGCCACCCAGGCCGCCGACCTGTTCGGCACGCTCGTCGCGACCGGCGTGGTGTGCTGGCTGGGGTTCCAGACGTTCGAGAACGTCGGCATGACGATCGGGATCATGCCGATCACCGGGTTGCCGCTGCCGTTCGTGTCCTACGGCGGTTCCGCCACCTTCGCCAACATGATCGCCTTCGGCCTCCTGCAGGCGGTCCACGTGCGGCGTCGTCCGTTCGATTAGCCGGTCGCCACGGCGTAGGCTGGACGTTCATCCCAATGTCCCCTGCTCGGAGGAATCCGTCATGCCGGTCGAGTCGCTCTTCCCGCGCCTGGAGCCGCTGCTCCCGAGCGTGCAGAAGCCGATTCAGTACGTGGGCGGCGAGCTGAACTCCCAGCTCAAGGACTGGGACGAGACCGAGGTCCGGTGGGCCCTGATGTACCCGGACGCCTACGAGGTGGGGCTGCCGAACCAGGGCGTCCAGATCCTTTACGAGATCCTGAACGAGCGGGACGGCGTCCTGGCGGAGCGGACCTACTCGGTCTGGCCCGACATGGAGGCCGTGATGCGCGAGCACGGCATCCCGCAGTTCACCGTCGACGCGCACCGCCCGGTCGCCGCGTTCGACGTGTTCGGCGTGTCGTTCTCCACCGAGCTCGGCTACACCAACCTGCTGACGGCGCTCGACCTCGCCGGCATCCCGCTGGAGGCCGCCGACCGCACCGGCGACCACCCGATCGTGATCGCGGGCGGGCACGCCGCGTTCAACCCCGAGCCGATCGCCGACTTCATCGACGCGGCCGTCCTCGGCGACGGCGAGGAGATCGCGCTCGCCATCACCGAGGTGATCCGCGAGTGGAAGGCCGAGGGCGAGCCCGAGGGGCGGGATGGGCTGCTCCTGCGCCTCGCCGCGTCCGGCGGCGTGTACGTCCCGCGCTTCTACGACGTCACCTACCTGCCGGACGGCCGGATCCAGCGGGTCGCGCCGAACCGCCCGGGGGTGCCGTGGCGGATCGAGAAGCACACGGTGATGGACCTCGACCAGTGGCCGTACCCGAAGAAGCCGCTCGTCCCGCTCGCCGAGACCGTGCACGAGCGGTTCAGCGTGGAGATCTTCCGCGGCTGCACGCGCGGCTGCCGGTTCTGCCAGGCCGGGATGATCACCCGTCCGGTGCGGGAGCGGTCGATCACCACGATCGGGGACATGGTCGAGCACGGCCTCAAGGAGTCCGGCTTCCAGGAGGTCGGGCTGCTCAGCCTGTCCAGCGCCGACCACAGCGAGATCGGCGACGTCGCGAAGGGCCTCGCCGACCGCTACGAGGGCACCAACACCTCGCTGTCGCTGCCGTCCACCCGCGTGGACGCCTTCAACATCACGCTCGCCAACGAGTTCTCCCGCGGCGGCCGGCGGTCCGGCCTGACGTTCGCGCCCGAGGGCGGCTCCGAGCGGATGCGCAAGGTGATCAACAAGATGGTCACCGAGGACGACCTGATCCGCACCGTGACCACCGCGTACGAGAACGGCTGGCGGCAGGTCAAGCTCTACTTCATGTGCGGCCTGCCCACCGAGGAGGACGAGGACGTCCTCGCGATCGCCGACATGGCCAAGCGCGTCATCCGGGCCGGCCGCGAGGCGACCGGCCGCAAGGACATCCGCTGCACGGTGTCCATCGGCGGGTTCGTGCCGAAGCCGCACACCCCGTTCCAGTGGGCCGCGCAGTGCGACCACGAGACCGTCGACCGGCGCCTGCGCGCCCTCAAGGACGCCCTGCGCGGCGACAAGGAGTACGGCCGCGCCATCGGCCTGCGCTACCACGACGGCCAGCCGTCCATCGTCGAGGGCCTGCTGTCGCGCGGCGACCGGCGCGTCGGCAAGGTCGTCCGGGCCGTCTGGGAGGACGGCGGCCGGTTCGACGGCTGGAGCGAGCACTTCTCCTACGAGCGCTGGACGGCGTGCGCCGAGAAGGCCTTCGCCGACGAGCCCGTCGACCTCGACTGGTACACCGTCCGGGAGCGCGACGAGGTCGAGGTGCTGCCCTGGGACCACCTCGACGCCGGCCTGGACCGCGAATGGCTCTGGCAGGACTGGCAGGACGCGGTCGACGAGACCGAGGTCGAGGACTGCCGCTGGACGCCCTGCTACGACTGCGGCGTCTGCCCCACGATGGGCACCGAGATCCAGATCGGGCCGACCGGCCGCAAGCTGCTCCCGCTGAGCGTGGTCTAACCGGATTCGGCCTCGTCAGCGCCCTGGCCTGCGGGGGTCCGGGGCCCTGCGGGGGCCGGGGCTGGCGGAACCGGGCCCGGCGACCCGTACTCTATAGGGAGACCTTTATTTCGACTCGACACGAGTAGGAAGGACCAGAACCCTGGCACCCATGCCGGAGGGTCCGGCGCCGGCCCCCGTGACCCAGCGACTGCGCGTCCGCTACGCCAAGCGGGGCAGGCTGCGGTTCACGAGCCACCGCGACATATCCCGGGCCGTGGAACGCGCCGTGCGGCGCGCCGGGATCCCTGTCGCGTTCAGCGGCGGATTCACCCCCCACCCGAAGATCTCGTACGCGGGTGCGGCGGCGACAGGGGTGGCCAGTGAGGCCGAATACCTCGAACTCGGACTTACCGCGACCTGCGACCCTGCGCGGGTGCGGGCCGATCTCGACGCGGCCCTGCCCCCCGGGCTCGACATCCTGGATGTCGTGCCGGTCCGGGCGGGACGCGGTGACGCGCCGGCCAGGCCGGGCGCGTTCGCCGATCGGCTCGAGGCGTCCGAATGGCGGATCAGGCTGGACGGCGTCGCCGAGCGCGACGCCGCCGAGGCCGTGGCCGCCTTCATGGCCGCCGAGACGATCGAGGTGGAACGCCTCACGAAGAAGGGGCGGCGCCGTTTCGACGTGCGCGCCGCCGTGTCCGCCTTCGAGCCGGACCGGCGCGCCGCGGAGGCGGCGGATGCCCCTTGTGCGATACTTCGAATGGTTGTTCGGCATTCCACACCCGCCGTACGACCCGACGACATCCTCACCGGACTGCGCCAGGTCGCCGACCTCGCGCCGCCGTCACCACCGCTGGTGACCAGGCTGGCGCAGGGGCCCCTCGACGCGGACACCGGTGGCCTCGCGGATCCCCTGGATCCCGACCGGGAGATCGGCCTGCCGTCCGGCGACGACGCCGAGACGGCCCGCGGCTTGGAGCGGCCGCAGCCCGGGGACGCCGCGAGCGCGGATGCCGTCAGCGCCTGACCGTGGAACCGAAGCCGTGGCAGCACGGAACCGGTCCCGCAGGGTACGGCGGGCGCGCCCCCGACGACTTCGTCGTCATGACCGGGCCCTGCCCGGCCGTGGCGACGCCGACGATTGACGAGGTGCTCCCGTGCGGCGCACCGCACCGATCCGCCCCCGGGCGGACCGGGCGGACGCGCCCGGGAGCCTGACGGGAGATTGCCCGCATGCTTGAGAACGAAGCCGATCCGGCCACGGCCGAAGGCACCGGTAACGAGAACGTGGAGAACGAGAGCGCGGAGGCCGCGCAGCCCGAGGCCTCGGGCGTGACGTCGCGCCCGCGCCGTGCGAGCCGCCCGGCCGGGCCGCCGCCCGACGTCGACGACGCGCCGTCCGCTCCCGCCTCCCCGGCGGCGGCCGACGCGTCCGACGCGTCCGCCGAGGAGGCCGCCCCGGCGGCCGAGGCCCCCGAGCCGCCGAAGCGCGCCACGAGGACCCGCACCCGCACCCGCGGCGCGAAGGCCGCCGAGGCGCCCGAGCCCGTCCCCATGACCGGCGCGGAGACCACTCCGGAGGCCGAGCCCGAGGGGGCCGCTGCGGAGCCCGCCGGCGAGGCGCCGGCTCCCCGCACCCGGACCCGCCGCCGCTCGGCCGCGTCCGCCGCCTCGGAGGCGCCGGGCGTGCCCGCGGTCCCGCAGGTCCCGTCCGTCCCGGTCGCCGGCACGGAGCCGGTGCTCGACGCGGCGTCCGCCGAGCAGGTGTCGGAGACCGAGCCCGCGAGCGGGGTCGGGGTCCCGGGCGTGACGTTCCAGCCGCCCATGGTGGTCTTCCAGCCGCCGCAGCCGACGGCGGAGACGCCCGCCCGCCGCGAGCCCGCCGAGACCGAGCCGGCCGAGCCCGCCGAGCCCGCCGACCGCGACACCGGCGACGAGGACCTCGATCACGATTCCGCGGACGAGGACGAGTCCGACGACCGCCCGTCCCGCCGGCGGCGCCGCCGCGGCGGCCGCGGCCGTGGCCGGGGCGGCAAGGAGGGCGCCGACGACGAGGCCACCGCCGAGGAGGCCGAGGCCGAGGAGCCCAAGGACGAGCAGCCCGCCAAGGGCGGCAAGTCGGCCAAGGGCAAGTCCGGCAAGGCCGCCAAGGGCAAGGGCAAGGACAAGGAGAAGGAGAAGGACAAGGACAAGGAGCCCAAGGCGGAGGAGCCCGAGCAGGACTCCGCCGACGGCGAGGACGAGGACGAGGGCCAGACCGGCGGGAGCCGCCGCCGTCGCCGCCGGCGGCGCCGTTCGGGCACCGACGCCGAGACCGGCAACGGCACGGACGACCCGCCGAACACCGTCGTGCACGTCCGCACCGCCCGCGAGGAGCGGGCCGCCGCCGAGGACGAGGTCCGGTCCGTGCGGGGCTCGACCCGGCTGGAGGCCAAGAAGCAGCGCCGCCGGGAGGGCCGCGAGCAGGGCCGCCGCCGCCCGCCGGTGATCACCGAGGCGGAGTTCCTCGCGCGCCGCGAGGCCGTGGAGCGCGTCATGGTGGTGCGGCAGGAGGGCGAGCGCACGCAGATCGCCGTCCTGGAGGACGACGTCCTCGTCGAGCACTACGTCAACCGCGCGACGCACCAGTCGTACGTGGGCAACGTCTACCTGGGCAAGGTCCAGAACGTGCTGCCGTCGATGGAGGCGGCGTTCGTCGACATCGGCAAGGGCCGCAACGCCGTCCTGTACGCGGGCGAGGTCAACTGGGACGCCTCCGGGCTGGAGGGCCAGCCGCGCCGCATCGAGTCGGCGCTGAAGTCGGGCCAGTCGGTGCTCGTCCAGGTCACCAAGGACCCGCTCGGCCACAAGGGCGCCCGGCTGACCAGCCAGGTCTCGCTGCCGGGCCGCTACCTGGTGTACGTGCCGGACGGCTCGATGACCGGCATCAGCCGCAAGCTCCCCGACAAGGAGCGCAGCCGCCTCAAGTCGATCCTGAAGAAGGTCATGCCGGAGAACGCCGGCGTGATCGTCCGCACCGCGGCCGAGGGTGCGACCGAGGAGGAGCTCGCCCGCGACGTGTCCCGCCTGGCCGCGCAGTGGGAGAACATCCGGAAGAAGGTCAAGACGGCCTCGGCCCCCTCCCTCCTCTACGGTGAGCCCGACCTGACGATCCGGGTCGTCCGCGACATCTTCAACGAGGACTTCACCAAGCTCGTGGTGTCCGGTGCGGAGGCCTGGGACACCGTCTCCGAGTACGTCGAGTACGTCGCCCCGCATCTCGCCGACCGCGTCGAGCGCTGGACGGGCGACCAGGACGCCCTCTCCGCGTACCGCATCGACGAGCAGATCGCCAAGGCGCTGGACCGCAAGGTCTGGCTGCCGTCCGGCGGCTCCCTGGTGATCGACCGGACCGAGGCGATGACGGTCATCGACGTCAACACCGGCAAGTTCACCGGGCAGGGCGGCAACCTGGAGGAGACCGTCACCCGCAACAACCTGGAGGCGGCCGAGGAGATCGTCCGCCAGCTCCGGCTGCGCGACATCGGCGGCATCGTCGTGATCGACTTCATCGACATGGTGCTGGAGAGCAACCGCGACCTCGTGCTGCGCCGCCTCGTCGAGTGCCTGTCGCGGGACCGCACCAAGCACCAGGTCGCCGAGGTCACCTCGCTCGGCCTGGTGCAGATGACCCGCAAGCGCGTCGGCCAGGGCCTGCTGGAGGCGTTCTCGGAGACCTGCGAGTCCTGCAACGGCCGCGGCATCCACGTCCACCTCACGCCGGTCGAGCCGAAGGCGGACAAGGCGGCCGGCAAGGAGAGCGGCCGCCGCCGCAAGCGCAAGGGCGACGTCGAGAAGGCGGTCGAGGAGAAGCTGGCCCAGGCCAAGCCGAAGGAGCCCGCAGCGCCGGAGCCCGCAGCGCCGGAGCCCGCACCGCCGGAGCCCGCGCCGGAGCCGGTCGCCGCCGCCCCGGCCCCCGTCGTGGAGGCGAAGCCGGAGCCGGTCCGCTCCCGGCCGAAGAAGTCGGGCCCCGCCAAGCGCCCGGCCGGGCCCCCGCCCGAGATCGACGAGTCCCCGGCACAGGCGGCCGTGGAGGCCGCCGAGGCCGCGGCCGAGGCCACCGACACACCCCCCGGCACCCTCGACTCCACCGAGCCGGTGGCGGTGACCCCCAACGGCACCGAC
This sequence comes from Actinomadura sp. B10D3, assembly GCF_039871695.1. NCBI lineage: Bacteria > Bacillati > Actinomycetota > Actinomycetes > Streptosporangiales > Thermomonosporaceae > Actinomadura > Actinomadura sp. B10D3. Next base: position 265,796 of record NZ_JBDPLY010000006.1, read on the forward strand.
CCGACCGAACCGTCTGAGTCGCCCGAACCGGCCGGATCGGCTGAGCCGGCGGCACCGGTTGAGCCTGCCGCATCGGTCGAGCCTGCCGAGCCGGCCGGACCGGCCGAACTGGCTGAGCCTGCCGAGTTCGCTGGTTCGGCTGAGCCTGCCGAGGGTGCCGAGCCGGCCGAGCCTGCCGAGGCTGCCGCACCGGCCGAGGCTGCCGCACCGGCCGAGCCTGCCGAGCCTGCCGAGCCGGCCGGACCGGCCGAGCTCACCGGCCCGGACCTGAACGGCACCGAGGTGACCGCCGACGCGTCCGCCGCCGAGCCGAACGGCTCCGTCCCGGGCGCGGCCGAGAAGACTCCCCCCATCCGCCCGCACGTCCACGCCGCGACCACGATCCAGCACGGTTCGCTTTGTGCTGGGGGAATCCGGTATTCTTATAGCTCGGCGCGTCGTGGGCGCGTCGTCCGAACCTGCACCGCGAACCCGTCCGGGGCTCGTTCGGTGCTCACCTCGCCGATCCGGTGAGGCCAAGCAGAGAGCGCCAGGGGTCTCTCCTGGTGTGCCGCCCTCGGCCCGGTGCCGGGGGTAGGCCCCCATCCGGGGGCTGGTAAAGCCACGCGTGGGACCGGTTCAGTCCGGAAGCGCGCGCAGACGAAGGGTTTCCGCGGTGTACGCGATTGTCCGCGCAGGCGGCCGGCAGGAGAAGGTGGCCGTCGACGACGTGCTGACCGTCGACAAGCTGGCCGGTGAGGTCGGCTCGACCGTCAAGCTTCAGGCCCTGCTGGTCGTGGACGGCGACGACGTCGTCAGCAAGGCGGCCGACCTCGCGCGCTACGAGGTGACCGCCGAGATCCTCGGCGCGGTCAAGGGCCCCAAGATCAACATCATGCACTACCGGAACAAGACCGGGTACAAGCGGCGGATGGGCCACCGCCAGCCGTACACCGAGGTCAAGATCACCGGTATCAAGGCCGGGAAGTAAGGGAGAGCGGTCACATGGCACACAAGAAGGGCGCATCGTCCAGCCGTAACGGTCGCGACTCCAACGCCCAGCGCCTCGGTGTGAAGCGGTTCGGCGGCCAGGTCGTCAACGCGGGCGAGATCATCGTCCGGCAGCGCGGCACCCACTTCCACCCCGGGCCGGGCGTCGGCCGCGGCGGCGACGACACCCTGTTCGCGCTGGTCGCGGGTGCGGTGGAGTTCCGCCGCTACCGTGGCCGCAACGCGGTGAGCGTCGTCCCGCCGGCGGAATAGTCCGCCGGGGCACCAAGCGTTCTCGAAGGGGCGGACCGTTCTTCGGTCCGCCCCTTCGCCATTTCCGACCGAGGAGAGTTCACCGTGGCCGCTGGAGCGGGATCGGGCGCGCAGTTCATCGACCGGGTGGTGCTGCACGTCGCCGCGGGCAAGGGCGGCAACGGCTGCGCGTCGATCCACCGGGAGAAGTTCAAGCCGCTCGGCGGGCCGGACGGTGCGAACGGAGGCCGCGGCGGCGACGTCGTCCTCGTCGTCGACTCCAATGCCGCGAGCCTCCTCGAATACCACCGGCGCCCGCACCGCAAGGCCGGGAACGGGCGGCCCGGCCAGGGCAGCCTGCGCACGGGCGCGGACGGCGAGGACGTGGTCCTGCCCGTCCCGGACGGCACCGTCGTGAAGCAGGGCGACACGGTCCTCGCGGACCTGGTCGGCGAGGGCACCCGGTTCGTGATCGCGAAGGGCGGCAGCGGCGGTCTCGGGAACGCCGCGCTGGCGTCCGCCAAGCGCAAGGCGCCCGGGTTCGCGCTGCTCGGCGAGCCCGGCGAGGAGCGGGACGTCGTGCTGGAGCTGAAGAGCGTCGCCGACGTCGCGCTCGTCGGGTTCCCCAGCGCCGGGAAGTCGTCGCTGATCGCCGCGCTGTCCGCCGCCAAGCCGAAGATCGCCGACTACCCGTTCACGACGCTGATCCCGAACCTCGGCGTGGTGAGCGCGGGCGACACCACGTTCACGGTCGCGGACGTCCCCGGCCTGATCGAGGGTGCCAGCGAGGGCCGCGGCCTCGGGCTGGACTTCCTGCGCCACATCGAGCGCTCGTCCACCCTCGCCCACGTCCTGGACTGCGCGACGATGGAGCCCGGACGCGACCCGGTGAGCGACTTCGAGGTCATCGAGCGCGAGCTCCAGGCCTACGACCAGGTGCTGGGCGACCGCCCGCTGTCGGACCGGCCGCGCATCGTCGTGCTGAACAAGGTGGACGTGCCGGACGGCCGCGACCTCGCCGAGATGGTGCGGCCCGAGTTCGAGGCGCGCGGCCTTCGGGTGTTCGAGGTGTCCGCGGCGACGCACGAGGGGCTGCGCGAGCTGTCGTTCGCGATGGCGGCGATGGTGACCGAGCACCGCGCGTCCCTGCCGCCGGCGGAGCCGACCCGCGTCGTGATCCGTCCCGAGCCGGTCGGGAGCGACGCCGACTTCGAGATCAAGAGCCTCGGCGACAACACCTACCTGATCACCGGGACGAAGCCCGTGCGCTGGCTGCGGCAGACGGACTTCGCCAACGAGGAGGCCGTCGGCTATCTCGCCGACCGGCTCGCCCGGCTCGGCGTGGAGGACGCGCTCACCGAGGCGGGCGCCGCGGCGGGCGCGACCGTGTTGATCGGCACGGCCGACGACTCGATCGTGTTCGACTGGGAGCCGGACGTCCCCGCGGGCGAGGCGGCGATGGGTCCGCGCGGCACCGACCGCCGCCTGGACGGGTACGTCTAGATCTGCGAGGAGACTGCTCGATGAGCGAGCGCGAGGCGATCGCGAAGGCCCGCCGCATCGTGGTGAAGGCGGGCTCGTCGTCGCTGACCACGCCGCAGGGGACGATCGACGCGAACCGGATCGACGCGCTGGTGGACGTCCTCGCCGACCGGCGCACCGGCGGCACCGAGATCGTGTTCGTGTCGTCCGGCGCGATCGCCGCCGGGCTGGGCCCGCTCGGGCTGACCCGGCGCCCGCCGGACCTCGCGACCCAGCAGGCGGCGGCGAGCGTCGGGCAGGGCCTGCTGTTCGCCCGCTACACCTCGTCGTTCGCCCGGTACGCGCTGACGGTCGGGCAGGTGCTGCTCACCGCCGACGACATGATGCGCCGCTCGCACCATCGCAACGCGCAGCGCACCCTGGCGCAGCTCCTCGCGATGGGCGTTCTGCCGATCGTGAACGAGAACGACACCGTCGCCACCGACGAGATCCGGTTCGGCGACAACGACCGGCTCGCCGCGCTCGTCGCCCACCTGATCCGCGCGGACGCGCTGGTCCTGCTGTCGGACGTGGACGCGCTCTACACCGGCGATCCGCGGCGGCCGGGCGTCCACCGCATCGACGACGTGCACGGCCCGGGCGACCTGAAGGGCGTCGAGCTCGGCGGGTCCGGGCGCGTCGGCACCGGCGGCATGGTCACCAAGGTCGAGGCGGCGCGGATCGCGGGCATCCCCGTGGTGCTGACGAACGCGGCGTCGGCCGCCCGCGCCCTCGCCGGCGACCGGGTCGGGACGCTGTTCCACCCGGCCGAGGGGCGCCGCATGTCGACCCGGAACCTGTGGCTCGCGCACGCCACCACCGGGCAGGGCCGCGTCACGCTGGACGCGGGCGCGGTCGAGGCGATCGTGCGGCGCCGCAAGTCGCTGCTGCCGGCGGGCGTGACGGGGGTGGACGGCGACTTCGCCGCGGGCGACCCCGTCGACCTGTGCGACCCCGGCGGCCGGGTCGTCGCGCGGGGGCTGGTGAACTACGACGCGTCCGAGATCCCCGACCTGATGGGGCGCTCGACGCGCTGGCTGGCCCGCGAGCTGGGCGCCGAGTACGAACGCGAGATAATCCACCGCGACCACCTGGTGGTGCTGACATGACCGGTGCCGACATGAATCGGGGCTCGTCCCGCGGGGACGACCGGACTGAGGGAGCCTGATGATGAGCGAGGAGCGCGAGGAGTTCCTGCGGGTGGCGCGGCGCGCCCGGGAGGCCGCGGCCGGCCTGGCCCCGCTGCCGCGGGCGGCGAAGGACGCGGCGCTGCACCGGATCGCGGACGCGCTGGTGGCGGCCGCGCCGGAGATCGTCAAGGCGAACGAGGCCGACGTGGCGCGGGCCCGGGAGGGCGGCATCTCCGAGTACATGATCGACCGGCTGAGCCTGTCGGAGGAGCGGATCGCCGCGATCGCCGACGCGGTCCGCAAGGTCGCCGTGCTGCCGGACCCGGTGGGGGAGACGGTGCGCGGGAGCGTGCTGCCGAACGGGCTGGAGCTGCGGCAGGTGCGGGTGCCGCTCGGCGTCGTCGGGATGATCTACGAGGGCCGCCCGAACGTGACCGTGGACGCCGCCGCGCTGTGCCTGAAGAGCGGGAACGTGGCGATGCTGCGCGGCTCGTCGTCGGCGCACGACTCGAACACGGCGCTGGTCGAGGTGATGCAGGGCGCCCTCGCCGGCACCGAGGTCCCGGCGGACGCGGTGCAGCTCGTCCCGGGGACGTCCCGCGAGTCGGTGAAGCACCTGATGCGGGCGCGCGGCCTGGTGGACGTGCTGATCCCGCGCGGCGGCGCCTCGCTGATCAACTCGGTGGTGGAGGAGTCGACCGTCCCGGTGATCGAGACGGGCGTGGGGAACTGCGCGGTGTACGTGGACGCCGCCGCGGACGTGGACATGGCCGTGGAGCTGCTCCTGAACGCCAAGACGCAGCGCCCGTCGGTGTGCAACGCCGCGGAGACGTTCCTCGTGCACGCCGACATCGCCGACAGGTTCGTCCCGCGCGCGCTTGAGGCGCTCAAGGACGCGGGTGTCACGGTGCACGGCGACGACCGCATCCGCTCGTACGGCGACGGGGTCGTGGAGGCGACCGAGGACGACTGGTACGCCGAGTACCTGTCGCTCGACATCGCCGCCCGCGTGGTCGACTCGCTGGAGGACGCCGTCGCCCACATCCGCCGGTACGGGTCGGGGCACACCGAGGCGATCGTCACGGCGTCCCAGCCGGCCGCGAAGCGGTTCGTCGCCCTGGTCGACTCGGCGGCCGTGATGGTGAACGCCTCGACGCGCTTCACCGACGGCGAGGAGTTCGGGTTCGGCGCGGAGATCGGCATCTCGACGCAGAAGCTGCACGCCCGCGGCCCGATGGGGCTGCCGGAGCTGACCTCCACGAAGTACGTGGTGACGGGCGAGGGGCACGTGCGCGGCTGACGCCGGGCGGCGGGACCGGCAGCGGCCACCGTCGGAGTTGTGACATTTTTGCCATTGATGTCACGTTCCCGGTGTGGTCTGATTCACGATTGTGACTCGTGAGTACAGCCGCCGCCGCGTCCTGAAGGGCGCCGCCCTCGGCGCGGGGATCGCCTCCACCGGGCTGGCCGCGTTCCCGGCCCGCCCCGCCGCCGCTGCGCCCGCGCTCCGCGGCCCCGTGGCCGGCACCACCCTCGACCGGACGTACGTGCTCGGCGCCGCGGGCGCCGGCGGGTACCGCCCGGTGATCACCGGGCCGGGCGAGCCGCACGTCCTGCGCCGCGACCTCGGCGGCACCGCCTCCGCGCGGCGGGCCGCCACCCGCCGCGGCGTCCTGGCGTTCGGCCATCTCACCGACGTGCACGTCATCGACGCGCAGTCCCCGGCCCGCGTGGAGTTCGTCGACCGGTTCAAGGACGCCCTGAACGTGCTGCCCGTCGAGGGCGCGTACCGGCCCCAGGAGATCCTGTCCACGCAGGTCGCCGAGGCGATGGTGCGGGCGGTCAACGCGGTCGGCCGGGGCCCGGCGACCGGGCTGCCCCTCGCGTTCACCATCAACACCGGCGACGCGGCCGACAACGTCCAGTACAACGAGGTCCGCTGGATCATCGACCTGCTGGACGGCGGCCGCATCCGCCCCGACTCCGGCGACCCGGACCGGTACGAGGGCGTCATGGACTGGACGTCCTACGACCGGGCGTTCTGGCACCCGGAGGGCGCGCCGCCCGGCGCGGAGGCCGACCTGCCGATCAGCCGGTACGGGTTCCCGCGGGTGCGCGGGCTGATCGAGGCCGCCCGCCGGCCGTTCCAGGCGACCGGGCTGGACACGCCCTGGCTCGCGGTGTTCGGCAACCACGACGGCCTCATCCAGGGCAACCTGCCGGTCAACCCGATCGTGTCGGGCCTCGCCACCGGCGGCATCAAGATCGGCGCCCCGGCGGACGACGGGCAGGCCGAGCGCCTCGCCCGGATGCTCCGCGACGCCGACGCCGCCGAACTCGTCCGGCTCAGCCGCGAGCGGGGCGGCGCCGGCGGCCTGTTCCGCCCGGTCACCCCGGACCTGAACCGCCGGATGCTGTCGCGCGGCGAGGTCGTCGCCGAGCACTTCAAGACCACCGCGTCCCTGCGCGGCCACGGCTTCACCCTGGACAACCTCCGCGAGGGGACGGCCTACTACGCCTTCGACCGGGGCGTCGTGCGGGGCCTCGTCCTCGACACCGTCAACCCGAACGGCTACTCCGAGGGGTCGCTCGACCGCAAGCAGTTCGCGTGGCTGGAGGCCCAGCTGAAGGCGGGGAGCGGCCGCTACTTCGCCGCGGACGGCTCGGTCGTGCGGCACGCGGTGAAGGATCGGCTGTTCGTCCTGTTCAGCCACCACCCGATCGGCTCGCTGGAGAACCCGATCGGCGGCGACCGCGTCCTCGGCGACGAGATCGAGGCGCTCCTGCTGCGCTACCCGAACGTCGTCCTGTGGGTGAACGGCCACACGCACCGCAACGAGGTCATCCCGCATGCTCGCGAGGGCGGGGGAGGGTTCTGGGAGGTCAACACGGCCGCGCACATCGACTTCCCGCAGCAGAGCCGGATCGTCGAGCTGGCCGACAACGGCGACGGCACCCTGTCGGTCTTCGCGACCATCCTGGACTCGGCCGGGCCCGCGTCCTACGGCGGCCGCCTCACCGAGCCCGTCCGGCTGGCGTCGCTGTCCCGGGAGCTGGCGGGCAACGACTGGCAGGACCGGGAGGAGAACCGCCGCGGCGAGGTCGCCGACCGCAACGTCGAGCTTCTCGTCCCCGCGCCCTTCTAGGACGCCGGACGCCAGGAGACGGCACGCCAGGAGACGGCACGCCAGGAGACGGCACGCGAAAGGGCCGCCGCGTCCGTGTCGCGGCGGCCCTCGTCCACGTGGTCAGTTCCGGTCGGTCGGCCCGTTGTCGCGGCGGGTGAACCGGTCGAACAGCCCGCCCGCCGCGCCCGCCGCGGCGTCGGCCATGTCGCGGACCTTGCCGACGAACGGGTCGGCGGTGCGCTCCCACGACTCACGGTAGGACTTGGCGGCGTCCTTGATCCCGTCGCTGACCGACGCGCTGTCGTCGTCGCCGCGGCGCGGGTAGTCGCCGGCCAGGATCCGCTCGTACTCGCCGCTGCGCGCCCACTGGTCGATCTCGGCGAACCGGATCACCGCGAACGGGTGCGACTGCCCGAGCAGGTTCAGGAACTTCAGGATGCCGTCCCGCACATCGCCGGCCGCGTCGTACTCGCGCGCCTGCTGCAGGAACGCCTCGCTGCTCATCTCGCCCAGCTTCGTCCCGCCGGCGAGCTTCATGTTGACCCGCTTGGCCGCGTCGAGGTCCTGCCCGACGAGCAGCCCCGCCCGGTCCGACGACAACTCCGCCTTCCGGAACCACTCGCGCAGCCCGATGATGATCGCCGCGATGCCGACGTTGCCGAGCGGCAGCCACGCCAGCCGCGACCCGAGCTGGAGCAGGATCTGCATCATCGTCTGGTAAACCGCGTGCCCGGACAGGATGTGCCCGACCTCGTGCCCGACGACGAACCGCAGCTCCTCCTCGTCCAGCAGGTCGATCAGCCCGGTGTTCAGGACGATGAACGGGTGGTCGGAGCCGAGCGCCATCGCGTTCGGGGTCGGGTCCTGCCGGACGTACAGCTCCGGGACCTCCGGCATGTCCAGGATGTAACAGGCGTCGCGGACCATGTCGTGGATGTGGCGGAACTGGTCCTCGCCGACGCGCACCGTCCCGCCGAGGAACATCAGCCGCAGCGACCGCTCGTTCACCAGCCCCGACAGCTTGCGCAGGACGACGTCGAACCCGGACAGCGAGCGCAGCGCCACCAGCGCCGAACGGTCCGCGGGGTGTTCGTAGGCCCGGGAACTGATCCCGGGGAAGCGTGTGCGTGCTCGATCCGGCGTGTTCTCCGTCATACCTGGCATGGTAGTTCCGACGAACCACCGTGCCGCAGGGTTCCCCCTAGCGGGGGCCCCGTCCGGCTCTGGACGTGTCCTGGAGGCCCCATGTTCGACCCCAAGGCCGAGGCGATGTCCCTCGACGAGCGCGCCGCGCTGCAGCGGCACCGGCTGTGGGGGATGGTCGACCGGCTCCTCGCCGCGGACGGGGTGCAGGGACGGCGGCTCAAGGGCACCGGCGTCGAGGGCGGCGCGGACGTGACGCTCGCCGAGCTGCGCAACCTCCCGTTCACCACGAAGCAGGACCTCTGGGACAACTACCCGTTCGGGATGCTCGCCGTCCCGCGCGACCAGGTCGCCGCCGTCCACGGGTCCAGCGGGACGCGGGGGCGCCCGACCCTCGTCGCCTACACCAGGGCCGACCTCGACCTGTGGGCGGCGATGTGCGCGCGTTCGCTGTCGTGCGCCGGGGCGTCGCCGGGCAGCATCGTCCACAACGCCTACGGGTACGGGCTGTTCACCGGCGGCATCGGCATCCACCAGGGGGCCGTCGCGTTCGGCGCGACCGTGGTGCCGATGTCGGGCGGCATGACCGACCGGCAGGTCCGGATGCTCGCCGACCTGCGCGCCGACATCCTCACCTGCACCCCCGCGTACGCGCTGCGGCTCGGCGAGGCCGTCGCGGAGGCCGGCGTCGAGCTGCCCGCGCTGAAGGCGGGCCTGTTCGGGGCCGAGCCGTGGTCGGAGGAACTGCGCACCGCCATCGAGGACGTCCTGCCGATCAAGGCGATGGACATCTACGGCCTCTCGGAGGTCATCGGGCCGGGCGTGGCCACCGAATGCCTGGAGCAGGACGGCCTGCACGTCAACGAGGACCACTTCATCGTCGAGGCCGTCGACCCCTCCACCGGCGAGCCCGTCGAGGACGGGACGCCCGGCGAGCTGGTGTTCACCACCCCGACCAAGCAGGCGCTGCCGCTGCTGCGCTACCGGACGGGCGACATCGCGTCGCTGACCCGCGGCGAGTGCCCCTGCGGCCGGACCCTGGTCCGGATGAGCAAGGTCCTCGGGCGCGCCGACGACATGCTCGTCGTCCGCGGCGTCAACGTGTACCCGAGCGAGGTCGAGCGGGTCCTGCTCGGCTCCGGGCTCGTCCGGCCGCACTACCAGCTCGTCGTGGACCGCCGCAGCCCGTCCGTCCGGCTCCTGGTGGCCTGCGAGGCCCTCTCCGGCGACCCGAAGGACGCGCTCGCGCACGCCCTCCACGAGACGCTCGGCCTCACCGCCGAGGTGGCCGTGCTGCCCGCCGGCACCGTCCCGCGGGTCGAGGTCGGCAAGGCCGTCCGGGTCGTGGTCTGGGAGGACGGCGGCCCACCGCTGCCGGGCCTGGCCTGACCCCGGGGCCGGGCGTTCCGGGCGCCGGGCCGCTGGCTATTCTCGTCGGCATGACGCAAAAGCGGCGCCTAGGGATCATGGGCGGCACGTTCGACCCGATCCACCACGGGCATCTCGTGGCCGCCAGCGAGGTCGCGCACTTCTACTCCCTCGACGAGGTCGTGTTCGTGCCGACCGGCATCTCCGCCCACAAGGAGCGGGGCAAGGTCGCCGCCGCCGAGGACCGCTACCTCATGGCCGTCATCGCCACCGCGTCCAACCCGCGCTTCTCTGTCAGCCGCATCGACATCGACCGGCCCGGCCCCACCTACACCGTCGACACGCTGCGCGACATGCGCGAGATCCAGGGCCCCGACGCCGACCTGTTCTTCATCACCGGCGCCGACGCGCTGGAGAAGATGCTGACCTGGCACGACACCGAGGAGCTGTTCGAGCTCGCGCACTTCGTCGGCGTCACCCGCCCCGGCCACCGGCTCGCCGACCCCGGCCTGCCCGACGGGCGCGTCTCGCTGATGGAGGTCCCCGCCCTGTCGATCTCCTCCACCGAGTGCCGCGAGCGCGTCCACTCCGGCGAGCCCATCTGGTACCTCGTCCCGGACGGCATCGTCCAGTACATCAACAAGCGCGAGCTGTACCGCGCCACCGGCTGACGCGCGCTCCGCCCGCCCGGCGGCGGGGGCAGGGGGCCCGGCGCGCCGGGGCACATATTCTGGAGAAGGAAGGGGCCGCAGCTGCCATTTGCGGTCGAACAGCGACAAAGAGGTCGGTCGACCGCCACCCGTGAGAAGGTGTAGGCGAGACGACCCCTACAGGGAGGATCGCGAGCGCATCGTGACCGCATCCGAGAGGGCGGCGCAGCTCGTCCGGATCGCCGCCGAGGCGGCGGGCGACAAGCTGGCCGACGACATCCTTGCCTACGACGTGAGCGAGCAGCTCGTCATCACCGACGCGTTCCTGCTCTGCTCGGCTCCGAACGACCGGCAGGTCCGCGCCATCGTCGACGAGGTCGAAAAGCGCCTGCGCGAAGAGGCCGGAGCCAAGCCCGTCCGCCGCGAAGGCGAACGCGAGGGCCGCTGGGTCCTGCTGGACTACGCGGACATCATCGTGCACATCCAGCACGAGGAAGACCGCATGTTCTACGCCCTCGAACGGCTCTGGAAAGACTGCCCCCTCATCGTCCTGCCGGACAGCGTCACCGCCCACCAGGCCCAGCGCGCCCGCGCCGTCGGGAGCCCGAGTGACTGACAGCCGCCCCGCCCGCGAACCCGGCAGGCGGCGGCTCGTCCTCTGGAGGCACGGCCAGACCGCCTGGAACGTCGAACGCCGATTCCAGGGCAAGACCGACATCCCCCTAGACGGGACCGGCATACGGCAGGCCCGCCGCTCCGCCGCCCTCCTCGCCGGGCTCCGCCCCACCGCGATCCTCGCCTCCCCGCTCCGCCGCGCCGCCGACACCGCCCAGGCCCTCGCCGACCTCACCGGACTCCCCATCCGGTACGACAAGGACCTCATCGAACGCGACGGCGGCGCCTGGGAAGGCCTCACCGCCCACGAGATCCGCGAACGCTACCCCGCCGAACACGCCGCCTGGCAGCCGCCCGGCGGCGAGACCAGCGCCCAGGTCGCCAAACGCGTCGGCGCCGCCCTCGAACGCGCCCTCGACGACCTGCCGCCCACCGGCCAGCTCGTCGTCGCGTCCCACGGCGCCGCCCTCCGCCTGGGCATGTCCCACCTCATCGGCCTCCCCGAAGAGGTCTGGGAACGCCTCGGCGGCCTCTCCAACTGCTGCTGGTCCGTCATCACCGAAATGCGCGACGGCGGCTGGCGGCTCGCCGAACACAACGCCGGCACCCTCCCCGAACCCGTCCTCAGCGACGACCGCCCCGACGCGGGCACCTGACCGCAAACGATTCGAGCACCGCGCCGTCCGTCCGATACACTGGCGGGGCGCTGCGGGATGAACGTCCACGCAGCGGCGGGGCTATGGCGCAGTTGGTAGCGCGCCTCCATGGCATGGAGGAGGTCTGGGGTTCGAATCCCCATAGCTCCACGAACGAGTTGGGAGTGGTGTGCCCGCGGAAAGCGCGGGCCGCCACTCCTTCGTCGTGTTGGCCCAGGGGGGCGACCCCCTGGAACCCCCGATGTGGGGGCTCCGCGTCCACGCCCCCTCCGTGCGGGTTGGGTGGTGATGCCTCTCATGTCGAGGTGGGCGGGTCCGCCGCGGCACAGGCTGAGCGACCGGGTTCCGTGAGGCGGCCGAAACACGCGGGACGGGATGGTTTCATGCGGGGTATGGGAAGACACCGCAGGGGACCGAAGCGCGAGGTCACCGTGGCCGACCTCATCGCCGAACTGCGCCGGTACGAGCCCGGGACCGAGGTCCGGCTCGCCATCCAGCCGCGGATGCCGCAGGAGCACGGCGTCGGGCCCGTCGCCGAAGCCGACGGCATCGTCTGGATCGGCGACGGCGGGCACCGCGGCTACGCGCCCGACGAGGTCGGCGACCGCCTCGGCTGGGCCTGACCGCAAAGCCTTCACCATGGCGGCGGCTACCTTTCTCCCGGCCGCGCTTCACCATGTCGATCATGCGGGAACGCCAGGTCGTGGCGATGCATGATCGAGATGAGGGCTGACCCCATGAACATCCGGACCAGGGCGAGAACACCGCTGCTGACCGCCACCTTCGCCGTGGCGTCCGCCATGGCCCTGGCGGTGCCGGCGTCCGCGCACGCCGCGCCGCCGCCCGCACCGGAAAGCCAGCAGATGGACGACTGCATCAAGGCGCTCAGCGTCCTGAGCTACTTCGATCTGCTTCCGGCCCGGCCCGACCTCAACCGGGCCCTGTGCTCGACGAACGAGGCCGAGCTGACCGAGGTGCACCAGACCCAGGTCGAAGGGAAGCAGGCCGACCAGACGCAGGCCGACCAGACCCGGGCCGACCAGATCCGCGCCGAGCAGATCCGCGCCGAGCAGATCCGCGCCGAACTGACCAAGGCCGGCCTGGGCCGGCCGGCCCAGGTCCGGACCGAGCGGGACCCGAACACCTCGTACATCAACGAGATCGAGATCGAGTACACCGACAGGAACGGCAGGACCGTCGAGACCGAGCGTCCACTCGGCTCCGTCGTCGCATGGCCCAGGGACCTCATCGTCAAGATGCCGGTGCTCGACGAGGTCACCCGCACCTACATCTACCGGTCCGGCAACCACTGACCGGCCGCGGGCCGCGGAGTCATGACACTCCGCGGCCCGCGCGTCCCAACCGCTCCCCGCGTGCACTAAGCTTTTCCACGACCGAGGGGCTATGGCGCAGTTGGTAGCGCGCCTCCATGGCATGGAGGAGGTCTGGGGTTCGAATCCCCATAGCTCCACGAACGAGTTGGGAGTGGTGTGCCCGCGGAAAGCGCGGGCCGCCACTCCTTCGTCGTGTTGGCCCAGGCGGCGACCCCTGGAAACCCCGATGTCGAGGCTCCGACCCTTGCCCCTGTTCTCTAGGCGGTGTAGCGGAGGACGGCTCCTACCTGGTCGTTCTTCGGGGTGCCGTTCGTGGGGAGGAGGACCAGCTCGCTGTCGGTTGCGGTGGCGGCCCTGATCAGGGCGGCGTCTGCTCGGTCCTCGCGGGGGGCGTCCACGCCGAACTCGTCCCGGAGCTCTTCGGCCGTGGCCGCCACGTGCAGCGGGTCGGGGCCGATCCACAGGTGGTCCTTTACTTCCTCGTCCGACAGCAGCAGCGTCTCCACCCTGGCCTGGCGGACGGCCTCGACGGTCGGGGTCAGGCCCGAAACGGCGCGCTGGCCGTTCGCCAGCTCGCGGTCGAAGCGCTCGGCGACGGTCATGACGCGCTCCGCCGTCTTCAATCGCAGGAGGCGGCGCAGCTCGGCTTCGAGGTCCGGGTCGTCGACCGTGGTGTTCTTGTCGGCCTCGACGGTGTGCTCCAGGACGTGCTCCGAGACCTCCTCCAGGACGGCCGTCCGGGCGCGGGTATCGCCGGCGATCAGGATGGCCTGGGCGCCGCAGCGCTCCGCCGCCCGGTCGATCTCGTGCGCGACCTTCTTGGCGTTCAGCTTCCACACGTTCTCCGAGGAGCGCTGGAAGCGCGACTGGTTCCAGTCGCCCGCCTTCGTCTTACGGATGGGGTACTCCTCGTCGCCCTCGACGTCGACGTGGTCGTGCCTCCCGTCGGCGGTGACGCAGTCGATGGCGCCGCCGCGGCGGTCCACGACCGCCAGGAGATGCGGGAACCGCTCGCCGCGTTCGGCCAGGTAGGGCAGGACGTCGGGAAGCGGCGCGACGGTGGCGTGGGGGGTGCGGGGGCCGTGGGGGAGACGCTCGCTGTACACGACCGCGCCGTCCGCGGCGAAGAGGACCATGCCTTCGGAGCGGCGGAGCGTCAGCTCCTCGTCGATGGTCTGCCCGACCGCGCGGAGCGTGTCCTTCGGCGCGCCCTGCGCCTCCAGGTCCGCGCGCAGCGCGCGCCACCGCAGCTCCGCGGCCTTGGTCGCGTCCTCGGTGGTCCGGGTGAGGTCGGCGTACACCGACACGTAGGGGCCCGGACGGTGATACAGCGGCTTGAGGAATGCGAGATCCATGAACTCGCCGTACCCGGCATCACTGGGGCAAACGTAAAGAACGTGGCGATTGGGGCATCAGTCCTGGGCGGACCGCTGCAGCCGCGCGTACGCCAGCTGGAGCCAGTCCGAGCCCGCCACCGCCGTCATCGTGGTGCCGGCGAGCCGGGTCGCCTCCGGCGCGAACACCAGGCCCGCCGCGTAGGCCGTCGCGACCCACTGGCTCGTGCAGAACGGGCAGGTGACCAGCTCGCCGACGGCGTGCCGGACGCCCTTCCCGCGCACCTCCTCCGCGACCTCCGCTGGACCGGCCGTCCCCGAGTAGCGGGTGAACGGGGCGCGCAGCGGGCTCGTCACCGGATCCTTCGCGATCAGGCGGGACAGCTTGTGCGTCGTGACGGTCATCAGCGCCAGGTCGGCGAGGCCGATCGCCGGGGGCCGGTCGCGCAGCCGCCGGCCCAGCAGCGCCAGCGTGCCCGCCGTGACGCCGTAGACGGCGAGCGTGCCGAGGTAGGAGCCGAGGGGGCGGTCATCGTCGCCGGCGTACTCCTCGGCCTGCCTGCGCGCGGTGTCCACGACCGCGTTCATGGGGTCTCCTCTCCGGGCGGGACGATCACACAGAACTCGTTGCCCTCGGGGTCCGCGAGGACCGTCGTCGGCCAGCCGTCGTCCACGAACGGGCCGCGGACGACGGTGGCGCCGAGGCCTGTGACACGGGCCAGTTCCGCGTCCATGTCGGCCACGCGGAGGTCGAGATGCATGCGGTTCTTGACGGTCTTCGGTTCCGGGACGCGCTGCAGGAGCATGCGCGGCCCGTTCCCGGACGGGTCCGTGAGCTTCACGTACGGGGGGTCGAAACCGCCGCGCTCGTAGCCGAGCGCGGCGGCCCAGAAGTCGGCCAGGGTGTCGGGGGCGCGGCAGTCCAGGACGAAGACGAGTTCCATTCAGTGGTCGCGCAGCGCCTTGACCAGCTGGGACTTGTTCATCGAGGAACGTCCCTCGATGCCGATCTCGCGGGCGCGCTTCATCAGCTCGTCCTTCGTCCACTCGTCGTACGAGGGGTTCTTGCCGCCCTTGCGGCCGACCTTCCTCGACCCCTGACCCGCGGACGCGTTCGCGATGCGCGCGGCCTTCTCCTTGCTCTCGCCCTTCTCGCGGAGCTTCTGGTACTTCTTCTCGTCCTTGATCTGTGCTCTGGGCATAGCGGACAGGTACCCGGCACGCGAGAACCACACATCGGCGACAATGGCAGGCGGGAAGGGGGCACCGTGCGCATCGGCATCCTGGGCCCGCTCGACGTGCGGGACGCGGCCGCGCGGCCCGTCGAGGTCGGGGGCCGGAGGCTGCGCGCCCTGCTGATCCGGCTGGCGGCCGAGGCGGGCCGCCCGGTGTCCGCCGACCGGCTCCTGGACGACCTGTGGGACGGCGCGCCGCCCGGTGGGAACGCGCTGCAGGCGCTCGTGTCCCGGCTGCGCGGCGTCGCGGGACGGGACGTCGTCGAGCACGGCCCCGCCGGCTACCGGCTCGGCATCGACCCGGGCGAGATCGACGCGGTCGCGTTCGAGCGCGGGGTCGCCTCCGCCCGCGCGGAGCGGGACGCCGGGCGGCGGGCGGACGGCCTGCGGGCGGCGCTCGCGCTGTGGCGGGGTCCCGCGCTGGCCGATGTGGCCGACGCCGACTTCGCCCGCGCGACGATCACGCGCCTGGAGGAGCTGCGCCTCGCCGCCGTCGAGGACCGGATCGACGCCGAGACCGCCGCGGGCCTGCCCTTCCCGCCCGTCGCCGAGCTGGAGCCGCTGGCCGCGGCGAACCCGCTCCGCGAGCGGCTGCGCGGCCAGCTGATGCGCGCCCTGTACGCGGCGGGACGGCAGGCCGACGCCCTGGAGGTCTACGAGGAGACGCGGCGCGCCCTCGCCGACCGGCTCGGCGTCGATCCGTCCCCTGAACTGGCCGGCGTCCACCTGTCGATTCTGCGGCGCGAGCCCGCGGCCGCTCCTGCGGCGCTCGAACCCGCGTCGGCCCTGCCGCGGTCCGCTCGGACCAACCTGCCCGCGCAGCTCACCAGCTTCGTCGGCCGGGAGGAGGAGTCCAAGCGGGTCTGCAAGCAGCTCCGCGAGACCAGGCTCGTCACCCTCACCGGCCCCGGCGGCGCCGGCAAGACGCGGCTCGCGGAGGAGAGCGCCGCCGCGCTCCTCGACGAGATGCCGGACGGGGTGTGGTTCGTCCCGCTCGCCCCGGTCACCGACCCGGACGACGTCGTGCAGGCGCTGCTGTCGGCGCTGAGCGTCCCGGAGACCGTCCGCCCCGCGGAGACACGCGCCGCCGTGCGGCCCCTCGAACGCCTCACGGACTTCCTCGCCACCAAGCGGACGGTCGTCGTCCTCGACAACTGCGAGCATCTCGTCGACGCCGTCGCGCGGCTCGCCGACCACCTCGTCGCGCAGGCCGACGGCCTCCGCATCCTCGCGACGAGCCGCGAACCGCTCGGCATCACCGGCGAGGCGCTGTGCCCGGTGCCGTCCCTTCCGCTGCCGGACGAGGACGTCACCGCCCCCGCCGACGCCCTCGGCTACGCGTCGGTGCGGCTGTTCGCCGACCGCGCCGCGGCCGTCCGCCCCGGCTTCGCCGTGGACGGCTCCACCGTCGCCGACGTCGTGGCGATCTGCCGGGCGCTCGACGGTATCCCGCTCGCCATCGAGCTGGCCGCGGCCCGGCTGCGCTCCCTCACGTCCGGGCAGGTCGCGGCCCGGCTCGGCGACCGGTTCCGGCTGCTCGCCGGCGGCAGCCGCACCGCGCTGCCGCGGCACCGGACGCTGCGCGCCGTCGTCGACTGGAGCTGGGACCTGCTGGACGACGTGGAACGCGTCGTCCTGCGCCGGCTCTCGGTGTTCGCGGGCGGCGCCACCCCGGACGCCGCCGTCCACGTGTGCGCCCTGGACGCGCCCGACCCGCACGACGTCATCGACGTGATCGCCGCCCTGATCGACAAGTCGCTGGTGATGGCGGACGGCGACACCGACGTCCGCTACCGGCTCCTGGAGACCGTCCGCGTCTACGCGGGGGAGCGGCTGGAGCAGGCCGGCGAGACCCGCCGCGTCCGCGACGCGCACGTCGCCTACCTGGTCGGCCTCGCCGAACGCGCCGAGCCCGAGCTGCGCCGCCGCGACCAGCTGCGGTGGGCGTCCAGGCTGGCCGCCGAACGGGAGAACTTCACCATCGCGTTCCGGCACGTGACCGAGACCCGCGACGTGGAGTCGGGGCTGCGGCTCGTCGCCGGGCTGGTGTGGTTCTGGGTCGTGCGCGACATGGAACGCGAGGCGAGCGGCTGGACGTTCGCCGTCCGCGACATGGCCGGCGACACCGCCCCGCCCGGGCTGGAAGAGGAGTACGCGCTCTGCGTGGTCGCCGCCAACGTCGTCCGCGAGATGACCGTGGAGCCGGGGCCCACCGCCCAGTCGATGCACCGGACGCTGGAGGACGCCACCGCCCGGATGCCCGAAGCGCCGATGCATCCCATGCTCGCCCTGGCCCGGCCGGCGTTGAGCATCTTCACCGGGGACATGGAGGAGATCCGCGGGCGGATGGGCGGCATCAAGGAGCACCCGGACCCGTGGGTCCGCGCCGTCGCCCGCGTCGTCCTCGCCCACGTGGGCATCAACCTCGGCGACCTCTCCGAGGCCGCCGAGGGCGCCGCCGACGGCTACGCCCGGTTCCACGAGCTGGGCGACCGGTTCGGGATGATCGTCGCGCTGAGCGCGATGGTCCATCTCGCCATGGCCCGCGGCGAGATGGAGGAGGCGGTCCGGCTCGGCGACGAGGCCTACGAGTACGCGACGACCGGGGTCAGCCCCGAGCAGGGCTCCGCCATCCTCGCCCAGCTCGCCAAGGCCCGCGCCCAGCTCGGCGACACCGTCCGCGCCCGCGCCGAACTCGAACGCGCCGTGGCCCAGACGGAACGGATCGGCGAGTTCGCGGACGCCGCCGGCTGCTCGCTCCTGCTGTGCGAGCTGGCCCTCCTGGAGGGGGACCGCGACGACGCCCGCGAGCACGCCGACCGCGCGTACAAGTGGGTGGAATCGCGCGGGCACCGTGCCGACTTCGTGCAGGCGTCCCGCCGGACCTTCAGCCGCCTCGGCTGCCTCGCCGAGGAGGACGGCGACCTGGAGGCGGCGCGGCGGTGGCACGGCCGTGCGCTGGGCGGCCTGGAGAACGACCCGCTCATGGGCAATCCGAACGTGGCGTCCCTCATCGAGGGCCTCGCCGCGTACGCCGCCGCGTGCGGCGCGCACGTCCGCGCCGCCGAGCTGCTCGGTACCGCGCACAGCCTGCACGGGTATCGGGACATGACGAGCCACGAGGTCCGGCGCACCCTGCCGGCCGTCCGCGAGGTCCTCGGGGAGGACGCCTTCAGCGACGCGTACGAGCGAGGCCGCCGGATTACCCGTGGCGAGGTCTTCGAGCAGGCGGGCGATCTGGTCGCGTCCGTGTGAGGTGGTGGGCGCGGGCGGTTCGCTTGAGGCCTGCCGCCGCGCCGGCCCGGGAATCGAGTGTCCGGGCCGGCGCGACGCGCGGCATGGCGGTCAGGCCCTGCGCGAATACATGCGCATGGCCAGCGGGAACGTCACGACGACGATGCCCGCCGCCCACGCGAGCGTGTACCAGACGTGGTTGCCGACCGGCCCGCCGATGGTCAGCGCGCGCACCGACTCCGCCAGGTGCGTCACCGGGTTCACCTTCGTCCACGCCTCCAGCCAGCCCGGCATCGTGGACGTGTCCGGCACCAGGACGCTGCTGCCGAACGTCAGCGGCATCACCCAGATGAACGCGAGCCCCTGAACGGTCTCCGGTGTCGGCGCGACCAGGCCGACCAGAACGGAGATCCAGCAGACGGCCAGGTAGAACACGTACGCCAGCGCGAACGCCCCCAGCACCGACAGCGGATCGGTGTGGAACCGGAACCCGAGGATCGACCCGAACCCGACCAGCACGGTCATCACGGTGATGAACCGGGCCGTGTCTCCCAGCACCGAGCCGATCAGCGGTGCCGACCGGGCGATCGGCAGGCTGCGGAACCGATCGAACACCCCCTTGTGGATGTCCTCGTTCAGCGCCGTCCCCAACCCCATCGTCGCGAACATCGCCATCTGCGCGACCAGGCCCGGCAGCAACTGCTGCAGGTAGGAACGCGTGTCGCCGGCGACCGCGCCGCCGAACACGTACAGGAACAGCAGCAGGAACACGATCGGCATCAGCGTCGTGTCCAGCAGCTTCTCCGGCGAATGCTTCAGCTGGGCCAGGTTCCGCCACGCCAAGGTCAGGCCGTGCCGCAGCGTCCGGCGCGGGCTGATACGCGCCGGCGGCTCCCCGGCGGCCGGACGGCTGTCAACGGTGATCGCGGTCATGCCACGCTCCCCTCGGTGACGAGTTCGGGCCCGGGGTCATCGGCGAGGTGACCGGTCAGTGTGAGGAACACCTCGTCCAGGCTCGGCATCCGCAGCGCCAGCTCGGCCGCCACGATGGACGCGTCGTCCAGCCGCCGGACGAGCGCCGACAGCAGCCGCGGATCGTGGACGGGCGCCGTGACGAGACCGGTGGGCGCCTGCACCTCCGGCCGCTCCCCGGTCAGCTCGGCGACGATCGCGGCGAGCTGCTCGACGCGGTACGGCTCGGCCGCGCGGACCACGAGGGTCTGCTGACCGATCCGCCCCTTCAGGTCGTCCGCCGTGCCCTGCGCGATGACGCGGCCGTGGTCGAACACCGCGATCCGGTCGGCGAGCGCGTCCGCCTCCTCCAGGTACTGGGTGGTCAGCAGCACCGTCGCCCCGTCGGCGACCACCTCCCGGACGGTCTCCCAGACCTCGTTGCGGGCGCGCGGGTCGAGCCCTGTCGTCGGTTCGTCCAGGTAGATGACCTCGGGATGGTTGATCAGGCTCGCCGCCAGGTCGAGCCTGCGGCGCATCCCGCCCGAGTACGTCTTCACCGCGCGCGACCCGGCCTCGGTGAGCCGGAACCGGTCGAGCAGCTGCCGCGCCCTCGCCTTCGACTCCCGGCGGCCGAAGTCGAGCAGGCGCGCGATCATCACCAGGTTCTCGGTGCCGGTCAGTTCCTCGTCCACCGATGCGTACTGCCCCGTCAACCCGATCTTCGCGCGGACGCGTACCGGCTCCTTGAGCACGTCATAGCCGCACACCTCCGCCCGGCCGGCATCGGGTTCGAGCAACGTCGCCAGCACGCGCACGGCCGTCGTCTTGCCCGCCCCGTTCGGCCCGAGGACACCGAGCACCATGCCCCGGCGCGCGGTGATGTCCACCCCGTCCAGCGCGATGGTGTCCCCGAACCGTTTGCGCAGTCCCTCTGCGCGGATCACTTCGTCCATGTGTCGTGTGCCTCTCGCATGTCCTTCGTTGTGACGATCACCACCGTGGGGCAGGCCGCTGACAGCACGCGCACATCGGCGTCCGGACACTGACATCGCGCTGACATGGCCTTGATCCCGATTGCCTGAACCGGGCGTGACCTGGGCATTCCGGCACGGTGGCGCGCGGGCGGCCAGGCCGATTTGACGGACACTCCGGGGCTGCTTAATCTCTGTCGTGCCCCAAGGGGATGCGGGACGCCGACAGGCGGACGGCCCCGGGGGACGCCAACAGAGGAAAACGGTTCGCAGCTTGCTTCGGGCCGGGGTACTCTTGAATGGCAGGCCCGGACGGGATGCAGGACGCCGCAAGGTGGCCGGCCCGCAGGGCACTCCCTACGAAACGATCTCGCCAGGTTCTCGACCTGGGGATGTTTCGTCGCGTGGGGCCTGGAACGTCCTCGAACCGTCGAAAAGATCTTCGCCGATCGACTTGACAACGGGAACGAACCAGGTAAGTTAGAAGGGTTGCCCCGGAGTCGGGACCGTGAGAGCGGGGTCCGGCGCGGTGGGTGTCCGTTTCTTGAGAACTCAACAGCGTGTTAAAAGCCAGTGCCTTTATCGGTCCGGCCTGTGGGCTGGACCGCCCCGTGATCATCTTTTGGATGGTCTGGGATTTCTTTGAGGCAA